>CALMLW010000310.1 GCA_937868015.1 uncultured Synergistaceae bacterium | reverse complement strand
CAGGTGAGCCCCGAAATCGGCGTGCCGTCCTTCTCGCTGGCCAAGCGGGCCCTGGTGGTGGGGGACACGTTCCAGATCGAACCCGTGTGGTCCGTGATGCGCCGCACCGACGAGGCCAACGCCGTGAAGGACGGGGTGGTCCTTTCGCCGGAGGAGTACGGCGAGCTGTCTCGAAAGAACCCTTCGCCGGAGGCGTACGAGAAGGCCCTTGCAGAAAAGGACGTTCTGGCGGGATCCTACGAAGAAGCCCAGTCCCGGGGATTTCTGGCGGCGTCGGGCAACCTCATGCGCCTGGCCCAGCGGGCATGCCGCCACACCGACTATCCGGAGCTCGCCCCCGGACTCATGTTGACGGAGCACCGCCGGTGTGTGCCGGAGATCATCGCGTACTGCAACGACCTGGTCTATCGGGGCAAACTGGAACCCCGCCGAGAAGAGAGCCCCGAGGAGCGGCGTCGCCGCCCCGACTTTCTTCCGCCGTTGGGGGAGATCGACGTGAAGGGCTCGGAGGAACGCGCCGGAGGGAGCCGCAGGAACGCGAAGGAAGCGGAAGCCACGGCGCAGTGGGTGAAAGAGCACGCCGAAGGCATGAAGATCCGGTACGAAAACAAGCCCCTGGAGGAGATCCTGGGCATCATCACCCCCTTCGCCGCGCAAAAAAAATGCATTCTGGACGCGCTGGCCAACTCCCTGGGGCCGGAGCACGGCATCACCGTGGGCACCGTCCACGCCCTCCAGGGGGCGGAACGCTCCGTGGTGCTCTTTTCCCCCACCTACGACCAGAACCACACGGGGGACATGTTTTTCGACAGGGGGTCGAACATGATGAACGTGGCGGTCTCCCGGGCGAAGGATTCCTTTCTGGTGATCGGCGCCACCGCCCTCTTCCAGGAGGAAAACCTTTCGCCCTCGGGGCTCCTGGCACGACACATACGCGCCATCCCCGCACCGCAGGACCACGGCTCTCGGAACGAAAAACCTTGAAGCGGGAGCACGGTCGCGGGGAACTCCGCCGCAGGTTAAACCCGTAGGGGCGAGCGTATTTTTCGCCCCTACACGGCCTCCCCGCAGACCATCCCCCCATTCCCTCAATCGACGTCAGCAGCGCCGAAAGCACGTGGCCGGGGAGCGCGGGGCTGAAAACACGTGGCCGGGAGCGCGCACCTTCCAGCCGGCATTGGTCCATTTTTTTTATGGTCGGGGTTCGCATGGCGAGGAGCGCGCATTTTTCAGCCGGCATCAGTTTATTTTTCGAGAAAATTTTTCATTAAAACTCGCATCTTTGTTCCAGGGGGAAAAGGGTCATTTCTCCACACCGGTAGGGCCATGGGGCGCGGATTTTGCCGGTGCCATTATTTCCTCGCGATCTCGACGCTGTGGTCCTTGATGGCCTGATAGACCGCCGACACGTCGACGTACGCGCGTCGGATCCGCTCGCATCGGGCGCGGGCCGCGTCGGGGTCCGGTAATCCCGGCATGAGGTCGAAAAGGGGCGTCATCTCGAGGAACGAGCTCTTTCGGGCGGGCTTTCGGCAGTGGAAGATTTCGTCGAGCATCCGGAGGTCGTGGGGGATGTGGAAATCTCCCTCAGTTTGTTCATAGCCGAAGAAGAAGTACACCCTCGGAAAGCCGCTCCACGCCAGGGCGGAGAGACACATGGAGCAGGGTTCGTGCGTCGAGAGGAAGAGGCACTCCTCCGGGCGGGGATGGGTCTTGTCCTCGAAGAATTCCTTGATCGTGTAGATTTCGCCGTGCCAGAGCGGGCACCACGCCTCGTGGTTTGTCCCCGCGCGCACCAGAGAGAGGTCTTCGGCGCGCAGCACCGCCGCGCCGAAGATCTTGTGTCCCTCCGGCACCGTCCGCCGCGTGAGCGGCAAAATGTCGTCTTCGATGACGTCAAGCATGCGGTGGAAAAGCCTCGCCTCGTCCATGCCCATTCCTCCCTTCGGCTCGTGCCCCTGGAGGGCCCGTTGTCATGGTACACCACCATCTTCCGGACGTCCATGCTCCGCAGGGCGGCGAGATGCCTGGGCCCGGGGGTTGGGACTTTTTGCCGGAAGCCACTGGCAGAGCATCCCATAGCGATGGAGGATCCCATGAGAAGAATATGTCGATCGGAGCTCGCGTTGGCGGATCCAGCCCACGGTCTCAATCGTCAGAGAATCTCTGGGGCGAGCATTTTTGGTGCTTTGGAAAGGAAGATTGGGCCATTCTGCCCCGGAAAAGACAGCCAAATCCCCGGACATACTTGACATTTGTCATAGGCCTCCCCTAGGATTGCTACACGTAGGCGTGCAGATGGGCGCATGGGATGAACGAGGAAAAGATGACGCTTTGCTACGGCACCGAGGACGTTTGCATTCAGGCGTGGTTCCTTGTGCCCTGCAGAGAGCACAAAGCCTTTCCGCTGGCGTCTGCGGGGAGTTCTGTTGGCCATAAAGGAGGATGGCCGTAGGTAGATGGAACGCGAGAAGTATCATGTCAAATGAAAGGAGTTTTGTGATATGAGGAACAAAAAACGCGTGGCTGTGTCGGTTTTTTGGTCGCTCCTTCTGTTGGTGCTTTCCGCTTCCTGTCTATGGGCCGGGGTGGTTCCCTACGGGGACTATAACATTGACAGAGACCCGGTACGAGCCAAGCAGCTCTATCCCGATATGGTGAAAAATTGGTATGACAACGGTGAAGCTATGGAGGGCGTGACTCTGAGTACTCCGGCCTTTGTGGGGGACCATGGCTCCGACATCCAGGGAGAGGTGGGCTGGACCACATCTGAAGAGGAGATGCTCGATTTTCTTCAAAGCCTTCCCACGAGCCGAATGAAAATGAAAATAGTTTCTCAGGTTCCTACCCGCAACGCCAGTGGAGATATTGAGCGCATGTTCAAAATTCCTCTTCTAGTTTTCAGCAAGCCCTCTCTCTTCAATGCGGCCGACCTCCACGCCCTGGGCAAGCCCATTGTGTGGCTAGAGGGAGGCATTCATGGCAATGAGACTTCCGCATCGGAAGCCATGCTGGTGGTCGCCCAGAAGCTTGCTAGCGGGCAATGGGATGACATACTGGATAAGATCTCTGTTGTTATTTTGCCTCGTTATTGTGTTGACGGGGCATTTAAGTATCAGCGAGGTACCGATGCTATTCGGCCGGTCCGAACAAATATGGACCAGAACCGAGATAACACCTCTTTCGAATCTCCCATAACGCGCATTGTTCATAGATTGGTGAATATGTATCGCCCTGACGTCACCGCAGATCTGCACGAGATGGGATTCGGCGTCACAGCAGAGCGTGATGCCTCCAGAAGGACTTTGGGATACAAGGATTATCAGCTGGAAGAAGTTCAGACTCTGGTGGCCCCTCTGAAGAACGTCCCCACAGCGGTACGAGAGATGGCCACCAATCTCTTTGAAGCCAACGTGGACAGAGACCTTCGGGCTCGCCACATGCGATCTCATTGGTACACCATGAGCGATGGCGCCTATATCTCCGCCGACGTGTGGGATGGTACCAAGCTAGTTTCTGGGGAGGTATACCAAATTTCCACGCTCCAGGAAGGGAACCCCGACGAAGGAATCACGGATCCTTCATTCTCCCTCAAGCCTGCCATTAGTATTCTCTTTGAGAGCCGATCTCCTAAAGTGCGAGTCAATTACATGAGTCGTACTTATGCCCATAGCCTGGCGGTGGAGTCGGTGCTGAGGACTGCGGCGACTAACGCCGACGCTCTTAGAGCTACGATGAGAGCAGCTCGGCAGGAGATGATTGACCTGGGTAAGACCGTGGATCCCAACGATCAGGTCGTGCTGTGGTCTGCCCACGAGAGAGTCCCGGGGCAGCAGCGGGAGACGTTGGTCTTTAACGCCGATCGTACCAGGTTGGAAACGCGTTTTATCCCCTTTACGGCTCTGCGAGTGAAGAACCTCACCACGCTGAAATCCGTGGTACGCCCTCGAGCCTATATCATCCCGGCGACCGTCCCCGATCTTGATAAAGTAGCTGTCCGCTTGGCGTGCACCGGCGCTCGAATCGAGCGTTTGGCCCAAGAAACTCCCTTGGAAGTGGAAGCCTATACTATCACCGGGACGGGGCGCCCCGCAGATCAGGCTCCGCGAGGCAGCGGCTTCAGCGGCTTGTCCCTCATCGTCACCGACGTGTCCAGCACTGTGAAGACCGTGACATTCCCCAAGGATTCTTTGGTGGTGTACATGGATCAGACGGCGGGGACTCATGCGGCTCTCGCGTTGGAACCCATGGGGAATCGAAGCTATGCTAATTACTGGATTACTCATGTCAACGACAGGAGCGGTGGCGAGATCGGCTTTCTTCCCGCTGCCCTGAACCAAGAGTTTCCTGCCTACCGATACATGAAAAACGACCGGCTAAACTCCTACGCGGTGATTGTGGATGCTCCTCTGGTGGATGGCACCATGATCACCGATGTCATGCCGCTCACCAGGGAACAGATGGAAGACTACGAAAGAGAGGTCGGGGGAACCCTAAGCTACGTTAGCCATTTCCGCGTTATGGACGCGACCGATAGTTTTACCGTTACTCTACCCTATTCGTACGGCGAGACCTCGCTGGTGGACAGCGTGTGGTACCTCTACGACTGGGCCGCCGGGGAATTTGAAGCCCTCCAAGAGCGGAACGTTTCTCAAGGGGTGACGGACGTACAGGTTCCAGCGAAGTTCATTTCTGCTACAAAAGAAGTGTTGTTGGCAGCCCGCAGTATCACTTTGCCCTCCTCTGGTGGGGGCGGAGGTTGCGATGCCACAGGAACGGCAGGTATGGCGCTAACCCTCCTGGCTCCTCTGACTCTGGCGCTGTTCTGGCGCAAAAGATAAGACCGGGATATTTCCGGAATGAGTTAATCTGCCCCCCCCTTCGCTCTATTTGAGCAGGGGGGGCTTTGTCGCACTTTACCGGCAGCGAGAGCTACGGGGGCACATTGCCATCCGCGCAATTTATAAAAATTCCCCCGTGGTGGCGATATGATGGTTATGTGATAGGGTATGGGGAAGATCCTTCTGTCTTCGGGATAAGGGCCCCATGGAAGCGCGTCGCCAAGGCGACCCATGTCAAGCGACACTAGCCCCGGCTCATTGGAGTGGGGTCGAAAGCTTGCCTTCGCCAGCCCGGACGCCAAGGAATCCCTAAGATATTCCGAGAAGACGGGGGGAAGCCTGTGGCCCCGACGGGAGATCATCGCCACTTCACTGCTATCTGCCAGCGATGGAGCTGGGCGTTGTCAAGCGACACCAAAAACTGCCCCCTTTGCGACATGAGGAATTGTCCCACCGGCCATTATCCGGATGAGGGTCCTGGCGCCACCTCCGCAACCTCCCAGTTCAAAGCCAGCGCTCCCGGATCGCACGCCCGAGGGGAAAGCCCGGGTATATTACGAAGGATATACTACGAAAGACGGACGCGTCCTTGGTACTCCCACGTGGTAGGATAGGAACAAGGTGGATCTTTGCCGGGAGCGTTGGCTTCCAGCCGGCTCTTTCGTCCTGAGGAGGGTGCTCCATGAAAACACATCACCAAGACGAACCGTTGGTCCGCAGTGCTCCCCCCACCGGCATCGCGGCCCCCGTGGACTTTTCTCTGGAAACCGTCATCCTGATGATCGGAGGCGAGGCCCTCGTCCTCGCCGGGGGCACGCTCCTGGGCGCCGCCTCCGGAGCCTTTCCCTTCGCCGAAAGCGGCCTCCGAGGCCTGCTCATCTTTATCTTTGCCCTCCAGGCCCTCACCTTGGGTAAAACCCCCTTCGGCGCGACCCGTCGCTCTTCGGGAATGATTGGCCTGTGGATGGCCGTGGCGTCGATGGGCATCGTGGCGGGCATGATCCCCGATGTGCTGGATCCTTTGCCCCGGGGGCTTTTGGGCCTCTGCTTCGCCGGGGGAGGAGGGGCGCAGCTCGTTTCCCTGGTCCTTGACGGCGAGCGGCGGGCCCTATGGAAGAGAGAAGGGGGCCCCCTGCGCCCCTTGACGCCCCTGTGCGCCACCGTTTATGCCCTGTCGATCCCGGTGGGGCTCGCCCTGGGAGGGGTCTTCTCCCCTCCTGGGGCGGGGACGGCGGTGCTTTTATCCCTGCTGGGAGGGGCTTTGCTTCTCCTGGCTGCCGTATTGGAGGCGGTCTACCGCCGTTATCCCGAGGCGAGGCGCGCCGTGGAAACTTCGGAGCCCCTGTCTTTTAGCCATACCATGATCCTCGTCACGGGGGTCTTCATGGTGCTTCTGGGGATCCTTCTGGTGCCCGTGGTCCTGGGGGCGCTTCCCTTTTCCCCCAGCGCCCAGCTCGGCCTCTTGCTCCTCATCATGGCCCTCCGAACCATGGCCGCCGGGGAAACCCCCCTGGGGACCTTTCCCCGGACCCGTCCCGTGGTGGCGGCGGGGCTACTCTTTTCCATGCTGGGGACTTTTTCCTGCCTGGTGCCGGAGGTCCTCGTGGCGCCCCTTGTCGTGCTGGTGGGGGGCCTCAACGTGGCCGGGGGAGCCCTCCCCCTCCTCCGGCGCGGTCCTTCGCCGGAACATCCCTTGGCAAGGCGCCTCGCGAAGACTCAGGACATCCTTAACGTATTGGCCATCCTCTTTGGCTTGTCCATGCTTTTCCCCGGGATCATCTCGGGCCTGGTGACGGGAGTGCTCCTCGCCGCCAATGGGGGGGTGCTCCTGTACCTTTTGCACCTCCTTCGTCAGCTGGAGGCCCTGCGAGCCTCCCTGGAATCTTCGGAGGGCCGGGCGCCGTGATGGGCGCCCTTAGAGATCTATGAGAGTAGTCGGAAGCGGTTGCCCCTCGGGCTTTGGCAGGAAGACCGAAGGAAGCCGGGGGACCAGGAAAGGAGAGGATGACATGAGAGCGTACATAGAAAACAAAGTGGCGGTGATCACCGGAGGGGCGTCGGGCATCGGTTTGGCCCTGGGGGAGGAGATGTTGTCCCTGGGAGCTCGGCGCGTGGTCCTCGCGGATCTCAACGAAGAAAAACTCCGCAAAGAGAGTGAACGCCTCGACGCGACCTACCCAGGAAAGGTTCTGGGGGTCCCCACGGACGTGACGAACCGCGAAAGAGTCTTTTCCATGATAGAGAAGGCGTCGGAGTTCGGTGAGGGGCGCATCGACTTGCTCCTAAACAACGCCGGGTTAGGGCTCGCCAAGGCCTTCGACGATACCACCGAAGAAGACTGGACCTTTGCCTTTAACGTCAATTTCTACAGCGCTCTGTACGGCATTCGGGCGGTGCTCCCCATCATGCGCTCTCAAGAAGGGGGCGGGCACATCGCCAATACCGCCTCGGGCATAGTCTTTTCCCCCATGCCCCTCCAGAGCATGTACAGCGCCACCAAGGCCGCCCTCATGGCCCTCACCAGCTCCCTGCGTAGCGAGCTTTGGGACGACCACATCCGATTGTCCACCGTCATTCCGGGCACCGTGGCCACTCCCATCTGGGACAAGGCGGGGGGATCCCCCAAGGGCGCCATCACTCCCCAGGAATCCGCCCAGGGGATCATAAAGGGACTGGCGGCCAACGAGCGGATCATCATCATCACCGAAGAAGATAAGAGCGGTGCCCGGAATCACTTCTTGCCGGAGTACAGCGAAGGGGTGGACGCATACTTCCTGGATGTGGCCCGTCGGCGCAAAAGGGGAGAGATTGTCATCTAAAGCCCTCCGCCGGAGGATTGCCCTGCCCCGGAAACGGGGGCCGGGGAGATCCCCTGGGGTGGGGCTCCCCTTGGCCCTGGGGGCGTAGCGCCCGAGGCCTCGTCAGCGCGCCGAAGACGGGCTCCGATCCCCTTTGAAACCCTTTCGACCACCAGCGGGCCGGTCCTTCTGCCCGGGCTAATTTGACATTTTTTCAGTAAAGTCCTATGATGACGGTGGCCCCCTCTTCTCCCTCGGAGGAACCCCCGGTGATGTGGCGTTTCCGGCCCTCCCGGGAGCCCGGAGGGGAATGGGGGAGGAATTCGTGGCGGATTTTCTGGAAGGAGGGATGAGGCGTGGAGGAAAAAAAGGCGAGTTGTGATCGGCCGGTCGCCGTGGTGGCGGCCATGGAATCTCCCGAACCGAAGGATCGGGAAATCCCGAAAAAGGAGGCTTCGGGCATGACGATTATGGTGGGACGAAAGGCTCCCGATTTTACCGCCCCGACGTACCGCCAGGGGAAGTTCGGCACCGTGTCCTTGGGGGAGTACCTGGGGAAGTGGGTGGTGGTCTGCTTCTATCCCGGGGACTTTACCTTTGTCTGAGCGACGGAAGTCTCGGCAGTTGCCGAGAATTACCCGAAGTTCCAGGCCCTGGGGGCCGAAGTGATCTCCATCAGCGTGGATAGTCCGTTTGTGCATAAAGTTTGGAACGACGTGGAGCTTTCTCGCATGGTGGAGGGGGGAGTTCCCTTTTCCATGGCCTCCGATAGCGGTGGGGCCATCGGCCGAGCCTATGGAGTCTACGACGATGTGGCGGGAGTGGATGTCCGGGGGCGGTTTATCATAGACCCCGACGGGGTAATTCAGGGCATGGAAGTACTCACGCCCCCCGTGGGGCGCAACGTGGAGGAAACCCTGCGCCAGCTCCAGGCCTTTCAGCACGTCCGGGCCACCAAGGGGAGCGAAGTGACCCCCTCGGGATGGACGCCGGGGGGCAAAGTTCTCCGCCCGGGCATTGATCTGGTGGCCAAAGTATGGCAGGAATGGAACCCCCGGGACGTCTACGGGGAGAAGAAGGGATAGGCCAAGATGGGGGGCGGTCTACGGAACGCCCCCATCTGTTTTTCCCCGCCAAGAAGGAACCTTCCCCCCTCGGGAGCGGCCCTCGGGGGGCGAGGCCGCCACTGTTTTTGATGTGCGGCGAATACATGAGCCCTATCCTGTAGGGGCGAGCGTATTTTTCGCCCCCACGCCAAGCTCAAAGTTTTCGCCCCGACGCGGGCGCGGGGCCCGGGGATTTCGCCCCCACGATGGGTTTGAACCCTTCTCCCCCACGTCGGCCCATTGCCGATCTCCGGGTTGCTCGCCCCTACGCCAGGCTTGGGGTTTTCTGTTTTCGCCGTATCACGAGGTCATCGTCCAAACCTTGGCGGAGAAAATCGAGCCGGGACGACACGGCTCCCAGGCCGTCGGCGGGCACCGGCTTGATCCGAAAAGGGGGAAAGTCCCGGGCTCTCCAGGATCCCCTTCAGTGGAGCCACGTCCGTGCCCCGGGCGCGGAGGGAGGCTTCCACCAGCCAGGCGACGAGCCGGGGATCTTCCACGGCGAGAGGGGGCTCGGGCGGCGTAGACTCCCCTGGCGCCACTCCCTTTGAGCACGCCCCAGTCCCCGTACGACCGCAGCACGCGGCGCCCCGCCCGGGAGACGGTCTCCCGCTCACCGTACTGCTCCCGGATCCGTCGCTGGATATGGGCGGCGGCGGCGGAGCCCTGGAGCCTCAGGAGTCGGCTGGTCCGGAGGGCCACCTCTCCCCAGAACGGATAGACGGCCAGCACCATGCCCCAATGGAGGATCACATGGTCGTGTCGGGGAGTGCGCTATCCCGGATTCTTTTCCCCAAGGAAATCTATTGCGACAGGCCGGAGGGGCGTGGGGCCGTCATTCCCCTCCGGAGCGCGTCAGCGCCTGGTCGTACCACATGAGGAGCTGGGGGTCTTCCTGAAGAACGTTCTCGGGAACCTTGCGGGCCACGGCGATGATGGTGGCGTAGTCCCGTTCCTGCCAGGCCTTCTTGAATCCGGCCCGGACGGCCTCCATGCGGAAGACCTTGAGCTTTCTCGTGGCGGAGGCTTTGTACTCCTCGAACTCCTTGAGGAGCGACCTCTCGCGTAGCTTCTCCAAGTCGCCCGCTTTGTTCGGGTCGGGGACGTACCATCGATCCTTTCCTTGGGCGCGGAGATCTTCGTCATCTTTGGGTCGATCCCGGAGCTCCTCGAAGGTCGACGATAGGTAGCTGTAAATCGGGCTCGGCACCGCGCCTTTGCCGTCGTAGCACAGAAAGTTTTGTCCCAGCAGCTCGGAGAGCTCCAGGGGCTTCTCGCGCCCTTGCCATCCCCCCAGCTCCTTGATGAATAAAGGATGGATATCTTGAAAGGTCTGCGGCCTATTCTGGAGGATCTGGCGAAGCCATGCGATGGCGGAGGATTCGTCGGAGACCGAGGGAGGCGTGGGCGCCATGCCCCCGGCGGTCATTTTTCCCCTGTCGTAATCGGCCATCTGGTCGGGGAGAAAACACATGCCGTCGCGGTAGGAGAAACGCCGAGCCAACCCCTCCTGAAACTCGGCGCTGTCCAGCGTCACGGGATGACCTTTGCGCACGAAGTGGGCCACCATCCGGTCGAAAAGGATGCGTGGGTCGCGCTCCGGAATGAATTGCAAGGTGTCGCCGTGCTTTTTTACGACGGGCAAATAACCCAGGTGAGCCCGGACGAAGTCCCACACCCCTCCTTCCGGTCCTTCCTCCAGGGAGAAGGACTCCATCAGCCCCCCACCGGGCTTGTAGGCGGAGATAACGAGGTCTTGCTTGACGGCGGTGGGCGTGGTAACCGCCTTGAAGCTACCCTGCTGCTTGTCCAAGGCCGAGACATCGGCGACGACGAAGCCCGCCTCCGTGAGCGCGGCCTGGAGGCTATTCCAGACGGAGGCCTTGGTGTTGGAGAACTCCACGGTCATCCAGCGCCCCGGCTTGAGAACCCGGTGGGCTTCCTTGAAGCAGGCGGCCATGAGGCGGCGATAGGCGGCAAGGTCCTTCCCCTGGGAGGCGTTTTCAATGGCCTCGAGGGCGTTGTTCGTCCAGACCTTCATCCACCGCTCCCACAGCGCGCTAAGCTCGGAATAGTTCAGGTTTGATCCAAAGGGGGGGTCGAGAAATATATAATCCACACTCTGTGAGGGCATTTCCGAGATGTGTGTGGTGGATTGCGTGGTAATGATATGAGGTGAGTTGGTGGAATTTAGTGATTTGACAAGTTTATTCAATTTGTTTTTGTAGGCAGTAAATAGGCAAGGTTCGGAAGTTTGGGATCCCATGTACAGAGTTCCGCTGAGGGGGTTGTAGGGAAAGGATACCCCGGGGCGATATCGGTTTAATTTACTGACGTTGATCAGTTGGGAATTAAACCACAGCAACATCGGCCCGGTGGTGCAGCGTGACCGGAGTGACGATAGAATCCATAGGTTTCGTTTTGAATAAAAATGATGTGTATGGGTGATGCCTAGGGGATCATTGCGACGGCTTTCTATCCCTTCCGGCATGCGGACCGCCGGAAACCAGTAGGGGATGTTGCCGTTATCTATTTTGTCGATGAGCGCCAGGTCGGCGTCGTCGGGGTATTTCTCGGCCCTACGGCCATCCACAGTATAGTCGATTAAGACGGGAAGCTGTTTTATTTGGCTGAGGGATTGGTTCAATGCCCCATCGAATCGGGTCTCCCGGGCGCGATCCATCCTCCTCTTCGTAAGGCGAGCTTGGCAGTGTGGGCAGGGAAAGTCCGCCCTCACCGTCCCCTGATCCCGGTCGACGGCTTCTTCGAAAAAGACAATCTCTCCGGTGCACTCCGGACATATAAAGACATCCGACCAGACGGTGTGGTTGATCTGACCCTTGGTCTTTCCATCGCTGTGGAGGGTTTCGTACATCCAGCCGCATTCGGCCTCCACTTCCCCGAGGACGTGCCGGGCTTCGCGTTCGAATTCGTGGACGTCCACCGGGGCGGTGTGGTTATGGGTGATGAACGTGGCCACGGGCGACAGGTCGGCCAGCACTCCCCGGCGGGCCCCCACCTGGGAAAAGGCCCTCCAGAGGGGCTTCCCTTCTTCGTCGGTCTCCCGCCGGGAAATGGTCCCATCTTCGTCCACCCGATAACCCAGGGACTCGACCACCGCCTTGTCGCCACACATCTGGGCGGCGACCCCCGTCATCCCTGAGCCGCAAAACCCATCGAAGACCACGTCCCCCGGTTCGGTGTAGTGCAGGATATACCGCATGATGGCCTTGTGCGGCACCTTGGTGTGGTAGGAATGGGCGTTGTAGATCGGGTCGTTTTTTCCCTCGCTCACGTCGGCGGCGAAGGGCTCGCGGCGATAGGGCTCGTTCGGGTCATAGGGCTTGCCATAATGCCGTATAAAGTCGGCGATCCACGGATTCGGACAGGTGGTGTAGTACGGTGGGTCGGAGAGCGCCAGGATGTCCTCGTCCTCACCAAGGGGAAACCCTTCGATCTTTCGGAACTCCGGGTCTTGGAGCTTCTCGCGCAGAAGGCCGAGGAAGTGCTCCCGCCGCGCGTTGTCGTCGGGGAAGGCTTTGCCCAAGCATGTCACGGGTTCGTTGACACCGGCGGAGGCCTCGGTGCCGAACGGACCGGGGGAACTTTCCTGGGGGGATTTTCGCACCGCTGGCATCATACCCCATCTCCCATCTCTTTCATGTGTTGCGCGATGAAATTCCGCATGTCATTTTTCTTGGGCAATTCCAGGACGCATTTGGACACGAAAAGGTTCGGGGGCGCGCACCTTCCAGCCGGCAGTAGTAGAGGCTTTAGATCTGGCGCTTCAACTCCCGGACCGGCCAGTTGCCCCGGAGGCCCTCGATTTCGTAGAAGGCCCGCTTGAGATCGTCGTCAAAATCGACAATCAACTCCATATGGCTGTACGAAAGCCGTTGGATGACGGCATCCGGCGGCGTCCGGAATTGTGGGGACCCTGTCCCCACTTTCTCGGTTTCTTTCGTCCCGACGATAACGGATCGAACGACGGTGGGGGATTTTTTCGTTTTGTGTCATGTCCGCGACCCATCTCTCTTCGGGCTGGGAGAAATATTTTTTGTCCCTACGATGTGTTCAGAAGTTTTTGTTGATTTACAATCATCACAGGAAAAGAGTTTTCGTCGATCTAATAACATTGTCTGGTGTTTCTCATAGGTATGTTCAATTTTATCATGATTATTCTTCAAAGCAAGAGGTGCGGCGAATACATGAGCCCTATCCGGTAGGGGCGAGCGTATTTTTCGCCCCTACGCCGGCCCCGGGGATTTCGCCCCTACGGCGAACTCGGGGTTTTCTGTTTCCGTCGCATCACGAGGTCATCGTTCAAGCCCTGGCGGAGAAAATCGAGCCGGGACGAGACGGCTCCCAGGCCGTCGGCGTGCACCGGCTTGATCCGGAAGGGGAAAAGCCCCGGGCTGTCCAGGAGACCTTTCAGCGGAGCCAAGTCCGTGGCGCGGGCGTAGAGCGAGGCTTCCACCAGCCAGGCGATGAGCCGGGGATCCTCCACGGCGAGGGGAGCCCCGGCGGTGTAGACCCCCTTGACGCCGCTCTCCTGCAGCACGCCCCAATCCACGTACGACCGCAGCACACGGCGCGCCGCCCGGGAAACGGTATCCCGCTCGCCGTATTGCTCCCGGATCCGGCGCTGGACATGGGCGGCGGCGGCGGAGCCCTGGAGCCTCAGAAGACGGCCGGTCTGGATGGCCACCTCCCCCCAGAACGGATAGACGGCCATGATCATGCCCCAGTGGAAAGCCACGTGATCGCATCGAGGAGCGCATGAGAGGAGTTCCAGCCCCTCATCGCGCCACGACTCCAGGCCCTTCGGCACCGTCAGCCACGTCCTGAGGAGAATAGTGATGATCTTCTCCCGATTGCCCCGCTCGGCCTGACCACCGACGGAAACCTTGTCCTGCAACAAATCCTGCAAGGTGTTCATCACCGCCGCCTTGTCATTCCCTGCCAAAATCAGGTTGACCGTCTGCTCAAACCATTCCAGACGCACCCGCTGGCTGAATCCGATCTGGTCGGTCTGCCTCGTCATGGGACCCTTCTCTCTGCCTGGGCGCTGCCCCCGGGCATGTCAATTCGGATGAAAGGCACGATGAGTTCCTCGACGGAAATGCCGCCGTGGCTCACGATGCGCTCCCCCTCCCGGACAAAGGCCCGCCGAGGAGGAGCCAGAAGGGGAAAGTACTTCTCCGGGAGACCGACGGGATCCCACGCCATGGCGTCGGGGAAGCGTTTGTGCACGCCTTCCCGAAGGGCCCCATCGGGATAGATGCGGACCCGTTCGCCGCGCAGATCCGCCACGGCCCCTTCGGAGGGACGACCGCACCCCTCCGCCTCAATGTTGCCGTGGTCGGACGTCAGGTAGACCAGGAAGCCCCGCTCCAGGAGCAGATCGAGGAGGGCCCCCACATAGGGCTGCCGGGCCCACTGCCCCACCTGGTTGTGCATCCCGGAGGTGCCCAGTGCCATGCCGTGCATGATCTTATCGACCTTATCCACCGCCAGCCCGACGACTTTGGCCTTGGGATGGGAAAGGTCGTCGGCAACCTTTTCCAGGTCCTCATCCTTCAGGACCTTCCGATAGACGACCTCCTGGGGCGTGAGGCCCTGATCCCTCCAGAACTGGGCCCAGAGCGCGGGTTCTCTGTCCGTGGTCTGGATGCTCTTGGAAAAAAAGAGGGGGATCTTGCCGGCGAAGGTGGCCTGGCGCGAGACGGAGGTGACGGAAGGAATCCAGGCAAAAACCGCCTCCTCCCGGAATCGCAGCCCGGGGTGACGCGAGGCGAGGGCTTCGCGGACCACCAGCCATTGATCCAGGGCGAGGCCATCCACCACGATGAGGGCGATCTTGGCCTTGCGGTCCTCGCCCATCTGCCGGGCAAGGAACCGGGGAAGATGGTGCAGCATCACCGGAGGCTCCGGAGGGAGATTCACCAGCCCGGCGTACCGCTTGACGAGCCAGGCGGCGAAGGCGCCATCCACCCGGGCTTGCAAGCTCCTGAAGCGCTCGCCTCCAGGGGCGGGCACCGGGCCGTCCGGAGGGTTCGCCAAAAGGATGGTCTCCGCCCACCCCCGGGCAAAGTGGAACCAATCCGGGTGCTTCGCCTCCTCGGCGGGGATGGAGCCCTCCAGGCGGTCCAGGAGCTTGTCCAGGCGACGGAGCCGGTCTTCGGTGGGATCGGTGCGAACGCCGATGCCCACCCACGTTCTGGAAAGCACGTCCCCGTGGTCGTGGGGCACGGCGTGCAGGATCCCCTCGACGAAGAGATTGTCGATGTAGACCCGGATGTCCTCGTGGTCGAAGGACAGTTCCGCCGGTCCCGCAACGGCCAGCGGAGAAAGGGCCCTCGGTGCGAACACGCGGGACAGCCCTTTGGCCGCTTCGTGGTCCAGAAACCGGGGCCAGCGTTCCTGAAGAAAGGCGAAAAACGCCTCCCGGTCTGAAACAAGGATCTCCAGGGGCCAATCATTGAAGGCGGCGTTCTGGCGGAGCAGTTGGATAAACCGCCCGTCGAGATCCGGGCCGAAGTTCTGTCGGCGGTAGTGACGGCGCAGCAACGTGTGCAGCAGGTCCGTAGGGTGTCGGACCAGCTCGGGGGCGATGTCGAAAACGTGCCGGAGGATGAAATCCCTGGTGGCGTTGTCCCCCAAGGGAGCGGGGGGATGGGGCACCAAGGCCCCATACAAGGCGTCCAGATCCCCCCGATCCAGGGCTGCCACCACCGAATAACTCAGGGAAGGAAAGATGTCGCCGAGGTGGAAGGAGAGTTTCCGCCCGGCCCGGAGAAGATCGTGGGGCAACCCGCCGGGATCGCTGGCCTGGGAACGCAGCACCACCACCAGGTCCGTGTCCTCGCCCTGGTCCCACCGGGAGCGGAACTTCGATTCGTAGGCATAACGGAACGCGATATGGTCTTCAAACGGCATCAGCTCAAAGCCCCGCCCCCGGATGCCTTCAAGCATCCCCTCTTCGAGGAGAAGTCCGTCCGGATCGGCCGCCAGGGTAAGCCGGGAGACCTTTGGGGTGAACTCTTTCAGGATTTGATCGCGCCAGCTCCTCATGGCCATGCTCCTCCTCCCAAGTTCCACGCCGCCGCACTCTGCGGGGCGGCGATGTGGTCCTACTCCCCCCCCGAGCGGGTGAGCGCCTGGTCGTACCACATGAGGAGCTTGGAATCTTCCTGAAGGACATTCTCGGGAACCTTGCGGGCCACGGCGATGATGGTGGCGTAGTCCCGCTCCTGCCAGGCCTTCTTGAATCCGGCCCGGATGGCCTCCAGACGAAACACCTTGAGCTTTCTCGTGCCGGAGGCCTTGTACTCCTCAAACTCCTTGAGCAGGGACCGTTCCCGGAGCTTTTCCAGATCGCCGGCCTTGTTCGGGTCGGGGGGGTACCAGCGGTCCTTGCCCTTGGCCCGCAGGGCTTCATCGTCCTTGGGCAGGTTTCGGAGGTCCTTGAAGTTCGACGAGAGATAGCTGTGGATTTGGTTCGGCACCGCCCCCTTGCCGTCGTAGCGGAGGAAGTTCTGCTCCAGCAGTTCCGAAAGCTCCAGGGTCTTCTCATACTTTTGCCAGCCGCCAAGCTCTTTGATGAACAAAGGATGGATGTCCTGAAATGTCTGAGGCTTGTCTTTGAGGAGTTGGCGAAGCCAGGCGATGGCGGAGGATTCGTCGGAGACAAAGAGTGACATCTGCTCCATGCCATCGGTGGTGATCCTCTTTTTGTCGTATTCGGTGGCCTGCTCCGGGAGGAAGTACATGCCGTCGCGGTGCGGAAAACGATGGGCCAAGCCTTCCTGAAACTCGGCGCTGTCCAGCGGCACCGGGTACCCTTTGCGAACATAGTAGGCCACCATCTGGTCGAAAAGAATGCGTGAATCGCGCTCCGGAACAAATTGCAAGACGGCTCCGTGTTTTTTTACGACGGGCAGATAGCTCAGGTGCGTGCGGACAAAGTCCCAAACGCCTTCTTCCGTGTCTGCCTCAAGGTGAAAGCGTTCTTCAAGGCCCCCGTTGGGCTTGTAGGCGGAGATGACCAGGTCTTGCTTGACGGCCACCGCCGTGGTAACCGCTTTGAAGCTGCCCTGTTGCTTGTCCAGCACGGAGACATTGGCCACCACAAAACCAGCCTGCCGCATGGCCGTTTGTAATCCATTCCACACCGCCGCCCGGGTATTGGAGAATGCCACCGTTATCCAGCGGCCGGGCTTGAGCACACGAAAATATTCTTCAAAGCACCCGGCCATCAGTTTGCGATAGTCGTCCACCGACTTCTGTGCCGCGCGGTTTTCCTTGGCGCGATCCACGATGGCGTCCAGCTTCGCCTGAGTCATCACGCCGAGCCACGCTTCCACGAGGAAATTCAACTCGGCATAGGGCAGATTCTCGCCAAAGGGGGGATCGGTGAAGATGTAGTCGATGCTGTTCTCCGGCAGAAGCAGCCGGGCTGCCGTCCCCGTGCCGATGGCCGCCCCTCCGGCACCTGTTTTGAAATGCTGAAATGCCTTGGCCAGCCGATCCCGCTTGCCCTCCAGGATGTACCAGGGGCTGCATTCGGCGTGCTGAGAGGCGACGTAGTAGACTCCGGTCAATTGGCGATTAACTTGAGAACCTCCAGGGCGGCCTTGCTGAATTGGCTGATAGCGATTAAGCACGGAAAGCCCCCATATCGCCTGCTCCACCATGAAGAGCAGAAAGGCCCGCAGGCGGGGCTCCGGATGGGCCCGGGCCCTTGCCCACAGAGCCCCCATGGCCTGGGCGGCGCGGGGCAAGAACATGTGATGGGTGTGGGTGATGCCCTTGTCGCGCATACGGGGAGCTTCCCACATGTCTGCGAAGGGGAATTCGACCAGTGGCACCGCAGCGGGCAAAGGCAGGACTTCAATTTTTTCCAGCAGTGTCAGATCGGTCGCATCGGGTTTTTTCTCGTGCCGGATCTTGCCCACACGGTAGGAAATCAGACTGGGCACACGCTTGGGCGCTTGCAGAATCTTCCCCGTGGCGGGGTCCAGCTTGCTGATGCGGATCCGGTCAAGTTTTTTCTTCGACATCTCGGCGCCGCAGTGGGGACAGGGAAAGGTGTCCCGGACGCGCTGGGAATCCTCATCCAGGGCCTCATCCAAAAAATTCACTTCCCCCGAACATTCCGGGCACCGGAACACCTCGCTCCACACCGTGTACTCGATGCGCCCTTTGGTCTTGCCATCGCTGTGCCAGGTTTCGTACATCCAGCCCAGATCTTGCTCCACAGCGTCCAAGAGCTCTTTTCCCGCCGAGGCAAAGGCTTCCACGTCGAAGGGCATGTTGTAGTTGGCCGCGATGAACGTGGCGGCGGGGGAGAGGTCGTTCAGCACCGCCCGGCGCGCCCCAATCTTGGAGAATGGCCTCCAGACAGGTTTCCCATTCTCGTCAGTCTCTTGCCGGGAAATAGTCCCATCCCTGTCCACCCGGTAGCCCAGGGACTCCACCACACCCTTGTCGCCGCACATCTGGGCCGCCACTCCCGTCATCCCCGAGCCGCAAAATCCGTCCAGAACCACGTCGCCCGGCTCGGTGTAGTGCAGGATGGACGGCACGATGGCCCGGTGGGGCACCTTGGTGTGGTAGGAGTGGGCCTTGTAGAGGGGGTCCGTCTTCCCCTCGCTCACATCCACCGCGAAGGGCTCCCGGCGATAGGCCACCGTTCCGCCGGCGGAGGGGTTCTCCGAGGGGGACGTGTTCTCGTCTCCCGGGGGGGCTGGCGGAGTCTCCGGTGTTTCCTCTGCGGCGAGAAAATCTCCCAGCCACGGATTCGGGCAGGCGGTGTAATAGGGTGGGTCGGAGAGCGCCAGGATGGCCTCGTCCTCACCGAGGGGGAACCCTTCGATCTTTCGGAACTCCGGGTCTTGGAGCTTCTCGCGCAGAAGGCCGAGGAAGTGCTCCCGCCGCGCGTTGTCGTCGGGGAAGGTTTTGCCCAGGCATGTCACAGAGCCCAAGTCGCCAGTGGACGGAGACGTTTCAAAGAGATTGGCCTGGTTGTTTTGGTCTTTTTTCATGGCATCTCCCCCGTGTCGGAAATTTTGCTGCCTGCGCTATGCACGCGTACATAGCGCACGATAACACGCGTGCATAGATTATGACTCTCGTGTAAGGAGCTCCACTTCCTCAAAAGTTTGCAGGAGGGGTTTGCGGAAGAATTCGTTGACGCGGACATCCGTGCCTTCCAGGATCTGAAAGGCGACTTCGTGGGAGGGGATGTGTTGACGAATAGTTTCTTCGTGCCCCAGGAGGAGCAATCCCACAACGGTCGGCCGGCGAGTCCCGTCAACAGTGGTGACAAGCCCCAACGCACCATCCAGTTCTTCATCGGCCAGCGGCAGCAATGTCATATCGCCACCGTAGCGTTAGGGTTTCTCCCTGATCTAGGATCGTCTTGATTCCGTGTCCCCGGATGTCCATGGGCAGTGCCTACTCCAACACGATTCTTACCTTGCCGAGCTCTTTGCCCCGGGTGAGCCCGTCCAGGTACTCCTCGAAGCGCTTGCGCAGCTCCCCCGGGGTGGCGGGAGATCCCCCCGCAAGCAGGGCGTTCCGCAGGTCGTCGGCCTTCACCGCAACCTTGGTGAGCCCGGAGAGGGCTTCCACGAGGGCGGAGATGAAGCCCTGATCCAGGGGCTCCGGCAGGG
Source organism: uncultured Synergistaceae bacterium (assembly GCA_937868015.1). Classification (GTDB taxonomy): domain Bacteria; phylum Synergistota; class Synergistia; order Synergistales; family Aminiphilaceae; genus CALMLW01. The sequence goes on along the minus strand of CALMLW010000310.1, from coordinate 4,502 downwards.
TCCGCGTCTTGATGAAGCCGTCCACCCGTTCGTGGGGTTCGGGCTTGAGGAGGTGCAGGTTGTCCTTGGTGGTGGGGTCTTCAAGGTTGGCGAGCAGGGTCTGGGTCCAGTTCTCGACCAGATTTTCGAGCTCGCCGTCCAGGGCGTCGAGCATGGTTGCCGCAGGGGCCGTGGGCGGTTCCGCGCCCGGTTTGAATTCGCAGTGCGGACAGACCGGCGAGGCCTCCAGTTCCCGCTCGGTGAGTGCGGAGCAACTCCTCAGGCCAGCCAAGCGGTTCCGGAAGTCCAAGAGCTGCTGGCGGGGCATGAGGTCGATGGTGGCGAGATCCTGCAGGTTCTTGAGCCGTCCGTCGCCCAGGAGCTGGGCTTTGCGCTGGTCCTCGTTCACGCCGAGACGCGCTTTGGCGTGCAGAGAAAGGTAGGCCCGCACGTACGCCCTTTTGAGGTCGTCAAGTTTGCGCTGGGTTTCCGTGCGAAAGTTGGGGGCGCTCCGCTTGGCCGGATCGACGATCTGGGCGAGGACCTCGTGCCGCGCCGTCTTCATGGTGGTGATCCACTCGTGGTCCGTGGGCAGGATCGTCTCGGCGATGGAGAGGTACGATGCGGCGGGCCGGAGATCTCCCACCAGATCCTCCAGGGACTTGACCTCGGCCAGGGTGTGGAGGCCGCTCCGCTGGGCGGCGACCTCTTCGGCGCCGTAGCGGAAGTTCTTGAGCTTTCCGGTGGTGCTGTAGGGTTTCAGGGATTCGAGGAATTCCTTGGTTTTCCTCAGCGTTTCCGAAAGTTTTTTCATTTCCTCGTCGTTCAGCAGGCTGCGGTTCCAGAAGAACACGTCGCTTTCCAGGCGACGCTGCGCGCGGAGCACCTCTTCGATGGCGTTGGTGACGGCCTTCTGGAGCTCCTGAACGGGCTCGTCTTTCCCCTGGGTGACCAGTTGGGCCATGCCCGACGCGAGTCCGAGCAGTTCGAAAAGGTTTTTGAGCGCCGGGAGGTTCCAGTCCTTGGGGTGTTTGATGTGCTTGAAATTGACCAGCTCGTCCACGGCGGTCCCCGCCAGGAGAGCCATCCCCGTGGCGTCGAAGTCCTGCCCCGGAATGGAAAGGACCACCTCGCCGGCGTAGACCAGCGCCGCCAGCACCACCACGGCCCATGCGGGTTCGAGGCGAAAGCCCCCGGGGGCGAGGTATTCCACGCCAAGGATGTCGTGGATGAGCTCGGAGCGGTTGACCACCTGGCCGGAGCCCTTCTTCCCGAGGACGTCGAGGATGTACTTGGCGTACGGGGACTGGCCGGGGTCGAGGCGGTTGCCGTCGAGGAGCTCCAGGGCATCGAGCACCGCCGTGGCCTGCTTGGTGCGATTCTGTCCGGCCATGGCGCGCAGGGCGTCCTGGGCGGCCTGCGCCCGGTTCGCTCCGGTGATGAGCACGGAAAATTTCGGATATGCCGGGGCCTGGTCGTGAAACGCCGGGCCGAGGCAGATCCCCGCCACGGTGTTCACCAGGTCGCGGAAGTTGATGTGCTCCTGGGGGCCGATGCCGGAAAGCTCTCGGAAAGGCTTGCCCTTGGCCCACTCGGTGAGCGATTTGGTGCGCCCCTGGTGCGTGATGTCGAAGGCCTTGGTCATGTGCTGCCGCAGCCACTCTGCGAGGTCTTGAAGGGCTTTTCCCCTCTTGTCCTTATAGACGGCGTTGGCGTGTCCCGAAGATGTGGAGGCCAGATCCAGCGCCGCCGCATAGCTGCGCAGGGCGGTGCGGAACGTTTCGGCGGGGTCGGGGGGCTGGCCGGGGTCGAACAACCGGGGCGATCCCCCCGAGGGCTGGGGCTTCTTCGGGGATTCCAGGCGCAGCCGGAAAAACACTTCGTCGCCTTTCTGCTCGTCCTTGAAGTGCGGCGGATCAAAGGGCTGGATGAAGTAGAGGTAGAAATCCCGCGACGGCACCGCCGTGGAGCGTTCGTTGGGGGCGCCGAAGAAGAGGTACCCCTGGCGCATGGCCTTGTGCTCCTGCCATTCGAGCTCGTGGGGCCAGATCTTGTAGCCCGTGACGTAGGTCTGGTCCGCGCATTCCAAGACCTGCTGGAGAGCTTCGTAATAGGCGCGGTCGAGCTGGGAGGCATCGAGGCTCTCGGCCCGCTTTTCGATGAGGGCGTCGAAGTCGTCGGTCTTTTTGAGGTCCAGATAGTGCTGGCGGTTGTCCCGGTTGGACGAAATAAACTGTCCGCTCACGGTTTTGTGGATTTCCCGCAGGACAATCTCCACCTGGGAGAGCAGGTCGTCGGCGGGGGTTCCGCCCAGATCCTCGATCTCCGGTTGGTAGAGGCACAGTCCGTCCCGCAGCTCCTCCGCCGTGGCCCCCAGGGGGGTGGAGATGTCGCCTGTGGTGAGCCGATGGACGGAGAGCGCGTGGACGATCCGCAGGGCCATGGGTTTGTAGGGCGGTCGGGTAAAGGCCTGCTGGATGCGGGACTCCAGCACCGCACTGCAATCCATGACCGCCCTGACGTCCGGAACGGAGCGGAAGGACGAATTCTCGCACAGGGTGGCCCAGTAGCCGTCGTAGGCGATGACTCCGGGGTGGTCTTGGGGCACGTTCTGGCTGAGGAGTTTCTTCATGGCCAGGGACAGGGTTTTGAGGACCTCGCGCTTTTCCACCGCAGTGACCCGCTCGAAGGTGTCGATGTAATCGGGGTGCACGGGGAAGAGGCGCACGAATTCGTCCAGGCGCTCGTTCATGCGGCCGTAGAACTTGGCGAAGGGGGTCAGGTACTCCCGGATTTTCTCCTGCTGGTGGGCGGTCTTCTTGAGCAGACGCTCGGCCACCACGAACTTGACGTCCCTGCGGGCGATGAGGATTTGATCGAAGCGGTCCTTCACCCGGCGGAGGCTTTCGGACACGAAGGAAAAGCGGGAGCTGTCGAAAATGGCTTCCTGAACTCCGGCGATGAAGCGGAACCGCAGGTCCTTGCAGGCCTCGCCGATCTCGCGCAGGAAGTTGAGATCGAGAATGATTTCCTGATCCCTGCGGGTGCGCAGGTAGTCGAGGAGTTCGTCCACCACCAGGAGCAGGCCGTGGTCGGGGTACTTCTGGTGGAAGGCGGTCATCATCTCTTCAAAGGAACGCTTGTTGTTGGAAACCTTATCTGCGGGGGGGAAGGAATAAGACACCCCCATGGCGGCCAGGTGCTCCTCAAGCTCGGCCACAAGGATGTCGCGCAGGGACATGATGGTGGCGCCGATCTCGGTGCGGACTACCTTGAAACGCCCGCCGATCTTGCCCGCGGCCTCCGCCACGCTCGTGTCGTTCAGATGCGGTGAGAGATCGCCCCTTTCAGCCAGAGCGGAGATCACGGACAGAAGGTGGGACTTTCCCGTGCCGTAGTTGCCTACCACCAGCAATCCCTTGTGGTCCAAGGGTTTGTCGAACTGGAGCTGGGGCACGATGATATCGGTCCACCGATCGGCCATCTCCGAGGAGATGACATAGGTCTGGACAAGCTGCTGGGCCTCGGCGGCCTTGTCGGCGTTCCGAAGCGCCACCACGCTTTCTATGGGTTCAAACTGGATCAAATCTCCGTAGGTCATCGTCCTCGCCCTCCTGGGTGTTTGTTCCTGTTCTTCATGCGATGGGGGAAATCTGGGGTGGGGGCAGTGTCCGGTGGTTGTGGCGATCCCCTGTAGGGGCGAGCGTATTTTGCTCGCCCCTACGCTCCACGTCCTCGGGAGTCACCACCAGGAGATCGTGTGCGGGATATCGTTTGTATTCGGGGTGGTCCGGCGTGGCGTAGGCCAGAGAGGACGATGGGGGCTGGGCCGAGGATGCCCCCGGTTTCGGCGCAGTCTGGATTTCTCCGTTCCATGCGGCGACCACCGTTTTGTTCCGGGAGAGTCCCTGCAGGAGGCGCAACGGATCCTGCCGGAGCGAGGGGTCAAAGAGGATCTCGGTGTTGTCCAGAAGGACCACCGGGGCCCCGGAGGCGTCCACAATCTCCGCGAGAAGGCGGGATGCCTGCAACGCCCGCTGGCGCTCGGTGAGGTCGAGCAGCGCGCGGGACAGTTCGAGATTGACGTTGATCAGAGGGGCCCCCGTGCGCCTCTGGACCTCCCGGAGGGCGGCGGTTTTTCCCGCACCGGCCGGGGCCACCACCAGCACGAGGCGGTGGTACAGCTCGGCGGCCTGGTTGATTTTTTCCATGATTTTGTCGGCGAGGGGTTCTCCCATGAGCATCTCCTCCTGAACCGGGTTGGTGGTGCCGCGCCTTGCAAGGCCGGGGGCCACGGGTTTTTCCTGAAAGGTCGGCGCGGGGCGGTGGGCCGGGAGGGAATCTGCCGTTCCTCTCTCCGAGGGCGCCGGGGGGCGATGGGGGGAGCGTGGCGGCGGGGGAGGCTTTCCCCGAGGGATGGCACGTCCCGGGGGTTCTCGGAGCGCACCGCTCATGGTCCAAGGCAAAAGGCAACGCCGTATCTTCATCTAATTTAGTGTTATTGCTCGGCGCTGTCAAGCGTT
>CALMLW010000309.1 GCA_937868015.1 uncultured Synergistaceae bacterium | reverse complement strand
TCCTGTCCCGCCTTGAGGGGGGGAACTTTGGCCTGGCGGTTGGCCAGCTGCTTGGAACCCCCGCCGGACCAGAGGCGCACCTGGACGCAGAGCACGCTCTCTCCCGCATCTCCTTGCCCCTGATTTACCACCTTCACCTGGACGATCTCGCCGTTATTGGGGTCGATGTGGGCATCCGTCACCACCAGGTCCGGCATGAGCACGAACTTGGCGGGATCGATTTTCTTGGCGGGCTGAAAGGTCACGGAGTCTCTGACCATCACGCAGTGCTTCTGGCTGATGACCTCCCTCTTTCGAGACTTTTCCTCGCCCTTCACCAGGACAAAGCATATCGCCGTCCCCGGCTTGGCGTCGGGGGGCACGGGATAGGCCTTGGTAAATTTCACCGTGGCGGGGCGCCCCACTCCGGGGAAGGTCACGCTCTGGCGCTCCGTGCTCCACATGGCGCCGTCGACCATGACGGCCACCACGGGGGCGGGGTCGCTATAGGGAATCTCCACGGAAAAGCTCACCGTCTCTCCGGGCTTGACGTCGGCTCCGGGGGCCACCGTGAGGGTCGCCAGGGGGGCCTCCGCCCCCGACGGCGTACCCGCCAGAAGGATCCCCATCCCCAGGGCCAGAAGTAAGGTGCCATAAATATAAATAGGTGCGCGTCGTGCCATCGCCTTTCGCCTCCTCTTGATATCCAAGGGCTTTGCATCGTGACGTCGTCCACGCCTTCAAAGGCTTTGCCGGAAAACGACCCGGATTCGTCCTTTTTCTAAAGATTCCTCCCTTCCACCGGAGCCGCCGGGCTTCGAGGTTTATCCGGGGGGTGAGGCGGCTCCCCCGGGGCCATCTTATGCCCAAACCCGGTTTTTTTCCACCCCTTTTGATTCTTTCCGGGGGCAAAAGGGGTCTTTCGCCGCATCATCCCTGGGGAGCCCCCATCGGACCGGGGCCTTCGCCCCCCTAGGTCGCCTCGACCTTCGGCCCGGGAGAGATCTTCGGGCTCAAATCCCTTCCGGTCTGTTACACTAGGGGGGCTCGGAGACCTTTTTCACAAAAGGCTCCGGGGGCTTGAAATGTTGAGGAGGAATGATCATGTCCAAGAACAACCGTCGTCCCCATTCCTTGATCGGCATGGGGGCCCTGGTGGCCCTGGGGGCCGTGGGGCTCTTCCTGGCGGTGCAGCACTTCGACTACCTTCATCAGGGGGTCCGGGCCCTGGGGGACTCCCTGGCCCAAGGATCCCTCTGGGAAGATGGTCTCCGCCTGGCCCGGGGGGTCTATGCCGCCCTGCGTCCCTATTTCCCCCACCTGGTCACCGCTTACGCCCTCATCATCGCCGGGGTGGTCTTTCTGGAGCACCAAAATCCCTACCGCACCATCGCCTGGATTTTGGCCCTGGTGGCCTTTCCCGTGGTGGGGGTGCTACTCTACGTCTACCTGGGGTCCTCCTTTTCCCAGCGGCGAACCTTTCGTCGCATCCCCCGGGACGAACGACAACACGAGGATGCCACGGAGGCCCTGCGGCGGCTCTACGGCGTGCTGGATTGCGAAGAGGCCCTTCCCCCGGCCCCCTGGCGCCTGATCCCCCTCCTGGAGCAAAACTCCGGCGCCCGCCTCACCTTTCGAAACCACGTGGAGGTCCTCACCAACGGAGAAGCCACCTTCGGAGCCCTGATGGCGGCGCTGGAAGAGGCGCGGGAGAGCATCCACCTGGAGTACTTTTCCATCGCCCACGACGAGCTGGGCGATGCGGTGCGGGAGATCCTCTGCGCCCAAGCCCGAAGGGGCGTGGGGGTGCGGGTGCTCTACGACGCCGTGGGAAGTTGGGGCATGGGGCACGACTTCGCCAAGCTCCTGAAGGACGCGGGAGCCGAGGTGGCCCCCTTCTCCCCCGTGGCCCTCCCCATGCTGCGGCGGGACTTCAACTTCCGAAACCATCGCAAGATCGCCGTCACCGACGGCACCGTGGGCTTTCTGGGGGGGCTAAACATCGGGGACATGTACCTGGGCAAGAGCCGCCTGGGCTTCTGGCGGGACACCCACCTCAAGATCCAGGGGGAGGGGGTGGGAGAACTCCAGAAGATCTTCCTGCGGGACTGGAGCTTCGCCACCCGGGCGAAGCTGTCCCCCGAGGGGCTCTTCCCTCCGGTGGCGGAGGACCTGCCGGAGAGCCCCCTTCAGATCGTGCCCAGCGGCCCCGACAGCGAATGGAATGCGGTGGAACAGGGATACTTTACCTTGATCGCCTCGGCCCAGCGCCGCCTTTGGCTCTCCACCCCATACCTGGTGCCCACCGACGGCATCCTCTCCGGCCTCATCTCCGCCGCCCTGGGAGGGGTGGACGTGCGGCTGGTGATCCCCTCCTATCCCGACCACCGCACGGTGTATTGGGCCTCCAAATCCTTCCTGGACCCGCTGCTCCGGGCGGGGGCCCGGGTTTTTCTCTACAAAAAGGGCTTTACCCACGCCAAGGTCATCATCGCAGACGACGATACGGCCTCGGTGGGCTCCACCAACATGGATCTCCGGAGCCTGGCCATAAACTTCGAGGTCCAGGCCTTTATCTACGACCGGAGCGTGGTGCGGCGCCTGGAAGAGGACTTCGAGGTCGACTTCGCCGACTCCCACGAGGTGACGTGGGAGGAGTGGTCCCGGCGGTCCCTCCTGGACCGGGCCCGGGAATCGGGGGCCCGGCTCCTCTCCTCCCAACTATGACGGCAGATCTTCCCCGGGGAGGGGCGGCCCCGGGACGGCCTCTACCGCCCCTCCCGAGACTTTCCTTCGTCCCAGAGGCGGTCCTCCAGGGAAAAAAGCGCCTCCTCCGAGGGGCAGGCCAGGGCCTCCAGGGATAGGACCCCGCTCCCCAGGCGCCAGGCGGCAAAGCTGCGGCTCCGGCGCCCCCGTTCCTCGGGGGAGAGGGATCGCACGAAACCCAGGGCCGCCATGAGGGAGTCCCGTTCTTCCGGCGTCAGCTCTTCCTGGGCCTCGGCCAGCTTGATGGGAAAGTGCATGCCGGGGTGATAGCGCTCCCTCCCATCCTCCCCCCGGCGCCGGCGGAGGATTTCCCCCCTCTCGGCCCCTTCCAGCACCCGCTCCAATCCCTGGGGCACGGGCCCCACCAGGGCTCGGTCGTACTTTCCCCCCGTCAGGGGGCGCTTCCAGACCTCGTAATGAAGCAAATCCGCCTCCAGCACGATGCGGGCCAGGTCGCTCCTGGGGGCCCCTTCGTTCTCCCGAAGGACCACCAGAGCCAGAGCCATCAACTTCTTATCGTCACACGTCACCATCGATCCCTCCCATGAGATCTTTCCCATGGTCCGGGGGCAAAGGGCCCAGGAGCTGGGGCGCCAAGCTCTCTCGCCCCTCCGGAGCCACACCACACCATGGGGTCACGCCATCCCGGGGACAAAGGCCCCGGGCGGTGCTCCGGCGACGGCGGATCCCCGAGGGCGTCGCGTCGAGCCTCCCCGGTGACGGCGCCCCTCCGCCGTGCCATAATAGGAGCGAAGGCTCGGCGAAGGTCCTCCACCCCCCGGGCCCATCCCGCACGAGGAGGCGTTTCCCTTGACCGACCCCTGTCCCCCCGCCGCCCCGGGGCGATGCCCCTGGGGAGAGCTCCATCCCCTGCTAACGGCCTATCACGACGAGGAATGGGGAGTCCCCCTGACGGACGACCGAAGGCTTTTTGAATTCATCGTCCTCGAGGGGGCCCAGGCGGGATTGAGCTGGCTCACCATCCTGAAAAAACGCCCGGGATATCGCCGGGCTTTCCACGACTTCGACCCCCAGGCCGTGGCTCGCATGGGGGAAGAGGACGTGGAGCGCCTGATCCAAAATTCCGCCATCATCCGAAATCGCCGCAAAATCGCCGGGACCCTGACCAACGCCCGGGCCTTTTTGGCCGTGCAGGAACGCTTCGGCTCCTTCGCCCGCTATCTATGGGACTTTTGCGGAGGGATCCCCCGCCAGAACTCCTGGGAACGGCCCGAAGACGTCCCCCCCCTCACGCCGGAGGCGGAGCGCCTGAGCGCGGACCTCAAGCGCCGGGGCTTCGTCTTCGTAGGGGCCACGGTGTGCTACTCCCACATGCAGGCCGTGGGCATGGTGAACGACCACCTGGTGAGTTGCTTCCGCCACGCCGCTGTGGCCGCCCTGGGGAAAAACCCTCCCCTGTGAGGCCGGGAAGGGGGCGGAGGGATGGCCCGCCTCCCTAAGGGCGCCTTTCCCGGGCGTGACGGATCGCGTCGGTGTAATACTGGGCGATGAAGCGCTCCTGAAGGACAAAGGACCAGTGCACGTCCCGCACGAAGGACGCCGCCGCCTCCAGGCGCCCCTCCGCCACGAGGTCCACGAAGGTGTCGTGCTCCCCCGTGGAGGCCACCTCCCACTCCTTGACGAAGGTCTGCCGCCGGGGAAAATCGTAGAGCCGCTGCTTTTGGAGCTGCACCACCCGTTTGAGCGGTTCGTTGGCCGACAGAAGAAGGTAGGCGTTGTGGAAGCGGAGGTTGGCTTCGTAAAAGCCGTTGAAGTCGTCCTTTCCCAGGCAAAAGCGCATCTCTTTCACTAGCTGTCTCATGGACTCCACGGAAACCTGGAGGCGGCGCCCCACTTCCAGCACCACCGAGGCCTCCAGGGCCCCGATGATCTGGTACATGTCCCGGATGTCTTCCATCGTCACGGTCTGCACCACGCACCCCCGCCGGGGGAGGATGCGGACGAAGCCCTCCGTCTCGAGCTGGAGCAGCGCATCCCGCAAGGGGGTCTTGCTGATGCCCAGCCGGGCGCTGATCTCCCCCAGGTTCATGAAAGATCCCGGCACCAGGTCCCCCGTGTTCATGGCCTCCCGCAGGTAGTCGTACACCTGCTCCCGTAGCGACTTGAGCGAAATGGGAGACTTTTCATCCATGTCCCGCAGCCCCGCTTTCTTGTGCCTAAAAGATGCCTCCGCCGCGCCCTCCGGCCTTCTTTGGGGGGCCGGTCCCACTGTTGTCTAATATACCATGTCTTTGCCCTTTGGGAAAAGCTCCTCGTTATCTCCCCTCCTTTGGAGAATTTTTCCCCGAAGAAAAGGGTACAAAAAGGTTGATTTTTATTGATCTTTAGCCCCTCCGAGGGGAGATTTATCTCAGAAATCCCCCCTGGAAATAAAATTTCTTGCCATCGCCGAGGCTCCCTTCGCCCCCGCCTCACTCCCCTTCTCCGGGCTCTCCGCCCGGGGCGCCACCCCGTCCGGGGCGGGTTCTCGAGCTCCCCCCGGGGATACTAACCCCCCGGGCTTCGCCCCTCGTATACCGCCTCCCCCGTATCTCGCCCCCCGTATCTCGCCCCCCGTATCTCGCCCCCCGTATCTCATGCCCCGTGTCA
>CALMLW010000308.1 GCA_937868015.1 uncultured Synergistaceae bacterium | reverse complement strand
GGGTGGGGCGTACCCGTGTGAGCTCCCCCTCGTCCGCCGCCATGTAGAGGAGCCCCCCCGATCGCCGGAGCACTTCGGAAAGGCGGGTGCGCCCCGGTTCGATGGCAAACTGCCCCGGGGAGGCCACGGGGCCCGAGAGGGTCACGCTGGCGAGGGCCACGGATACGGGGTAGAATTTGACCACATCGCCGTGGCGAATCCGCACCGAGGCGAGGGCCCGGGGGTCGGCTTCGCTTTCAAAGGCCATGCGGTACTGGGCGTTTTCCACTCGGTAGATCTGCACCCGGCCGGAAAATTGCTGGCTGGTGGGGCCTCCGGCGAGTCGCAGAAAGTCCCCCAGGGGCATCTCGTCCCGGAGCTCGTAGACTGCGGGGCGCAGCACATCCCCCGTGATGGCGGCCAGGAGGCCCACGGGAGGGACGAAGACCACGTCACCATCCTGCAGGGGGAGATCTCCCTGGCGGTCGCCGCTCAGGAGGAGGTCGTAGGCGTCGAAGCGCCCCACTTCCTTGCCTCCCCTCATGACCTTGATGTGCCGCAACGATCCCGCCAGGCTCGGCCCTCCGGCGGTGGCGAGCGCCAGGGCCACGGTGGCCCGGGCGGGCATGGCGTAGACCCCGGGGGATCTTACGTCTCCCGCCACGTAGACCGAAAAGGCCCGGGCCCGGCCCAGGGTCACGTGGAGTTCGAAATCGGTGTAGTACGTGCCGTAGGCGTCCCGGATCTTTTGCTGGAGGGCCTCCAGGGTGGATCCCGCCGCCCGGACGGTGCCCGCCTTGGGGAGGGCGAGGGAGCCATCCCGGGCCACGATGACGGTCCAGTTGCCCCCCGCGTCCTCCGCCCCGGTGGGGTTAAAGGCGCCGAAGAGGTCGATGCGCACTTCGTCTCCGGGGCCCACCACGTATCCCGGATCTCCCGCCGTGGTGTCCAGGGGGGAAAAGACCGAGGGGGTGCGCCGGAAAAAGTCCGCCCCGAAGCGGGGAAGGCCCATGAGGGGGTCTCGCCCCGCCTTCCCGGCGGTGAGGATCTCTTCCAGGGGGGCCCGGAGGTCCACTTCTTCCCCGTCGACGGGGGCGGGGGTCTTGCTTCCTTCACCCTCTGCGGAAGGGGTTCCCTGGGCCGGGCCTTCCGGGAGGGCCGGAGTTCCGGGGGCTCCTCCCTCCGGGGCGGCGC
>CALMLW010000307.1 GCA_937868015.1 uncultured Synergistaceae bacterium | reverse complement strand
GCGCGCTTCCTTGGCATGGAAGAGGTCGGGGGTTCGATTCCCCCCAGCTCCACCAGCTAGTAATAGCAAGGGTTTGAAGCCCCTGCTACCGAGATAAAAGGCCGAAAAAACGACACGACATAACCGGTCATTCGCGCAATCAGTAACCGGTCGTTTAAGAGCGTGTTGAGGTCCGTCCAGCGTCCGCGTCCTACTAAAATTTTGTAGGAGGTGGGCGCTGTGCGTTTTGAAAATCGGAAAAGGAAAGCTTCATCTTCTCTCGGGGCATCTGTCGATCCTCGAAGCCTCCAGGATTACTTGGAGTACCGGAAGGGCTCCGGCCTATCCAAGGCCACGTTGGGCCTGGATAGGGCTATTCTGGTTCCCTTTGCGCGAGAGTTCCCCGCGTGGCACGAAGACATCCGCGCCGCCATGGTGGGATATCTCGACATGTCCAGGAAGGCATGGACCAGGTCCACACGCCTAAGGGTTTTCAAGGGCTTCATAAAGTTCCTGGTTGAGGAGGGGGAGCTCCCCGAGAACGTCGATCCCCTCCGGGGGGTGACGGCCCCACTTCCTGGCAAAACTGCCACCGCCGCCACGCCGGAGGGCGTCAGTGCCTTCCTGGCGGCCCTGGGGGCGTCGTGGGAGCACAAGCGCCTTGCCGTCCTGGTTCAGCTCCTTGCAGATACAGGGCTCCGGAAGAATGAAGCGTGCTCCCTTCGGTGGGCAGACTATGACTCCGCGGCACGGCGTGTCGTCGTCAGGGCGGAGAACGCAAAAACGCGCAGGGAGAGAACTGTGCCCGTGTCGGGCGACATGGTACGAGTGCTCCGGAAGTACCGCGACAATCTCCCCGCGCGCCTCCAGGAGTCGGAGTGGATTTTCCCCCTCAGCCAGAAAGACCATATCCCCGCCGCCGCTGTGGGGCGCCAAGTCAACCGGATCAGCCACGCCACGGGGGTGCCGCTCCGCCTGCACAGCATCCGGCACATGGCCGCCACGGCGATCATCCGCGCTACTGGAAACATCGCCCTAGCCGCCCAACTCTTGGGGCACAGCCAGATTTCCACCACGGCAGGCTTCTACACGCACTTAGGGCTAGATGACGTCCGCGCAGCACAGGAACAGGTCGGAACCCTCCGGAGCCTGAGGGCGGCCCGCCATGTTTAGCCCCGTGACGCTGTTCTGCCTTCCCGCCGAAGAGCGGTACTTCGTGCTCCAAAGGAGCCTTCCGCAGTGCCTGGACATTCACCGTGCGGAGGGCGTGGTGTGGGGGAGCGGAGTTCCGGAGCTTGGGGAGTCGCGCACGCGTTTCCTCCGCCGAACTATGAGCACGGAGCAACGGCAAGCCTTCGAGGAGCTCTTCCCGGAGGGGGTCGTGGTGAATGTCGTGGTTGTCGCCGGAGACGATCCCCGCAACGCAAGGAAGTTTTCCACCGTGTCTCTCTCCGGAGGGCACCGGCCGGACGCTCTTCCCCTCACGCTGGAAGTCGAGGGGGTTCCGGAGCCCGGCGAAGGGCTGAGCTTCTTCGTGCACAGGTGCATGACGGCAGAGCAAAGGGCCATGTTGGAGGAGTATTTCCGTGATCCCTCGGGGGCGTCCGTGTGCACGTGGGAAGTCGCCAGCATTTCCCTCGACGCTGTGACGGTGCGAGTGTAGCGTAGGGGGGGGCAAAGACCGATTGAGGGAAGAACTGGCCCGGGGGCACGCGCTCCCGGGCCTTTGTGCTCTCCCTTGGCGCAGTCCAGCGTGAGAAGGTAGTCCTTGGTCGGACGGCCGCCCTTATCGATTAAACCTAGGTTTTTCCCAATTTCGGGAAAAACTGTCACGTAATCTTCCCCGGGCGTTGTGACCACCGCTCCCCGTTTGATTCGCCAAATTTGGCGGATCATCGGTGGCGGAGATGGAGTTAACGGCGGGAACATGCGCCGTTACGGCGCCTCACTCCGCCTCCTCCACGGGGTCTCCGAAAATCACATGGATAGTGGGCACCTCCGTGGTGGACACTTGCACGCGTTCCAGGAAGTCCCCGCAGGAGCGGCCCAGGAGCTCCGAAGCCCTAAGCCGGTTCTTCATGGGTTCCTCCGCGTCCCGCATAACGGCGGTCCAGAAGGCTTGTCTCTCCTCCCTGGTGGCCACCGCCGCCGATGCCCGCGCCTCCTCCCTGGCCTCGATAAGTCCGACTATTTCGGGGTTCTTGAGCATCCGGCACCCTACCACTTTGGCGGTTTTGGGGCTGTACCCGGCAGCAATCGCCGCCGCCTGTGCATCGCCGCAATACGCTTCCACAAAAGCCCGTTGCCGATAGTTCAGCACGATTTCACCTCCAATAACCATAGTTTACCAACCCTTGCAAACACTGGTTCCGCCTCACACATGCCCGGAAAGGCCATTTTTAGGCCCCTGGAGCCCCATGCTTTCTCAGAGGCTCCAGGAGTTCACCCGACACAAGTTAGGGGCCTTGTAGGCCATCCTGGAGGGTCACCACGGGGCCTTGCGGAGCTCCCCGCCGTCGCGCCGATGCGCATACGCCGCCAAGGCGTCCAGCTCCCGCTGCCTCAAGTCGCGGTACCCTGCGAGGATTTTTCCGGCCGTGTCGTGCCCCAAAACCCGCCGGATGTCCGAAGCCCCTATTTCCAGGTGCTCGACTGCCCAAGAGTAACGTGGTTGGTCGATGTCGTCACCTCCTTACGCCGAAGCACCGATTTCCGCCCGGGTGGGGGTAACCTCCACAGCACAGGGGGGGGGCGCTTCAACGCTTTAACTCTTGGGTGTGACGCATGTGACGGATTAACTTTTGAATCCGTCACACGCGGATTGATGCAGCGCAACACTCGCGACGCTTGTGACGGATGTGACGGATGTTTCAAGACTTGAGAAAATTTCTTCGAGTATCCTCGGGGGCGTGGGAGTGTCCAAGGTCTATTTTTATCCGTCACATCCGTCACATCCGTCGCGGTCCTTGGGGCGCAACGTTCCGCGCGTGACGGATCAAGAAGGCTATCCGTCACATCCGTCACACGGAGCTCCTCCGCCACCGCGCATAGGTCCTCACTGTGTCCGCAAAGCACAGCCAAGGGGCGTCGATGCCGTCAGCCTCCAAGATGCCGCGCCGCTCTTCGTACAGCTCCCGCTCCACAGGGGTTAGGGTCCCCTCCAGCTCCGCGAGGAGTTGCGCAGGGTCCTCCAGGGCTTGCCGCAGGGCTTGCCGCTCCGTGTCCGTCAGATGCACCGCCGCCTTGGACACCACGCACAAGGGGAGAACGCGGAGCTCCCCTTCCTGGAGAAGGGGCACAAGGCCCCTTTCCAGGAGTTTTCTTGCCGTTCGAAGGGCGGTCATATTGCCACCGTTCCCCCGGGCCGGAAGTTTTCGTCAGACGCCAGCAACCAAAGCCTGTACAAGCGTCCCGCGCGGGTTTTTTCCTTCTCCACCGCGACACCGTGACGGCGGAGCATCGGTGTTAAGCGTTCAATGTGGCTCGACAGTGCCTTGCTGCTTTGAGGCAAGTACCGCTGTTCCGCCAAAGACGCGTTGCCGTTGATCTTCAAGAGCAAGTTTGATGGCGTTCCGCTCCACGACTCCGCCGCCAGATCTCGCAGCCGAACGGCTACGCCGTCATCTTCCAGGGCATCCAGCTCCGCCACGCGTCTTCCTTGTGTCAGTGCCTGGGTGTATTCCCCGCACCGCCAAGGCAACCGCCCGCCAAGCTCCGCCGCGAGAACAAACTTGTGAGCGTCTGCCATGCGTTCCAGGGAATCACTGGGGGCGTCGTGGGAGTGCCGCAGGGCATCAGATACGGCATCCAGCAAGGCCCCCTGGATTTTAGGCAACACGGCCCTGAAGCGTGCTTCAATCTCCGCCGCAGGCTTTCGGTCCTGCTCCTCGATAGGTTCGAGCTGCACCACTATGGAACGGCTCAGCAAGTCGGGGCGGTCCAACCATGAGCCCCCTATCCCGTTCAAGATCACGGGGCGACACACGTCAAGCACGGCTTCCTCCCCATCTGTGTACAGCTTTCTCCGCACCAGACCGCCGCCCGTGGCCATTCTGCACAAGGTGTCTGACATGTCGTGCGATAGGGCGGAGACGTTGTCAAAGACTGACACATGCTGATTCTGCGCACTTACCAGCACCGAAGCCTCATCCTGGGGCATCGCCCGCAGTGCTGGCGTTGTGGGGTCGATGATCCTCTTCAACATCTCGCTCAAGGTGCTTTTAGCGCTCCCCTGTTCGCCGCGCAAAGCCAAAACGGGGTACGGGCCTTTGGGCATCCAGCAAGAGATGAGCCATCCAACTACCCGCCGGAAGCCGCCATCATCAGAATTCACAAAGGGGCGCAAGAGCTCCAGTGATCCGCCACGCTCCGGAACGGTCATCTCCCGCTGTGTTGTGGGGCGCAGGAAGGGAAGGGCATGATCTTCTTGGAGCGTCCAGCCTGCCGCCGAAACCTCGATAGAGTTCCATCCTTGCGTTCCCATGTCCAGGAAAACCCGGTCATCAGTCCAGCCTATGCGCACGAAGCTTTCCCGGGGGGGGGCCGCGTCTGTCTTGGCCCCCAGGAGCAGCTCGAGCTCATCCAATGCACCCGCGGATGGAGCCGCCTCCTCTTGTTCAAAGTACACTGCCGTGATCCAGCGCCGGAAAGCATCGCTCCCCACGGGAACCAGTTCCCAGTGTCCACCTCGAGGGAATCGCACCAACACACGGCCCAGGGTGTCACGGAAGGCGGTCACCCCGAAGTCCTCACACATTTGGAGCAACGCCGTGGAAAGTTTTTCCTTCCGCTCCTTCCGCTCCGAAGGGGCAACAGCAAAGGTTTCCCAACTCATCGGGAACACCGCACCGCTTCAAGAGTGCGCCGCTGATAGTCGGGCCGTTGCCATTTCTCCCGCTGTGCCAGTGCGGAGCGTCCAAAGAGCTCCATTGCCCGGGTTTCATCGCCGCGCGTCCAGTGCAGGAGTCGGGCCAACAACCAGCAATCCGCTTCACTCTGAGAAGGGTAGTACGCTTCCCATGCTCCAGAGAAAAGGTCTGCGAGTTTCTTCCCGTGAGCACTCGCCCGGGCCTTGAGGAGGAGGGCGTCATTATCCAACTCCACAGCTCCACACCGTGCCCGCTGAAGGGCTTTCGGCTGCGGCCTTTGGGGCGCCACTAACCGGGCTACGTGGTTAAGGGCTTTTTGGTTCGTTTTGATTCGCTCGAAACCCGGCAGAACGGCGCCGGTCCAACACAGGTACCGCTTGGAGCCGTAAACCTCCAGCTCCTCCTTGCGCTTTCCGGGCCAAGGCAGCGTGCCACGTACCAGCACGTGGAGCCCCGTCCCCGACACGCTCCGCTCCGTGTAGGAACTCAAGCGCTGCACAATCTCCATAGCTACAGGGTGGATATTGCCGCCTTGCATCACGTCATCAAGGTCAATTCCACACAAGCCGTCTCCGGTCAGTACCAGCCCCACGCCGTTGTATCCGCCCGCGCCGTACGCCGCTCGCACGTCCTCGAAACGCGCCCAGGTTCTGGGGTCCGTGGCACTGGCACGGCATCCCGTCACTGCGTAGGGCACCTTGGCCTTTTTCGGTCTCCCCACGTCCTCAGCCTTCCAGAGTACCCAAGGGCGGGTCTTCAGGGCTTCGGGGCAGCTCTCAAAGCATGGGGCAAGATACCCGTCAGGCCCCGCCGCCGGAGGGCGCTCCGCTGTGTCCGCCAGAAAGTATCTCGAGGCAATGCCGCCGGAAGCTGTCTCATAGGGCCGGTCCTCAATGGGCCAACCTTGGCGCCGGAGCTCCAGCACACGCGGGGCCAAGCGTCCAATGCCGTATTTCTCCGCCGCCGCTGCTTGAGTAAGCCCCTCGCCCGTCTGGAGATGGCGTAGTACTGTCTCACGTTGTGTCCGTGCCTGTTCTCCGCTTGTCATCTCGCCACCTCCAGAAGGGCATAGGCCAACAGTGCGCGCAACCCGGAGGGAAGGCGCCATGGGCTCGATTGAAAGGAAAGGTCTACCGTTGTGGAATCATGCGAAGGGTGGCCCCATGTTGGGGCCGGGGGTAAGTCGGATGAGCCGGAGCCGTCCCCTCCAGGGGGCGCTTCCACCCGGCAAGCCCGCCGGGTACGCCGTGTGGCCCGGGGGCGGGGGGCCCGGGTATGATGGGCCCGGGGGCGGGGAGCGCTGATCAGGTGGAACCGGACGCGGCACTCTACGAATAGAGCAAATATGTCTCTCTGTGTGGCATGCGCAGCCCCAAGCCGCCGCCCGAAGTCATCGAGTGCCCGTTGTTCCCGTGCCCTTCGCGCAAGGTGCCGCCGGTAGGCCGTGACCTTTTTCGTTGCTAGGCTCCTCCGCCAGAGAACGCGGAAGGGCACCTTGACGCCGCAGGGGCTTTCTGGTATTCTGGTTCCAATTTGGGTCATATTTCTCCTTTCTCCCCCGGCGGCCGGCCGGGGGTTTTCTTTTGTCATCGGGCCACCAGGGCGACGACAGCAAATCCGCCCAGTATTGCCACGCCAACGCACCATCCGAACAGGAGCGCCGTCGCCTCAGACATTCGCCGCTACCCGCGCTACCCGCGCAAAGCCGTCCTCGTCAAAGAGCGCTTCCACTTGAGCCCCCAAAAACGCCGCGATTGCTACCCGCTCCGGGTTTGTGGCCCTTCTCCGGCGTCCCACCACCGGATAGAGGCTATTCGCGCTCCGCTCCAACACTTCCGCCAGATCCTTCACGCTCATTCCTCGCCGCCGAAGCTCCAGAGACGCCGTCGTAACTGTGGTGATCCTCTTCATGATGAAACCCTCCTATTTCTGAGATGCCCCCATTATAGCCTACTTCGCTTGAAACGGACTCTTCAGTGGAGCTCTTTCTGCAAGATGAGGCTTAGGCCTCTTGTTCTGACGGATGAACTTGCGTATCACGCAATTCTGCGGATAATTTGCCACGGGGACGCCGCCCGCGGCGGGAGTGCGGCAGAAGGACATTGCGGAGAAGGTCGGACTGTCAAAACAAGCTGTATCGAAAATTGTTTCGCCTGAGTCCACTAAGTGGACTGAAAAACAGATTAACGCCGTTTCTCCCTCCGCCGAAATTGAGGCGCTGCAACGCAAGCTCGAAGAGGCAGAAGGACATTGCGGAGAAGGTGGGGCTGTCGCTCCGGCGTACACAAGAGATTGCCCAAGGCGCGGAAATCGCGCATGTTTCCGCCTTCACAAACTCCTATCTTACCGTCACCGCCAAAGCGTGGATGGACTTGAACCAGCTCGGGCGAAGGAACCTGACCAAAGAAAAACGGGACGAGATGATACGGAGACTGGCGGCAAGGGGAGTAGACAAAAAAGAGATTGCCGAAAAAACGGATCTGTCGTTGCGCAGTGTACAGGCAATCACACAGCGCAAGAACTGCGCTGAAATTCATGTTAACGCCACCACTCCCGCCGCCGAAGAGGTGACATACTACTATGGCGAATAACGCACACATTGGGGAAAGGGGGGCATGACTATCCCTGACCAAGGGGGGAGGAGGGGTTGACGGTGACCGGTTATGTCGAGTAAAATCGGGCCAAGTAGGCGCTTCGAGGGAACAGGACTTTGGGCCTTTTTTAACGGTAGCGATTTCCGTAAACGCTTGCAGCGCAAGGGTTCGCGGATTTTTGGGGCGTCCGCTTCCTTGGCATGGAAGAGGTCGGGGGTTCGATTCCCCCCAGCTCCACCAGTAATAG
>CALMLW010000306.1 GCA_937868015.1 uncultured Synergistaceae bacterium | reverse complement strand
TCAGCGGCACCACGAAGAGGGCCAGCAGGGAGGACATGGCGATGCCCCCCGCCGAAGCGATGCCGATGCCGTTGTTGAGCTCGCTCCCCAACCCCGAGGCCACCGCCAGGGGAAGCATGCCCAGTACCGCCGCCAAGGTCACCATGACCACCGCCCGGAAGGAGTCGTCCAGAGCCTGGTACATGGCCTCCACGGGGTCCACGCCCTCGTCCCGCAGGAGCCTCATGCGGTCCACCACGAGGATGGCGTTATTGACCACGATGCCCACCAGCATCACCACCCCGAGCAGCACGAAGATGGAAATGCTCGTCCCCGTGAGATAGAGGGCCCA
This sequence comes from uncultured Synergistaceae bacterium, assembly GCA_937868015.1. Taxonomy (GTDB): domain Bacteria; phylum Synergistota; class Synergistia; order Synergistales; family Aminiphilaceae; genus CALMLW01. The sequence continues at coordinate 2,261 of CALMLW010000306.1, read as the reverse complement.
GAGCACCCCCACGAGCCCCAGGGGCACCGTGGTGAGGATCAGGAGGGACCAGGTAAAGGACTCCAGGATGGCCGACAGGGCCAGGTAGGTCAAAAGCACCGCCATGATCCCCGCCTCGGCGAAGGCCGCCCCCGCCTCGGACATGATCTCGTAGTCCCCCCGGAAGCGGTAGTCGTAACCCGGAGGCATGATGGCCGCCCCGTCGATCCGCCGGGAGAGGAGATCCACCGCCGTACCCAGGGGCAGTTCCGGCCCCAGGTCTGCCATGAGCTTACTCACCCGCTGTTTGTCCGTTCGGGTAATCTGCACCGGAGCCTCTTGTTCCTGGATGGAGGTGAAGTTGCTCATGATCACGGGGGATCCCTGGCCGGCGGGGAGCTGGAACTCCGACACCTGGGCCTTGCCCGGTTCCCCGGCGAGCTTTACTCGGATATCGAAGGTGGAAGCGCCGCTCTTGTAGGTCCCCGCCTTGAGCCCCTCCAGGTTGGCCCGAAGCAGGAGCCCCAGATCCTGGGGCGCCATGTTCATATCCGCCAAGATGGCCCGCTGAGGCAGCACCCGGAGCTCGGGTTTTCCCACCCGCACCGTGGTATCGGGGTCCACGAAGCCCGGGATCTCTTTCACCATGTCCTGGAACTGCAAGGCCAGGCGGTTCAGCTCTCCGATATCCTCCCCCCGGATTTCCACCTCCACGGGGGAGCTCTGCCCTCCCACCAGTCCCGGCACGCTCACCGTGGCGATGGTGTCGGGAAGGGTCGCCAAACGCCGCCTCATCTCGTCCACCAATTCGTCCGCCGTCTGGGTCCGCTCCGATTTCCCCACGAACTTCACCAGTAGCTGGGCCAGGTACACTCCCTCCCCCGCGCTGCCGATGCGGGCGTCCACCTTGCCAATGCTGGTGAATACGTGGGTCAACCCCGGGAGGTCCTTTAGCAGGGCCTCGGCCTCCGCCGTGCGGCGCGTGGTGGTTTCCAGATCCAGGCGAGTGGGGTACTCCAGCTTGACGTAGACCGTGCCTCGGTCCAAATCCGGGGCAAAGCTAAATCCCACGGCGCTCCCCAAAGTCAGGGCGTGCAGAAAAAGCAACACCACGCCCCCCAGCATGCCGAGGGCCACCCACCGATGATGCACCAGCTTCCGGAGAAAGGTCACGTAGCTGCGGGCGATCCGCCTCAGCTTATCGTTCCACCACCGCTCCAGCCGGAGCAGAAACGCCTGGTCGTTCGGCGTGGCCTTGAGGAGCAGGGCGCAGAGGATCGGCGTCAGGGTAAACGATATGAAGATGGATGCCACGTTCACCAAAAGGGACGTGAAGGCAAAAGGGCGAAAGAAGAGCCCCACCATGCTCCCCATGAGGCCGATGGGGAGGAGCACCACGATGTTCGTCCCCGCGCTGGCGATGACCGCCGTGCCCACCTCGGCGGACCCATCCCGGGCCGCCTGCCAGGGGTCTCCGGTGCGGTGGAAGTGGGTGAGGACGCTCTCCAACACCACCAAGGAGTTGGACACCAGGATCCCCACGGAAAGTCCTATGGCCAAAAGGGTGGATCCATTCAGCGTGTACCCCAGAAGCTGGAGGAAAAAAAGCGACACCACGATGGTGAGAGGCATGGAAATGGCCACCACAAACGTGGATCGGACGTTGTAAAGAAAGAAAAACAGGATGGCGGCGGTGAGGAGCACCCCCTGCCAGATGTTGCCCACCGTGCCGTCCACCGACGATTGGATATATTCCCCGTCGTCGTGCACCCAGGAGAGCTTCAGTCCTCCGGGGAAGTTCCGGTTCAGCCGCTCCACGGCCCTTCGGACGTTATTTACCACCTCCACCGTGTTGGCGTCCGCCTTCTTCACCACCCGGATCCCGATCCCCGGGGCTCCGTCCAGAAATACCGCCTGGCGCCGCTCTTCCGTGCCCATCTGCACCGTGCCCAGATCGCGGATAAAGCGGCGCGCCCCGTCCCGCCCCGCCACCTGGAGATTGCCGATGTCTTCTACCCTCTGGAACTCCGCGTCAAAGCGCACGGCGTACTCCGTGCCCCGTTCCTGGAGCCGCCCCGAGGGAAGGGAGTTCACCCCTTCCTGCAGCGCCTTCACCACCGAAAGGGAGGTGAGCCCCGCCGCCCCCAGGGCATCCCTCTGGAGCAGCACATGCACTTCTCGTTTAGCGCCCCCCAAAAGCTCCACGTTGGCCACCCCGGAAATGATCGAAAGCTGGTCCCGCAGGGTATGGTCCGCGTAGTCGTACATCTGATCCAGGGGCA
>CALMLW010000305.1 GCA_937868015.1 uncultured Synergistaceae bacterium | reverse complement strand
TTTCCGTGTCGTATTTCATCGTGGTGAGCCGTCACAACGGCTGGATGAAGGTGGACGATGCCCCCGGAGGGGGAGCGGTATTCCAGGTCTTTTTGCCCCTGGAAGGGAGGGAGTAGCGTGGCCGAACCCTGGCGCGTGTTGGTGGTGGAAGATGATGGAGCCGTGGGAAACACCTTGGTGGCCTTCCTGGAGGACGAAGGTTTCGACGTGCGCCTGGCCCGCAGCGGAGAGGATGCCCTGACGATCCTAAAAAGTGGGTGGATCCCCCGAGTGGGGGTCGTGGACCTGCGCCTCCCTGGCATGGACGGCAGGGCGGTGGTGGAGTGCGCCCGGGTGCTAGCCCCGTCGGTGCGTTTTCTGGTGCACACGGGATCCCCCGGGGGCGTGGTGGAAGACTTGGCCTTCTCCATGGGAGTCGACGCGAAAGACGTCTTCATCAAGCCCGTGCGGGACTTGGGGCTCCTGGTGGAACGGCTGCGCCGCAGCGGCGAAGGGGAGGATGGGCATGGGGCGTGACCCCGGAGGACCAAAGCACATTCTGGTGGTGGAAGACGACGGCGCGGTGCGACGGCACCTGACGGCGTACCTGGAAGATTGCGGTTATCGGGTGACGGCGGCGGCGGAGGGAGAAGGAGCCCTGGAGATGGCCCGGACCCAGCACCCCGACCTGGTCATCACCGACCTGCACATGCCCGGGATCTCGGGCTTTCAGGTCCTCTCGGCCCTGGCGGAAGAGTTCCCCACCCTCCCCGTGTTGGTGGTCTCCGGCACGGACCTCCTGACGGAGGTGGTGGAGGCCCTGCGGCGAGGGGCCTGGGACTACCTGATCAAGCCCTTGGAAGAGATGGGGGTGTTGGAGCACGCCGTGGAGCGGGCCCTGGAGCGCGCCTGGCTCCTAGAAGAAAATCGGCGCTCCCGGGAGGAGCTGGAAGAGGCCGTGGCCCGGAGGACCCAGGAGCTCCAGGCCCTCCTCACGGAAAGGACGGTCCTCCTGCGGGAGGTGCACCACCGGGTGAAAAATAACTTTCAGGTGATATCGAGCCTCCTCCAGATCCGGGCCCGAAACTCAAGACATCCGGAGGTGCGGAGCTTTTCCTCCGACTTTGCCCAGCGCATCCGGTCCATGGCCCTGGTGCACGACGCC
>CALMLW010000304.1 GCA_937868015.1 uncultured Synergistaceae bacterium | reverse complement strand
CAAGAAGAGGGGGGCTTCCTCCGTCGGACTGCGTCGTGGGGACGAAGCCCGACGGGAGCGGACTTTTATGCCTGAGGTGTCTGGGGTTTTCGTCCCCGGGGCTTTCCCGAGGAAGATCGCACGGGTTCCATGTTGTGGCGCTTGCGGTACTGCTGGATGGCGAACATGACCTGCATGGGCTTGACCGTTTCTCCCGTCGATGCGGAAAGTTTCTCCGCCACAGCGGCGTAAGGTACCCCATCTCGGTTCAGCTTCTCCATATAGCCCAGGGTTTCTTCGGTTACCAACTGGGATATAATCCCTCGACCGGTCTTTCCTTCCAACGCCTTGAGTTGGTTCATAATATCTGCCTGGTCTTTCATGTCATTTCCTCCCTTGCTATTGATATAAGACGCACTCTAATACCCTTTGTGGGAAAAGTCAAGAGCCTTTGATATCTTTCTTGATAAACAACAACTCCTGCGCTTTCCCGATGTTTTATCGTGAGAGGGGTAAGAGAAGGTCGTCAGCGTGGTTATGGGCTTCGTCCTTCTTTCCATAAAGGCCCCATGGGCCATCGGAATTTGTGCCTCGATGGGAAACCATTGGGTAGGGAGGGGTAAACGTCGTGGTCGGGGAATGGGAAGAGTGGAAGGGCGGAGGTTTGCCCCGGGGTTGCGTGCCTTGCTGTCCAGGGTGCGCCCCCGACATGGCCTCGGCCGCCGAAGAGAGAGACCGTAAGATGGCCTGGCTGGAAAAATCCCTGGCCCTCTGGAAGGACCGGCGGGAGGATTTAAGGGATGGGCCGGAGGAGCAGCGCTGGGGGTATCGGGACAAGGTCTGCCTCCGGGCGGCCTGGCTGCCGGAAACGGGGTGGGCGTTGGGCCTGCGCCGAAAGGACGGGCTGGTGGCCATTCCGGAATGCCCGCGCCACTCCCGGCGAGTGCGGAACATGATTTCCTGGCTGCGGCACCACCTTCCCGCCGCGGAAAACTTTCCCTTGGTGTACTATGTGCAGGCGGGGGGGCAGGGTACGCTGGTGCTCAAATCCCGGGAGGACCCCGATCTGTCCTGGATGGAGACGGCGCCGGATCCCGGGGAAGCTGCGGGACTGGAGGGGCTGTGGTTGCACCGTCACCCCGGCGCGGGACGCCGGGTCTTCGGGCGTGGTTCGTGGCGCCTCCTTTGGGGAGTGCCCCGGAGCCGCGATGCCCAGGGCCTGGTGTACGGCCCTAGGTCGTTTCAGCAGGTACGCCCCTCCCTTCACCTCGAGGCCCTGGAGAGGGCAGAAGCCTTTTTGTCCCCGAAGCCAGGGGATGGGGTGGTGGATCTGTATTGCGGTACGGGGGGGAGTCTGCGACGTTGGCAGGAGCGGGGGGCGATGGCCCTGGGGGTGGAGATGGGGGGTGAGGCCTTGGAATGCGCGGCGGTTAACGCTCCGGGGGCGACGTTGCTCCGGGGGAGCTGCGCCCAGCGCTTGCCCCAAATGGATCGGTGGTTGGATCCCTTGGCCCCGGAGCGGCGGCTCTTTTATGCCAATCCCCCTCGTCTGGGACTAGAGCCGGAGATGGGGCCCTGGATGGGATCTCGGGGGGGCTTTGTCCGGGGGGCCTATCTTTCCTGCAGTTCGGGGACGTTGGCGCGAGATCTGAAGGTGCTGGAACGGGAGGGTTTCGCTGTGGTGTCGCTCCACCCGTACAACTTTTTTCCCGGGACCCCCCACGTGGAAGTGCTGGCGTGCCTCCATCGGCGGTGAGGACCCAGGGTTTGGCCGGGGGCTTTGGGCCGAGGCGTGGGACGAAGGTCTTTCGCACAGG
>CALMLW010000303.1 GCA_937868015.1 uncultured Synergistaceae bacterium | reverse complement strand
GTCTACGAATGGTGCGCCGGGGACGAGCCCTGTGACCTCCGGGGCTTTCCCTTGGAGGACCTTCCGTCCTGGGTGGCCGTCCATCGCCGGGAGGATCGGGCTTTTGCCGTGGAGGTGGCGTCCCTTCCCCCGGGGGAAATGCGACGCCACCTGGAGGGGCGGGGCTGCGGTGGTCTTTTGGTCGTCCCCATGTTTTACGGCGAGGAACCCCGGGGGGTGGTGGGCTTCGAAGGTCTCCTCCCCTGGAAGAACCTGTCCGACCAGGATGGGGCCCTCTTTGGCCTTTTTGCCCAGATCGTCGTCAATGCCCGGCGGAGGATTCAGGCCGAAGAACGCATTCGTCACCTGGCCACCCACGATTTCCTGACGGACTTGCCCAAACTTCCCTTGGCCCGGGATCGTCTAACCGTGGCGTTGGGAGCGGCCCGCCGCTATCGCCACCGGGTGGCGGTGATGTTCATCGACCTCGACGGCTTCAAGGCGGTAAACGATACCTTTGGCCACGACGCCGGAGACGAGGTATTGCGCCACGTGGCCCGGAGCCTGAGGAGCGGCCTTCGGGAAATGGACACGGCGGCCCGGGTGGGGGGAGACGAGTTCCTGCTGGTGATCCCGGAGCTTCAAGTTCCCGATCACGCCATCATCGTCGCCGAGAAGGTCCTACGGGCCCTGAAGGCCCCCATCCCGGTGCCCGGAGGGACGGCCCGGGTGGGGGCCAGCATCGGCATCGCCCTCTATCCTGATCACGGGTCGAACGACGAAAGCCTCATCAAGGCGGCGGATGACGCCATGTACCGGGAGAAGTTTGCAAAAAAAGGAGGGTACCAATTCGCCACCCCCCTCTCGTCTTCTGGCGACGGAGAGAAGGGATCCGAAAGGCCACCCCGGGGCGAGAGATAGGCTCCGAGGGCCCTCACCGGCGAAGCACCATGCCCCGGGCGGAGGGGCAGAGGGCCAGTCCTCCCCGGGCGGTGCACCGCAGCTCCGGCGGCAGCATCTTTCCTGCAGCGTAGGCCGCATCGATGGTCTCGTCCAGGGGGACGGGGTTGATGTACCCCCCCGTGACCAGGTCGGCGCAGATGAAGGCGCAGGAGGCCGCCACGGCGTTGCGCG
>CALMLW010000302.1 GCA_937868015.1 uncultured Synergistaceae bacterium | reverse complement strand
CTTTAGTGCGTGTCAAGTGGGAGGTGCGCAATTTTGGATTTTCCGACTACCTCGTTCTCATGGATCACCCTCCTCCTTTGTGTTTTGCGCACTATGGTGCGCGTTACGGATACTCTAGCATGCACTTTAGTGCGTGTCAAGTGGGAGGTGCGCAATTTTGGATTTTCCGACTACCTCGTGGGGCGATCGGACGATCCCGGGCGGTAGCTATGCCTCCTTGCGCATCTGCTCCTCGTACGGACAGGCATTGGAGATTTTCGTGGTTTTTTCTGGGGGGGGCTTGACTTATGCGCGATACCGCGTATAATATGTGTCGTAGGGGCTGCGCCTCGGGGAACAGGGGCACAAAATCTCGGAAGGAGATGGGAGAAATGACCGCAGCGGAGTACATCAAAAAGTACGGATTGAAGCTCGGAGAGAAAGACGGAGTGAAGGGCGTTATCGTTACCGTGAAGGCCACCCCTGCGGCGGTGGAAAAGATGAAGGCCATGAAGAACGAAATCATGGCGGTGCTCACCGCCGCCAAGGCGGCGGAGGAAACCGCCAGGGCGGAGAAAGAGCGGGCCGACGCCGAATACCTCCGCACGGCGGATCTTCGCCGCTGTCTGGTGGCCTTCTCGAAGGAGTACAGCGTCGAGTGGTACATCGAAACCCTGGAGTACGCCGACGGGGAGTTTCACTCCCCCAAGGTTTTGATCAAGCGCCGCCCCCTCTACCGGGTGACCGCCACCATGGAACGGCTCATGGAAGAGCACGTCTCCTTCGGGTTCTGCGCCGTGGCGCGGGAGATCACCGCCGAAGAAGAAGCGGCGATCCTCGCCGAACAGAAGGCCCCGGAACCGGAAAAGGTGCCGGAGAAAAAGAAACCCAGCCGCGAGGAAATTCGAGAAGCGCGGATTGCGGAAGCGGTCCGGACTGGACTCCCGGTGGAAATCTTCCGAACGATGGCCCCATGCAATGATCCCCGGGAGGAGTGCTCGTCGGACTTGGTAGTAGAGACGGCGATGCCGGACGGGACAGTGCGCACGACCCGCCAGCACACATGGTAGACAAGGCGGGGCTCTCCGGAGCCCCCAAAACAACGCGGAGGAGATGACGTTGGGGATGGATGATTACGTGTCGTCGTCGCAGGCAGCTGCGGCGGCGGGGATACACCCGGGGCACCTGCGTAGGTTACTGGCCCAGGGGATGGTGGAGGGGGCGCGAAAAATCGGGAGGAACTGGATCATTCCGCGCGATTGGGGGGGAACATTCGCGCGCCAACGACGGAGGGCTAAACGATGACCAACCACCCGCATAGATCTCGCGCCCGCTACCGCCCCATGGAGCTCATCGCCGATATCGAGAGGAGATTCCCGCCAGCCAGGCATTCCCTGACGATTACGTTTTTGTCCCCGCCGGCGGGAAATTCCAGTTCCGCACTCTTGGGCGGCAGATCGGGAACGCCGTGCCGGTCTCGTTGGCGCGCAAGGTGGCTTCCTCCATTTCGGGGCGGCTCGTGGAAGACAGATACGGGTTCCGGATCATCGGAAAGGTGGTTTTCTCCAGCCTCC
>CALMLW010000301.1 GCA_937868015.1 uncultured Synergistaceae bacterium | reverse complement strand
CTGGGCCCCCACGCCGACGCCGATGGCCAGTGCGCCCCCGAGAAAGGCGAAGGCCGTGAGGGGAATATTAACTTTATGAAGAGCAAAGAGTACCACGGCAAAGGCTAGCAGGTAGAAAGAAATCTTGCGTATCAGCACCACGGCGTGGAGATCGAGGTTCAGATGCCGCGAAAGGCGGTCTCCCAAAAACCGGGAGATGGCTCGGACGAGGAGAAAACCCAACACCAGGATGCTCAGGGCCTTCACCACCTTGGCCACGGTCACGGCGCGGTCCTCGATGACCCAGAGCTCGGTGTTCCACAGGGCGTCTCCCTCGGCGCCGAGGAGTTCAGACATCCGAAAGGCTAGGGGCTGGGCCCTTTGATTTTTGGTGGCGTCCTTTTCAAGGCGGCGCTGTTCCCGCAAAAGGGCGGAAAAGAGGGTTTCGCACTCCAGGGTGTTTTGCCGGGTCTCCTGAAGGAGGACTCCCGCTTCGTTTTCCATGGAGCGTCGTAGCGTTTCGTTCGCCAGATCCGCCAAATCGTTTCGCAGCGTGGCGATGCGGTTTTCTAGCGAAACGAGCCATTGCTGCCGCAACGGGAGGGAGGTGTCGCCATAGGAGCTCCAGCTTTCCCAGTCTTTCTTCCATTCGGCCAGGGTGGCGGCGTCCGGAGGGGTGGTGGGGAGGGCGTAGCGCCGTTCCCGGGTCACCTGGCGCTCCAGGATAAGCTCTTCCATGAGGCGGCACTGATCCCGCAAGCGCCTGTAGGCTTCGGATCCAAGCTCTCGCAGGGATTGATCCTCGGCGATACCGGGGGCGGTCCCGGGATTCCGAGACCGCAAAATGGCTCCCTGGAATTCCTCGTAGCGGCGGTCATACTCCCGCCAACGGGAGGTCCATAGGGTGGCTTGGGCCCCCAGGGCGTCCACATCACGACGACGGTCCTCGTCTCGGAACTCCAGGTGAAGCCGGATGAACTCCAGCCGTTTTTCCATGATCCCTTGCTCCTGGCTAAGGCGTGCCCCCTCCAGGCGCAACGTTTCGTCCTGAAGGTTCAACAGGGCCAGGATCAGGCCGTATTCCTCCAGCTCCGTGGCGTATTGTCGCCCGTGCCATTCCAGGCTCCGCCGTTTTTCTTCGGAAAGGTTTTTCTCTTGCCTCTGGTCTTCAACGCGGCGCATTTTCCGCTGTGTGGCCTCCTGGGCTTCGACCTGGGCCTCCAGCTCGCTCCGGATGGTTCGGCGTTGGAAAATCCTCTCGTCAACACGCTGAGATATTTCATCCAATCGGTCCCAGGCCCGGTCGTAAAACACCAGTCCGTAGGGGGGAGGCGTTTCTGGGGCGCCGGAAGGGGGGTTTTGCTCCCATGCGGCGATTTGGCGACGGGCCTCCTCTCGGCGTCGGATTTCCGCAGGCAAGAGGAGATAGATGTTTCTAAGGCTTAGCAGGGTATTGGTGAACTCTTTTAGATCTCCCAAGGGCACCCCCACTCGGGATGAAAATTCCAAAGTCTCGGAGCGACGGGCGG
>CALMLW010000300.1 GCA_937868015.1 uncultured Synergistaceae bacterium | reverse complement strand
GGCCCGCAGCGCCATGGAAAGGCATCTGGATAACGTCCTCCGGGACGTGCGGCTCTTCCTGGAAAGCCACCCCGAAGGCTTCGGTGAACTTTTCGACTGAGGGAATTTTTTCCGGGCACGACGCCCCCTAGGGGCGAAAAAAAGAGGAGGTTCATAGCATGAAGAAAGATCTTTTGGGATGGGCCCTGGCGGGGATGCTCCTGGCCGTGTCGGCGGGGGCAGCGGGAGCGGAAGAGCCGATCCGCATTGGTCACTCCGTGTCCCTCACGGGGGGATCGTCCATGTGGGGGCTGGCGGAGCAGAACGCCCTGGACATGCTGGTGGAAGAGATCAACGCCGCCGGGGGCGTGCTGGGAAGGACGCTGGAGCTCATCCACTACGACAACCGGGGAGACGCGGTGGAATCCGTCAACGTGGCCCGGCGACTGGTGGGGGATGGGGTGGTGGCGGTGATCGGCCCCGCCCAGAGCGGTAACTCCATCGCCTCGGCCCCGGTCTTCGAGAATGCGGGGATCCCCATGGTGGTCACCACCGCCACCAACCCCGCTGTGACGGTCGATCCCTCCTCGGGGCAGGTTCGCCCCATGGCCTTTCGCCCCTGCTTCATCGACCCCTTCCAGGGCACCATCGCCGCCCAGTTCGCCTTTGAGGACCTAAAGGCCCGTCGGGCCGCCATCCTCTACGACGTGGGGTCAGACTACAGCCAGTGGCTCGCCAAGTACTTCGAAGAGGCCTTCAAGGTCGCCGGGGGCACCATCGTGGCCCAGGAAGCCTTTCGCTCCGAGGAGCTGGACTACCGGGCCCAGCTCGGCCGCATCAAAGAGCAGGCCCCCGACGTGATCTTCATCCCCACCATGCAGAAAGAGGCGGCACTGGCGGCTAAGCAGGCCCGAGACCTGGGCATCACCGCCGGGCTCCTCGGGGGAGATGGCTGGGGAAGCCCGGACCTCATGGACCTCGGGGGAAGCGCCATCGACGGCGGGTACTTCGTGAACATCACCGACCTGGCCGACCCGGACATCCAGAAGTTCCTCCAGGCCTACCGGGAAAAGTTCGGCGCCGACCCCGTGCTCCCGAACCCCGTCATGGCCCAGGACGCCCTGCTCCTTCTGGTGGACGCCATGAAGCGCGCCGGGAGCACCGATGGCAAGGCCCTGGCCGCCGCCATGGAAAACACCAAAGACCTCCCCGTCACCAGCGGCCGCCTCACGATGGACCCCGAGAACCACGATCCCTTCAATAAGCCCGCCGTGATCCAGCGGGTGGACGTGGGACAGAAGGCCTTCGTCTTCGTGAAAAAGTTCGAGCCCGGCCGGAACTGACCCCGAAACCCCGCGCCCCTCAAGCCCCCCGCCGGGACGACCCCTACCACGGCGTCGCCCCGGCGGGGCCTTTAGCCTGAGATTAAGGAGGCCCGCAAGTGCTGCAAACCCTGGTGACGGGGCTTTCCATCGGGGGCATTTACGCCCTCATGGCCGTGGGATATTCCCTGGTGTTCAGCGTCCTAAACTTCAGCAACTTCGCCCACGGCGCCGTCATCATGCTGGGGGCCTACGCCGGGCTCGGAGTGGTGCGCCTCTTCCCCCCCCACCTCGCCCTGGCGGTGACGGGGGCCGCCGTGGCGGGAGCCCTGGTGGCGGCCCTCAACGAACGCCTCGCCTATGCGGCCCTTCGGAGACGCCGGGCCCCCGCCCTCTACCTCATGATCAGCGCCATGGGGTGCGCGGTCTTTCTGGAGAACCTGGTGTACGCCGTGCTGGGATCCCGCTTTTACGCCTTCCCCGAAATGATCGCCCGATCGGTGGTGACCCTGGGGGGCACCTCCGTAAGCCTCCTGGACGCGGGGGCCCTGGGGTTCGCCCTCCTGGCCATCCTCGCCCTGCACCTCTTCCTCACCCGCACGGTGACAGGGCTCGCCATTCGGGCGGGGGTGTCGGACATGACCATGTGCGCCCTCATGGGGGTAAACCTGGATCGCCTGATCCTGGTGGTCTTCCTCCTGGCGGGGGCCTTCGCCGGGGTGGCGGGGGCCTTTTTGGGCGTCAAGTACATGGTCTACCCCACCATGGGATGGATCACCAACAAAGCCTACATCGCCGCCGTCATCG
>CALMLW010000299.1 GCA_937868015.1 uncultured Synergistaceae bacterium | reverse complement strand
TGGCGGGCTCCACCCTGCCCCTGGACCGGACCTTCGTGGCCCGGGATCTGGGCTTTTCCCGCGTCACGGATAACAGCATGGACACCGTGGCTTCCCGGGATTATCTCTTGGACACCCTCTACGCCGCCGCCTCCTTCGGGATCCACGCCAGCCGCCTGGCGGAGGACCTGATCGTCTACGCCTCCACGGAGTTCGGCTGGATCCGCCTCCCCGACGCCTTCTGTACGGGGTCGAGCATGATGCCCCAGAAGAAAAACCCCGACGTGCTGGAGCTCATCCGGGGCAAGGCGGGACAGTTCGTGGGGCACCTGGTGGACCTCATGACCACCACCAAGGGCCTGCCGCTCACCTACAACCGAGACCTCCAGGAGGACAAGCGGGGCCTCTGGGGCGCCCTGGATACCGCCGCCGCCGTGCTGGACGTCTTGCCCCCGCTCCTGGCCCGGGTGGAAGTGGACGAGCCCCGGGCCCGGGAGGCCTTCCGGGACGGCTACCTGCTCTCCACGGACGTGGCGGAGTTTCTGGTGCGCCGAGGGGTCCCTTTCCGCACCGCCCACGAGCGGACCGGCCGGGCGGTGCGCTGGTGCCTGGAACGACAGAGGCCCTTGGCGAGCCTATCCCTGAAAGAGTGGCAGGCCCTGATCCCCGAAGCCTCGGAGGAGCTTTTGCCCCTGCTCACCCCCGAATCGGCGGTGCGGCGCCGCACCACCCTAGGGGGGACGGCGCCGGAATCCGTGCAACGCCAGATCCTTCAGGGGCAAGAGGTACTGGCGCACCGCCGGATGAAAAGGGAGCGGCGGTGGAACACCTTGCCCCGGGAGCTCTCTCGACGGGGGGATCGCCCCCGGGAATCATGACCGATCGAGCGCCGGGGCTCGCCCCCCTCGCCGTGGTCCCCACCATCGCTGACATCCTGCGGGCCCGGATCTTTTTGGCCCCCCGGGTGCGCCGGACTCCCTTGGAACCCTCCCCGGCGCTCTCGGAGCTCGTGGGGGTGCCGGTGTTCCTGAAGTGTGAAAACCTCCAGCGCTGCGGATCCTTCAAGATCCGGGGTTCCCTTTATCGCATGGAACACCTGTCGCCGGAGGAGCGCCGGAGAGGGGTGGTCACCGCCTCCTCGGGGAATCACGGCCAGGGAGTGGCCCTGGCCGCCGCCACCCTAGGAGTGGCCGCCACGGTGGTGGTGCCCCAGAGCTGTCCCGAGACCAAGCGCGCCGCCATCCTCCATCGGGGCAAGGCCTGGGTGGAGCTCCGGGTGACGGAGGGGCTCTACGACGACGCGGAGCGCGAGGCCCACCGGCTGGCGGAGCAAGAAGGGCGGTGCTACATCTCCTCCTTCGAGGACCGCTTCGTGGTGGCGGGGGCGGGCACCGTGGGGGTGGAGATCCTGGAAGAAGAGCCCGCCCTGGGGACTTTGGTGAGCCCTCTGGGGGGCGGAGGACTCCTCTCGGGGATCGCTGTGGCCTCCCGGGCCCTGGGCCCCGGCATGGCCCTCTGGGGAGTCACCGCCCGGGCCAATCCCTGCTGGGCCCGGGCCTGGGATCGGGGGCGCATGGAGCCGGTGGAAGACGAAAAAGAAAGCCTCGCCGAAGGGTTGGCGGGCACGGGGTCCCCCCGGCTCTACCCCTTCCTTCGGGAGCACCTTGCGGGGGTCCGAAGCGTGACGGAAGACGAGATCGCCCGGGCCATGGCCCTGCTTCATCGGGCTCACCACCTGGTGGTGGAAGGGGCGGGGGCCGTGGGGGTGGCCGCTCTCTTGACGGGGGTCATCCCCCTCTCGGGCCCCGTGGCGGTGGTACTCACCGGGGGCAACGTGGACGAGGAGCCCTTTCTGGAGGCCCTGAAACGGGGAACAAAGCGCCAAAGGGCCGAGGGAGGTTTGGCATGATGGACATGGGCCAGGAGCCCATCTTTTCGGAGTTTTCCCCCGTTCTTGCCCCGGGGGGCGGAGCCGGAGGACGCCGACGCCCCATCCCCGGGCTTCGCTGCGCCGACGGCGAGGAAGAGCGCCGGGCCGAACGCCACTGGCGCGAGGTGGGGCGTGGGGGAGGAGAAA
>CALMLW010000298.1 GCA_937868015.1 uncultured Synergistaceae bacterium | reverse complement strand
ATCCGAGAGCGGAGAGGGAGTGTGTCTTACGTGAAATGGCCTGAATTGCGCTTGGGAAAACATAGTCCTCGCTACCCCCTCATTCAGGGGGGTATGGGGGTGCTCATCTCGGGGCCCCGTCTGGCGGCCGCCGTGGCCCAGGAGGGGGGGGTGGGCACCATCGCCAGCGTGGGGGTGGCGTGCCGCTCTTCTTCGTATCTCCAGGGGAAAAATTACTTTCAGGCCAATAAAATTGCCCTAGGAGACGCCATCCGGGAGGCCCGGGCCAATGTGCCCCAAGGGGTGCTGGCGGTGAACGCCATGGTGGCCCTGACGGATTACGATCTGCACATTACCACGGCGTGCGAGAGCGGCATCGACGTGCTTATCACGGGGGCGGGGCTTCCCCTGAAGCTCCCCGAGCTGACAAAGGACTTCCCCGACGTGGCCCTGGTGCCCATCGTGAGCTCCGTGCGGGCGGCCCAGCTCATCGTGCGCAAGTGGGAGAAGTCCTACGGGAGGCTTCCGGATGCCTTCGTGGTGGAAACGCCCCTCTACGCCGGGGGGCACCTGGGGGCCACCAAGATGGAGCACGTCACCGATCGGGCCTTTTCCCTGGAGGCGGTGATCCCCGAGCTGGTGACCGTGGTGGAAAAGGAGTTCCGGGCGGATATCCCCATTATCGCCGCCGGAGGGATCTGGAGCGCCGAGGACATGGAGGCCGCGTTCAACCTGGGGGCCCGGGGCATCCAGGTGGGCACCCGCTTTGCCTGTACCCAGGAGGGGGACGCCAGCGACCGATTCAAGCAGGCCTATATCGACGCCAAGGAAGAGGACGTGGTGGTGATCATGAGCCCCGTGGGGATCCCGGGGAGGGCCCTGCGCAACCCCTTCGTGGAGCGCTACCTGGCGGGGAACGTGGAGAGTAAGCCCTGCATCGCCAACTGTCTCACCTTTTGCTCCTACAAGAAGGAGCGCAAGGCCTTTTGCATCGCCCAGGCCCTCATCGACGCCTACGAAGGGCGTTGGGAGGAGGGGCTTTTCTTCTGCGGCAGCAACGTGACCCGGTGCCATCGCATGGAAACGGTGCCGGAGATCTTTGACGCCTTTTTCGGCGCGGATAGGTCTTCCCCTCGGTAATCCCGGGGGGCGTTCCCCCGGCACTGGCCCCGGGGGGGGGCGAAAGGGGTGTGGCCAGTCTATTACGCTGGGGGAGGGATTAAAAGATGAAATTTACAGATGTGATGGCAAGCGGCGACTGGAAGGGCGAAAAGCACGTCCCCGTCATCGAGGCCCCGGACCGGGTGGCCCCGGGGGAGGGGTTCACTGTGGCCCTTTCCGTGGGAAAAGAAATTGCCCACCCTAACACCACGGAGCACCACATCCGTTGGATCAGGCTCTACTTCAAGCCCGAAAATGGTAAGGTCTTCGAGGTGGCCTCCTGCGAGTTCAACGTCCACGGGGAATCCACGGAAGGGGCCAACAAGGGGCCGGTCTTCGCCGAACCCGGGGCCACGGTGCGGGTGAAGCT
>CALMLW010000297.1 GCA_937868015.1 uncultured Synergistaceae bacterium | reverse complement strand
ATATCCCCCTCCGGAGGAAGTTTTCTCCCCTTTTGCCCCATTTTTCCTCCCTTTTCGCCCGGGGCCCATCGTGCGCTCCGCCCCTCCGGGTGGTATGCTGTCAGAGGCCTCGCTGACGTGTGATATATTTTAAAGACCCGGGGGGGTATCAAAACTGCCCGTCCTCCGGCGCCCGAGTTTCGCCCCATAAACCGGCCCCCTGTCCGGAAGGGGATTTTTGACGGGCCCGAAGGTTTGCCAAAGATCCCCCGCTCCGGGGAGAAAGGACGCTCCATGACATCCACCGTCGCACCACTTTTTGCCCCGCCGCCTCCGGCCGCGCCCCCGGAAGATCTCTCCCGGGCCTCCGCCGACGAGGTGCGAAACTTCTTTCGTCACACCTCCCGGGAGGAACTTTTGCGCACCGCCGCCGCAGTGTGTCAGGCCCATCACGGCTCCCGGGTGCTGATCCGGGGGTTGTTGGAGTTTTCCAACGTCTGCGCCCGAAATTGTCTCTACTGCGGCATCCGGGAGGGAAACTCCCGGGTCCGGCGCTACCGCCTTTCAGAAGAAGACATCCGGCGCACGGTGCGGGGGGCCTTCGCCGTGGGATACCGCACCTTCGTGCTCCAGAGCGGCGAGGACCCCTCCTTTTCCCCCGCCCGCCTGTGCCGCCTGGTGGAAGCCCTGCGGGAAGATCTGGGGGCGAGCTGGGCCCTCACCCTGAGCTGCGGCATCTTTCCCCGGCAAGTTTACCGGGATCTCTTCCGGGCGGGGGCCAACCGCTATCTGCTCCGGTTCGAGACGGCGGATCCCGGGCTGCACCGGCGCCTTCGGGGAGGGGTCTCGCTGGAAGAGCGTCTTCAAGCCCTCCGGGATCTCCGAGAAGAGGGATACCAGGTGGGATCGGGGTACATGGTGGGGCTTCCGGGGGAGACCGACGAGGGATTTCTCGCCAACGCCCTGCTCTGCCGGGAGCTGGAGCTGGACATGGTGGGCATCGGCCCCTTTTTGCCCCACCCCGACACGCCCCTGGCGGCATCGGCGGCGGGGACGGCGGAGCGGACCCTCGAAGCGCTGGCGCTGGTGCGCCTTCTGCTCCCCCGGGCCCACATCCCCGCCACCACGGCCCTCGCCACGGTGCACCCGGGGGGGCGGGCCCGGGGGTACGAGGCGGGGGCCAACGTGGTGATGGTGAACCTCACCCCCGGCGAGGTGAAGGGAGACTACCTGCTCTATCCGGAAAAAGAAGGGGTGCATCTGGACGCCCCCCGGGCGCTGGAAGCCCAGATGGAAGAGCTCGGGCGCTGCGGCCGGACGGGGTCGCTGGAACGGGGAGACGCCCTCCCCCGCAGAAGCTCTTCCGCACAAGAAAGGAAGGAGTGCTCATGATCGACACGCCGCTGGCGGAACGGGTCCGCATTGTCCTGGCGGGGGTGCGCAACAGCGGAAAATCCGCCCTGTTCAACCGCCTCTGCGATCACGACATTTCCATCGTCTCCTCCAAGCCCGGCACCACGGGAGATCCGGTCACCAAGGGCATTGAGATGGGGGCCCTGGGGCCCGTGGCCCTGGTGGACACCGCCGGCTTTGACGACGACGAAGACGAGGTGGGAAGCCTTCGCACGGGGAAGACCCACGGCGCCCTGGCGCTGGCGGACGCCGTAGATGCCGCCGGCGCCGAACTCGCTCAGAATCA
>CALMLW010000296.1 GCA_937868015.1 uncultured Synergistaceae bacterium | reverse complement strand
ATCGGCCGCTCGGGGGGCATTCAGGTGGACGAGCACATGCGCACCAGCGACGACAGGATCTACGCCGGAGGGGACTGCGTGGAGGTGCCCCATCTTCTCTCGGGAAAACCGGTGCGCCAGCCCATGGGATCGGCGGCGAACCGTCAGGGGCGCGTCATCGCGGACCACATCGCGGGCCTTCCCGGGCGCTATGCGGGGGTGGGGGGCACCGCCATCGTCCGGATCTTCGACCTCACGGCGGCCCGTACCGGGCTGGACGAGGCGGGGGCCCGGGAGGCCGGTTTCGATGCCGTGGGGGTCACGGTGGTGAACTCCGATCTGCCCCACTTCATGCCCGGATCGGCCCCCTTGGCGATGCGCCTCGTGGCGGACCGGAGCACCCGGCGGGTCCTCGGGTGTCAGATCGTGGGCCCCGGCCGGGGGGACAAGCGTCTGGACGCCCTGGTGGCGGCGCTGGCGGGAAAGATCACCGTGGACGACCTGGCGGACCTGGATCTGGGCTACGCTCCCCCCTTCAGCACCGCCCTCGACCCCCTCACCCACGCGGCGAACGTCCTCCGCAACAAACTGGACGGCCTGCTGAACTCCTGGTCTCCGGCGGAGCTCCGGGAGCGGGGGGCCCGAGGAGAGCCCTTCCTGCTGGTGGACGTGCGCACCCCCGAAGAGGTGCGGCTCCAGGGACGCCTTCCTTTTGAAGATCAGGTGAACATCCCCCTGGGGGCCCTCTGGGAGAAGGGGGACACCCTCCCCCGGGACCGGGTTCTGGTGGTCTTCTGCAAGATCTCCGTCCGGGGATGGGACGCCTACGGCATTCTCCGGGGCAAGGGCTTCGACCGGGTGGTGCTGCTGGAGGGGGGCATCGTGGGGTGGCCCTACGGCCTCAAACATTAGTCCTGGCTCAAGCCCCCGGCGGCGCGATGAGGCGGTGAGGCGCTCCGCACCGCCGACGGGGGCGGCGATCCCGGAGGCCCTCCGCTGACGAGGTGGGCGCACGCCGGAGATTTTTCCGGCGAACCGGTGATTTTGGCGTTCCGAGAGGTTTCCACGGCCCTGCCGTTGTGCTATGGTACGTGATATGGCGGAGAGGGGCTGCGGCGGATCCGAAGCCGTGGCGCGAGGTCCGGCGGCGCCGTCGTCGGCAAGCGGACGAAGGGGGTTGGGAACGTGGCGGAGCGGAAAAAGATTCCATTGCTTTACAAAATCAGCATCGGTTTCGTGGTGGGCGTGGTGCTCGGTGTGGCGGTGCCCGGGGTGGTGCCCACGCTGGCGCCGGTGGGGAAAATCTTCATCGCCCTCCTGAAGATGCTCATCGTCCCCCTGGTGTTTTCCAGCATCGTGGTGGGCACTT
>CALMLW010000295.1 GCA_937868015.1 uncultured Synergistaceae bacterium | reverse complement strand
TCGGCGGGGGGCATCGCCATGTCCTCCCTGCTGGCCCTCTTCGTGGTGCCGCTGATATTTCTCGTGGGGAAAAGCTTTCGAAGAAAAAAAGAACTCCCCCAAGCCTAAAACGGCCTTTTGAGGTATAATGGTTCCACGAAAGAGCCTCCATGCGCATCCTCCGACCTTGAGCTTCGGACGGATCGGGGGACTTGGACGGGCCTCACAGCGGCGGCAGACCTCCCTCTCCGCCCCTGTGGGGCTTTTTATTTTGCCTCCTTGCCCCGGAGCCCGATATCCGGATTCTTGGGGCCTTTGCCTCGGCGTTCTTTTTGCCCTATGATGGCCCCGCGTCCCCCAGGGATGCACTCATCTTTTTTCGAAAGGCGTGATTTCCGGTGAAAAAAAGCGGCGCCTTCGCGGCCTTGGCAATGATATGGGCCTGGGCGCTCTTCGGAGCGGTTCCAGGGGAAGGGACGGAGAAGTTCTGGCTGGTGACCCGCCACATTGCCCCCGTGATGAGGTCTCCGGGGACCTATACAACGGTGGAAGACGGCCGAGGCATTGAAGACCAGGAGGGCATCGAGGCCTGCGTCTACTACGGCAGTCGGGTGACGGTGGCTCCAGTTTCCGGCAAGCACGGGGCCCAGTGGGTGAAATTGATGTTTCATGGATCTTCCCTGGGGTACGTGGAGAAAGAAGCCCTGGTGCCCTTTCCCTCCTACGAGCCCCGAGGGCCCGAGCCCTACGTGGTCCGTCCGGAAAGGCTATCCCTCTTCCTCCTCCCGGGATCCCTTCCGGCGGAGGGCTACAGCTCTTTTTACCTCCCCCGAGGCGTGACGGTCACCGGGATCGGCACCACCGCCGTCGACGGCCAAGGTTGGGTGCTCCTGAGATTTTCCAGCGTGGGGGCTTCGCCGGAGTATCCGGCGCCGGGGGACGTCCAGACCCGGTATGCCTGGGCCCGGGAAGACGATCTCATCCGGTTGGCCTCCTACGAACCCTCCCTCTCCCGGGTGGATCCCGAAGAGGTCCCCGGGGAGATCATGCTGGACCAGGGAGTCGACGACATTCATCGCGTCCCCTTGAGCCCCGGGGACAGGGAAAAACTGGCGAGTCAGGGTTTTTTCATCCAAAAAGCCCCGGTGATCCTGAAAAACATCGAGCTGGATGACCTGGTGGAGGTCTATCCCCGCACCCGGGACCACGTGACGCCCCTTTTTATCACCGTGGATCTGGGGCTGCACACCTTCCATCTGATCTTCGACCGCATGCTCCAGCAGGCCGAAGAAAGGGTTTTCGTCCCGACGTTGGATCTCTTCCTTAAGGCCCTCCAGGAGGGGTTGGAGGGGCATCGGAAATCCCTGGAAGCGAGTGTCCTGGGGCGGTCGGTGCGGGAGGACGTGGGGGACTTTTTGGCGGTGGCACGAAAGCTTCTCACCGAGGAAGGATCCCTTTCTCCCCGGGGAGAAGAGGAGTATCGCCGCATCATGGAAGCCCAGGGAAGGCTCGACTCCCCCTTCTCGGGAAAGGAAGAAGACTACACCTTTTTTCGCCCCCGGGGGCACTACACCCTCTCTCCAGGACTGGAGCGATACTTCCGGGCCATGGCCTTCCTGGGAGGCGTCACCTTCCCCTTGAAAGGCAGGGACCAGGAGCGGCTCCTGCGGAGCACGGGGGTCATCGCCCTCTTCTGCACGCTCCTGGAAGATCCCGCCGTTGGCAAAGCGTGGAAAAAGCTCTTCGATCCCTTCACGCTGTTGGTGGGGGCCTCTAACGACAATTCCTGGTACGACTACGCTCCGGTGGTGAAAAAACTTCTCGGAGGG
>CALMLW010000294.1 GCA_937868015.1 uncultured Synergistaceae bacterium | reverse complement strand
TGTGACCGATGGTGCCAATGTTCAGGTGCATCTTGTTTCGTTCAAACTTATCCTTTGCCATCCGCGAAACCTCCCTTTAGATTGCGCCCCCCGGAAGGGTTTTGTCCGGCGGCGGCGATGTGATGCCTGCTTTTTGCTCCTCCCAGGCCAAAGAGGGCCCCTAAGGCCCCCTTCCCGCATCTCCCGCCGAGAAGCACGCCCTCGGAAATCCACTCCCGCCCATGGTATTGTAACATTGACCGCCCCCACGTCAAGCGGGAGGGGGAACAAAAAAATACACAAAAAGGCCGGTCCCAGAGCCCTGGCCGGCCTTCGTCCCGTCGGAGAAACGAAGAGGGGAAAAAGGCAGGCCCCTTTCTCTGGTCTTCGACCGTCGAAAAGGGGCCGTTGCCGAAGCTGGAGCCGACTTCCGGACTCGAACCGGAGACCCCATCCTTACCATGGATGTGCTCTACCTGCTGAGCTAAGTCGGCTGGTTCTCTATGGTGGTAGGAGAAGGGTTCGAACCTTCGTAGACGTCTGTCGGCAGATTTACAGTCTGCTGCCTTTGACCACTCGGCCATCCTACCTCCCTTGGCGCCGCGCCACCGGCGCAACGGGAACTATACAACGGCACCACAGTTTTTGTCAAGCTCTTCGGGGCAAACCCATCCTCTTTCGGCGAATCCCGGGGATTCCAAGGGATATCACCGCCCCGGAGCGCGGACGGAAACAGGAATCATCAGGGCGGGGGAGTGGCGGACACAGTGACGTAGGCATAGGGGGAAACAATGACGTAGCAATCTGGAGGATCCGACAGCCGACGGCGGTGACGTACCTCCACGGTAAAACCGGGGACAAACATGGCTCTACGCTGAATAAAATTAGATATCGCCACGGATCCTCCCCGGGAGAGGATATAACAGGAACGATCGCTGGTCCACCACCGGTCCCCTTCTCCGTAGGGCAGAGGATTGCCATCCCGGCCCCGCCACGTGAGACGTATCCTGGTTTCCATGGTTCCCGCCGGAGGGTAGATGGTAAAACCTTGGCCATTTTGAATGCTTTGCCGCACCGCCGCGCTGATCCAGCGCGCCAAACGATAGGCCTCGCGCCACGCCGCAGCGCTACTCCCCCCATACCACCACCCCGAGGAGAAAAGGGCGAAGGCCATCCCGGAAATGATGGCTCCGATGACGAAAACGCTCACTAGTTCCACCAGACCGAAACCCCGACGCCCCGCCTTCAGAACCACGATCCACTCCCCGCGCCTCATCTCCCTACCTCCCCTTCGCCACCTCCGCTACCTGATAGGTCGGCGGCCTCCTTCGGGCGATCCCCCTTATCGGAGACCCTACGGAAGCACCCGTCGCCGGGATTCTCGGCAAGGCCACCAGCCCCCACGCCCCTCGTCGCCCCCAGTCCAGGGAAAGGCGCCGACGGCGCCCCCTTCGGAGCGTGTTTTGCTCCGCAGCCCCTAGCCCGACGGAAAGATCATATCGTTCGGTGTCATTTTACCGCAAAGAGGCGGTTTCAGGGAAATCGACGGGAAAAAGGCGAGGCAGGAAAAAGCCTTGCCCCCACGGGGAAATCCCAGCCGCCCCGTGGGGGAGCCGGGGGGCGGGGTCCCTGGCGAGGCTTTTGGAGAAGACACAAAAAAAACCGGGGGGCTCTAGCCTAAGCCCCCCGGAGCATCCGTCTGGCGCGCCGGACAGGATTTGAACCCGTAACCTTCGGATCCGTAGTCCGATGCTCTATCCAGTTGAGCCACCGGCGCACGCGCTCCTCACGACGGCGGTCATTGTACCACGCCCCAAAAACCCCGTCAAGGATCCCGGGGGCCCTGTGTGGCCAGGCTCTGGTATGGTCATCCTTGATCTAGCCTGGGAAAATGTCATTCATGACGACCAAGGGCGATGGGCTACGGGACTAAAAAACTAGAGAAAACGGGCTGGAGGATGCGCCGTGGCCGAAGAGCACGCACCTTCCCGCCGGCTTTTTTAGCCTGCCATGGCCGAAGAGCGCCCGCCGCCCCGACTCCACCCTTCGCCCCGGGAGGCAACAAGGCCAAACCTTTAGGCGAAATGTTTCCCCTTCCACGCCCCTTTTACCCCAC
>CALMLW010000293.1 GCA_937868015.1 uncultured Synergistaceae bacterium | reverse complement strand
ACAAACTGTGGTTTCATTGAAAGAAATCGGCCTATTTCCCGGGCCCATTTGGGCAAAATGCCGCCGGGGTTCTCCATGCCCCTCTCCCCTTTCCGGTGCCTTCCGCGAGGGGGCCCGGGGCGGAGGGCCCCCGGGGATCTCTCCCTCGTTTCGTAAGGCGATTCTCTTCTCGACTCCGACGAAAGTATAGGGCTTTTTATTCCCCCAGAGAAGAGTACCCATCTATGGTGTCGGGGTGTCGGCGTACAATGGAGATCGGAAGGGGAGGGGACGGAAACCCCCTCCCGGGCGGAGAACGACTTGAGAAAAGGGGGAGGGGACATGGGAGGCGTCATCTTGTCCTACGGCCGGGTGAAGGACCTGGGGGCCGATGTGGCCGCCTGGCGAGAGGGGGGCCGACAAACCATCTTTCTCACCCCCTCGTCGGAGGACCGGGAGCTTCTCCGGGGTCTTCTGGCGGGAGAGAAGGGCTTTTTTGGAGAGCTGCCTCCGGTGTGGCGGTGGAATGACCTCTATCGAGAATTGGGGAAAGCGGTCCGGGTGGCCATCAAAGGACAGCTCGACCCTCCGGACCACGCCCTGGTGGTGGCCCACGTGGTGCGAACCCTTATCAAAGAGGCCGATGAGAAGGGGTGGGCCCTGCCCCCCGGGGTGCGGCGGGGGGGCTTTAAGGCCCTTCTGGGGCGCCATCTCCGGGAGCTCCTGCGGGAGGGCGTGGAACCGGAAGATTTGACCCGGGGGCTGAAGTGCCCGGGGTGCTCCGACGCCCCCTGCGGGAACCTCGGCCATCCCGGAGGAATTCTTTGCCGCTTGTTCCGGGACTACACCGATTGGCTCGCGGCCCACGACCTGGCGGACAGCGCCGCCGTCCCCTCCCTGGCCGCCGACCTTCTCGAAGAGGAGCTCCCCAAAAAGTGGGCCCGGGAGCGGCGTTTCGTCCTGGTGGGCTTTCTTTCTTTCACCTCGGCCCAGTTGCGCCTGGTGCGCGCCCTGGGGAGCGTGGCGGAGGTCGTGCTGGCCAAGCCCGATCCGGGCATCGAAGGCTTTTACGACGGGGCGGAGCAGTTGGAAGCCTGGAGCCGGGAAAAACGGGGGGATCCCGGGGGCAAGTGGCATCTGCTGGAAGCGGGAACCCCTTCGCTGGAACCCGAAGTAGCGGTGCGGGAGATCGCCCTCTGGGCCGCGGGGCGGAGTGCCCTGGCCTCCCGCCTTTCCTGGCCGGGCTTCGGCGGAGTGGGGGTGGTGGCCCCCCGGGAAGCCCTTCCCCTGCTGGAAGAGGCCCTGGGGCGCTACCGTGTGCCCTGGAGCTTCCGGGGGCGCGTTTCCGCAGCGGAAACCTTTTTGGGCACCCTGCCCCGCCAGATCTGGCGCGCCGCCCAGGGGGGGTGGGGATTGGGGGAAACGGCCCTGGCGCTGGCCCACCCCCTCTTGGGGGGAGATGCCCTGCGGGAGCGCGCCGGAAAGGAACGCCCCTCGGGGGAGGAGGCGTGGCGGGCCTTTGATGACCGCGGGGCGGACAAGACCTTTAAAAAAGTGGCCGACTTTGCCCGCATGCTCAAAGAAGGGGCCCCTCCCCGCACCCTTTTGGAGGCCCTGGAGACGTTGATTTCCCAGGGGAACGAAGGATTGCGCCGCGCCAGCGCCCTGGCCGATTCCCCCCTCTGGGGCCCCGAGGGCCCCCGGCATGGGGAGCTGGATGGGGCGGTGCGCCGCCTGGCGGGGGCCCTGGAGGAGCTCCGCCGGAAAATCCGCTCCCTGGAAGAGAGGGAAAAACTCCTGGAAGAGGCGGGGAAGGCCTTTTTCCAAGGGGTGGACGCCCTCGATTTTCTGGAAGAGTGGGCGGAAGAAGCCACCGTGGCGGCCGCGCCCCCCTTGGGGGGAGCGGTGGCGCTCTACGCCGACACTCCGCCGGTGCTGGCGACCCATCCGGTGCTCTTCTTTCTGGGGCTCACCGCGTCCCGGTGGCCCGGTACCGGCGCCGACTCCCCCCTTCTGGGGGATGACCTCCGCCGGGAAGTGAACGCCGGAGAGCGTGACGGAGCTCCCGCGTTGCACCTCCTGCTCCGGCACGAGCGACGGCAGCAGAAAGAAGCCCTCTTTCGCCGCATTGTGGCGGTGGGAGAACAGCTGACGGTCCTTTCCCGCCCCCAACAGGACAGCGAGGGACGACCCACGGCCCCCTCTCCCTTTGTGGAATCCTTCACCCGAAACTCGAAGGATGCCGCCGGAGAAAATACCCTCGTCCGCTCCGCCGCCGAAACCCTCCCCGACGCGGAGGAGCCCTTCTTTCCCGCCCGGGAAGCCCTCCGGCGGGGGAAGATCGCTTTCCGGGGGAACTTTCCCCGCACCGCCTCCTGGGAGCCCCGGAACCGGGGAAACTTCAGTGACCTGGATCTTTTCACCGCCTGTCCCTTTGCCTACAGCATGGCCCGCCTGCGAAAGCTGGAAGAGAAATCATGGGAGGAGGAGGGGGGAGGCGAACCCCTCCGGGAGGGGACCTTCCTCCACCGACTCTGGGAGCTGGTGTGGCAGACCCCCGGAGCGGGGGAGGAGGGAACTTCTTTAGAAGAGCTGGTGGACCGCTACTGGGACCAAGCTCTGGAGCCCGAAGAGGGGGCTTCGTCCGGCCATCCCTACGAAGGCTACCGGGCGCTCCGGGAAGATCCCCGATGCGCCCCCCGGGCCCGCTTTCTCCGCTTCGCCGCTCGCCGCCTGGGGCGCCTTCAGGACCAGGCCGAGGAGAGCCGTCGCAGAGACGGCGTGGAGGTGACACATCGCCTGCGGGAGAGCGTCAACCCCCGCATGGTCGTGGGCGGGGTGACCTTCTCCGGACGCTGCGACCGGGTGGACCTCACCTCCCAGGGAGCCCTTTTGCTGGACTACAAGCTGGGCAACGTGGCGGGGAAAAAAATTCGGCGGCTCCAGCTGGCGGCCTACGCTCTGGCCCTGGAAGAAGGGCGGTTGTCCGGGGAAAACCCCCTCCCCGGCGGCCAGGAGATTCGGGGCTTCGCCTATCTGGGGCACCGAGACGGCAAGGCCCAGGGGGAGATGGAGCCCCCGTTTTACCGCTGGTACGGCATGAAATCCTCCGGAAGCCTCGACGTCGCCATGGCTGAGGCAAGAGAAGCCCTGGAGAGCATGGCCGGAGCCCTGCAAGAGGGCAAATATCCGGCGAACTACGCGTCGGAAAACTGCGCCTGGTGCCCCTATCCCGCCCTGTGTCGCCGGGGGGAAAGCCAGGGAGAAGGGATGGGGGAGGACCAGGGGGACGAAGACGAAATCCAAGAAGGGGCGTAATGACATGGTCACCGGGGGCACCGGCGCCACGCCGGAAAAGCACAAGAAGAAAGGAGATTTTCATGATAAAGAATGCCCAGGATGTTTTCCTGCGGGGCTTTCGCGACGAACAGGCCCGGGCCATCACGTCTTCGGAGCCCCTGGTGGTGGTGAGCGCCGGAGCGGGCACGGGAAAGACCCAGACCCTGGCCACGCGCTTTGCCTGGCTTTTGGCCACGGACCCCGCCTGCCGGGTGGAGCAGATCCTCACCCTCACCTTCACCGAAAAAGCCGCCCGGGAGATGCAGGAACGCATCCGAGGTCGGTTGGAAGAGTGGTACCGAGGGGACCCCACGGGGATGGCCCACCTGCGGGACGCCCTGGAACGCTTCGACGAGGGGTACATCTCCACCATCCACTCCTTTGCCTACCGCGTGGTGCGGGAATCGGGGCTGGCCATGGACCTCGATCCGGGGGCCACCCTCCTGGCCCCTCCCGAAGAAGAGGCCTTTTGGGAGGAATTCACCGCCGAACTGGAGGGAAACCCCTCTTCCTGGGTGGCCGAAGGCCTGGATGACCCATGGGGCCCCCGGGCCCGGGAGTTCTTCGCCTCGGCGGACTTCGTCGACCTGCGGGACGGCTTCGGCGCCTCCGCCCTGGCCTCCGCCGTGCGGGAAACCTCGGAACTCGCCGCCAGCCTGGGGTGGAACCCCGAAAAACTTTGGGATTGGAGCGACGACGAGACCCTGGAAACCCTAAGGAAGATGGTGGACCCCTTCGCCCGGGAGTGCTGGGAGCTGTGGCAGTGCGTCCTGATCCCCGCCGTGGAATCCCTGCTGGCCCAAGACACCACCCGACTGGGGACCGCCCTGAAAAACCTCAAGGAACGCTTCCGAGGAGAGGAAGCTCCGGATCGAGACCTCATGCGGCAGTTTTTCGCCGCGATCCACGACGCCCTGGAAAAACTCGATGGGGCGGGCAAGGTGAAAAAACTCCTGGAAGACACTCTGGGAGAAGGGCTGAAATCCTGGCGTGACACCAGAAAAGAGATGATGCTCCTGGCCCGGGAGCTCACGGCCGACGCCCCCGAGCCTCCGGAAGAAAAGCGTCTCCGGCAGGGACTTCGTTGCCTCGCCGCCCTGGGTTGGGAGCGCTGGGATCGGTGGCGTCGCCTCCGGGGAGGACTCATCTTCCGGGACCTCATCGCCGGAGCTACCGAAGTACTGCAAAAAGACCCGGAAGCGGCAAAGCGCTTCCGACACATCATGGTAGACGAATTTCAGGATACCGATCCCCTGCAGGACGCCCTGATCCGGGCCCTGTGGCGTCCCGACACCAACACCCTCTTTCTGGTGGGGGACCTCAAGCAGTCCATCTACCGCTTTCGTCACGCCGATCTCACCCTTTTTGGCACGTACATCGACGAAGCCAAAAAGACCCCCGGAGATTCCCGGGAGAGCTACATCCCCCTGCCGTGCAGCTTCCGCCTCCGGTCCTCCCTGCTGGACGAAGTCAACGCCCTCTTTGGTGACATCTGGAAAGACGGGCTGGGGAAAGACCTTCCCCTGCCCTACGAGGCCCTCACCGGCCCCGAAGATCTGCCGTTCTGGAAATGTCGCAACGCCTCCGGCGGAGCTCCCGTGGAGGCGCTCCTGGCCCAAACCTCCCGGAAGGCCAAGGGAGAGGAGACGTCGCGCCACGGCACCGCCTCCGAGGGGAGGGCCCGGTGCTTTTCCGCCCTGGCGGCGCGTTTCCGGGAAATCCACGACCGCCCGCAAGGGGAAGAAAGCCTCGAAGACCGAGTGTGGGACAAAGACGGGGCGTGCTGGCGCGCCCCCCGATGGAGCGATTTCGCCGTGCTGGTGCCCTCCCGGGGGCACTACCCCCTTCTGGAGCAGGCCTTCGACGCTGCGGGCATCCCTGTGGCCTTCGACGGCAGCCGGGCGTACTTCTCCCGGGGCGAAGTGCGGGACGTGGTGAACCTCCTCAA
>CALMLW010000292.1 GCA_937868015.1 uncultured Synergistaceae bacterium | reverse complement strand
TAGTTTTGTCCCGAATGGACCAGGACATGGTGGGTGTGGGCGTCCAGCGCGGGGATCACCCGGGAGAGCTTGATGATCTCCGGCCGGGTGCCCACCAAGGTCATCACCTTGAGGGTCATCGCAACAATTCCTCCTTGGCGGCGGGCATCTGGTCTTCCAGGCGCAAATGGTGCTTGGCGAGGAGCTCCTGAACCCCGTCAAAATCCAAAAGGTCATCGGCGGAACTGTATTCCCGTCCCTGAAGGTTTGCCGGAGTGAAACTTCCTCCTCCACACCGCTCCAAGAGCTCCGGCAACATGGGGCGCAGGGCCATCCAGGCTCCCCGGCTCACCGTCCGGCTCCCCTCTTCTTCGGACACGAGGATTTCGTGCATCTTCTCTCCCGGTCGAATTCCCGTAACCACCAATTCCACGTCGCGATCGCCGATGAGGGCCTTGGCCACATCCAGAATGCGGGCCCCCGGCACCCGGGGCACGTAGATCTCTCCCGGACAAGCCCCCTCCAGCGCGGCGAAGATGGTGTCCACAGCCTGGTCCAGGGACATGAGGAAACGGGTCATCTCCTGATGGGTCACCGTGACGGGACCCCCGTTCCGGATCTGGTCGTGGAAGAGGGGGATGACGGATCCCCGGGACGCGAGGACGTTGCCGTACCGCACACCGACGAATCGGGTCCGGGGGATCGTCACTCCGGCGGCCATGAAGATCTTTTCCTGAAGTGCTTTGGTCATGCCCATGACGTTCACGGGCTTGCACGCCTTGTCGGTGCTCACGGAAAGCACCGTCTCCGGAGGATTGGAGGATTCCCCCACCGCCCGCACCAGGTTCAAAGCCCCCAAGCAGTTTGTGGCCAAAGCCTGATCCGGAAAATACTCACACGCCGGGACCTGCTTGAGCGCTGCGGCGTTCACCACCACATCCACATCGCGGAGGGCCGAGACCAGGTCCTCAAAGCGGCGGACATCGCCAATGCGAAACTCCAGAAGGTTCATAAAATTTCGATAGATGGCTTCGTCGGTGCCCACGGTGCGGTGTAAGTAGCTCATGCGCATGTCGTGCTGCTTGGCCTCGTCCCGAGAAAAGACGATGAGCTTGGAGGGAATGCCCTTTTCTCCCGCCAGAATACGACGCACCAGCACCTTGCCCAGTGATCCCGTGCCGCCAGTGACCAAAACGCGCTTTCCTTGAAGCATTATTTTCTTTCCTTTCCTTCGGGGTACCGACCGCACTCCAGATAATCCTGACGCATGGTTCGGCAAAGTTCCGGCCAGGAGGGGGGACGATATCCTGTGGCCTCCCGGAAACGGGTGGAATCCAGAGAACGGTCGATGGACACCGCGTCGTAGGGTTCGATGGGGGTGTCCACCTCGTACTGTTCGGCGATGAGCTTCAGGAGATCATATTTGTTGATGGGGTCCACCGACAGGTGGTAGAGCCCCCGGAGATCCGCCCGGGGCAGGACGTAGTCCGCCACCACCCGGGCCAGTTCCGGCGTCGTGAGCCCCGAATAGATCGCCCGGGTAAAGCCCCGGACAGGGTGCTTTTGTGCCAGAAACCACTCCACCAGGGAAAAACGACCTTTCAACTCGTGTCCGATGATGGAGGTCCGTAGGGTGATGCAGTGAGGATAGGCCACTTCTCCCAGGAACTTGGTTCGGCCATAGAGGTCTTTGGCGTCCGAGGGGTCTTCCTCGCGGTAATTTCCCCGGGTTCCGTCGAAGACACAGTCGGTGCCGATCTGGATCATGCGGGCCTTGGCGGCGCAGCAGATCAGGCTGATGCGGTGGGGCAGCTGGGCGTTCACGGTGATGGCCGTGAGGGGGTCTTCTGCCAGCGGAAGCTGCTTGATGAGCCCTATGCAGTTGATGACCACATCGGGCCGCAGGGAGGCCAGGGCCCGAATCACCGTGTCAAAATCCGAAGCGTCCACCCCGGTGCGAATGCGCCCCGCCTCTTCGGCGGAAAATCGCCCCTCCAGGCCCTTGAGATCCCGGGCCGTGGCAAAAACTTCCAGATGGGGCCGGGAAGAGAGGACCTGAAACATCTTGTGCCCCACCATGCCCGTACCGCCGAGAACAAGAACGCGAAGCCTCGAAGTCATCGTGCCGCCTCCTCTTTAGCCCAAGTCACATACTCCCGGAGCCCCTCGGCAAGATCGACGGAGGGGGCATATCCCAAAGATTCCCTGGCTCGGGTGAGATCCGCCAGGCTGTGCCGCACGTCCCCCGGTCGGGGAGGGGCCATCCGCACCTGGGGGTGCAATCCGGTGTTCCGAAGGAGGTCCACCAGGGCGTTGATGGTAATGCGGGTGCCGCTGGCGATGTTGAACGCCCCGGATACGCCCCGGGAAAGGGCCGCTTTCACGTTGGCCTGCACCACATCCCGCACGTGCACGAAATCCCGGGTCTGCTCCCCGTCGCCGAAAATGCTGATGGGTTCTCCCCGGAGGATCTGGAAGACGAAAATGGGGATGACGTTGCCATAGGCATCAAAACGTTGCCGGGGGCCATACACGTTAAAATATCTCAGAGCCACTGCTTCCAGGTCATAAAGCTTGGCGTAGGCCAGGCAGAGCTTCTCGGCGCAGAGCTTGGTGCACCCGTAGGGAGAATCGGGCTCCACGGGGTGATTTTCTTCTATGGGCAAGGTCTTCAGCTCTCCGAAGATCCCTGCGGAAGAGGAGAAAACAACTTTGCGACACCCGGCGTGTCGGGCCGCCTCAAGGACTTTCAGGGTGCCCATGACGTTGATGTCCGCATCCACGAGAGGGTGCTCGATGGAACGTTTGTTTCCCACGGAAGCCGCCAAATGAAAGACCGCCTCCTGATCCCGGGTGGCTTCCCGAAGAAGATCTTCGTCCCGGACGTCGCCCTGGAGAAAGCGGATCTTCTCGAACAATCCCCCTTGGAGAAGATTGTCCCGATATCCCGACGAAAGGTCGTCTAACACCGACACTCGGTGTCCCTCTCTCACCAGGAAATCCACCAAGTTGGAGCCAATGAAACCTGCTCCTCCTGTGACAAGACAGTTCATCAAGAGGCCTCCTCTGACTTAGAAAAATGACTCAAAATTATTTCACAAGATTTCTTTGTTGTGTAATTATTTATTAAAAAATTTCTCGCATTGTCCCCCATTTTCTTTCGAAGATCTTTATTTAAAGAAAGCTCGTTCGCAAAATTATTGAAAAAATTCACATCGTTGCTTTCGCACCAATAACCAAAATTATTCCTTGTTATAATCTCTCCCATGTCAGTGTTTTTATCTGTAGCCGCCAAGACGGGCAACCCTGCGTTTAAATAATCCAATATCCTTGAGGGAAAATTGGGAATCGTAAATTTATGGTTCAAAAATATCAGCCCCACATCAGAGGCAGAGAGCAAAGCCAAATAATCGTTTTTTTTCATAAAAGAAAACATGGCACAATTCTTCCCGCGCAACTTATCCACAGCCAATCTCAGCCGGTTCTGCTCTGTGCCAGAGCCCACGATCAAGAAAAAAACGTCGGTTCTGTCTTTATTTGAACCCAAAACCGAAATTAAAAAATCTATTCCTTGCGGAAGGCCAAGATTCCCGCCGTAGATAAATACCGTAGATTCGAGAGGGATATCGTAGATTTTTCTTATTTTTTCAATATTGCCTAATGAAAGGTCTCTGTTCGATGGCCGAATGCTATTTGGACAAACTTCAATAGTCTTTTCGTTTACCTCTTTGTTATTTTTTAAAATATAATCAACATTTGCTTGGGACATACATCCGATAAAATCCGATACACTATAGAGCCTCTTTTCTTGGCTTCTAAAATAGCTATAGATCAAACCGTTTTTACTTATCATACCAAGATCAACAGCGTTTTGCGGAAAAATATCTTTTAATAAAAGATACGTGGGAGCTTGGCATTCTTTTTTTATTTTTCTTACTAAGCTTTCGATGGTAATCGGTGGCGTAGAATATATTATTAGATCAAATTCAATTTTTGACAAAAATTTCTTCCAGGCGCGCGCATACTGATATTTTAATAAAAAAATTCCCATAGTTTTCTCGAAAAAATTACATTTTTTGAGATTCAGGGTTTTTGCTCTAACTATTGTTATGCCATTTTCTATAGATATAAACGATTTACCGCCTTTTGCTCTTTCTAAAGAAGTAATCACATAGACATTGTGGCCAAAGTCTTGCAATTCTTCCATAAGGTCGGAATAAATATTGCTCTGATGCGATCCATCCGGGAACGCTATTGTAATAAATAATATATTCATATTGTCAAAAAACCTCGAATAATGCCTGTTACTCGCCGCTGATCATCGTCAGTCAAGCTCGAGCCAGAGGACAAACAAATTCCCCTTTCAAAAAGCTCTTGAGAGGTCGATGGGGCCGTTCCCTCTGCGTGGGAATAAAAGGCACACGAGGCAAAAACAGGCTGGAGGTGCATGGGTTTCCACACCGGGCGAGACTCAATGTTTTCATCCTGCAGCGCTTTTATAATATCAGCAGGCGTAACCGCCGCTTCGGGGGCCAAGAGCATGACAGTGAGCCACCGATTAGCCCGGCCAAAGTGGGCCTCCGGCATGAAAGATACGTCCGGGAGACCGCCCAGGGCATCTTGATAGGCCTCGAAGATTTTTCTACGAGCCGCGACGCGTTCCTCAATGGCCTCAAGCTGTGCCCGGCCGATGGCGGCAAGGATGTTGCTCATCCTGTAATTGTAGCCAATCTCGCTATGCTGATAGTGAGGGGCCGGGTCCCGGGCCTGGGTGGCCCAAAAGCGGGCCTTGGCAAGCATATCCGTATCGTCGGAGACCAGCATGCCGCCGCCGCTGGTGGTGATGATCTTGTTGCCGTTAAAAGAAAACACTCCCAGTTTACCCAGAGTGCCGCACTTCTTC
The DNA here is from genome assembly GCA_937868015.1 of uncultured Synergistaceae bacterium. Lineage (GTDB taxonomy): Bacteria > Synergistota > Synergistia > Synergistales > Aminiphilaceae > CALMLW01. Next base: position 5,215 of record CALMLW010000292.1, on the reverse strand, counting down.
CCCTTGTAGGTGGCCCCCAAAGCCTCTGCGGCGTCCTCGAGCACGGGGACACCGTAGGCGTTACATATTTCTAGGATCGGATCATAATCGGCGCTCTGCCCATAGAGATCAACCACAACGACTGCCTTGGGAAGTATCCCACGGATCTCGGCATCCTCAAAGGCACGCCGCAATGCTCCGGGGGACATGTTCCATGTTTCGGGATCGGCATCGATAAAAACAGGGGTTGCCCCCTGATAGAGAATGGGGTTGGCGCTCGCCGAAAACGTTAGTGAGGAGCAAAAGACCACGTCTCCCGCCCCCACATCCAGCAACTTGAGCCCCAGGTGTAACGCCGCCGTCCCCGAGGAAAGGGCCAAGGCTCCCTTTGCCCCCACGTAGGATGCCATTTCCTTCTCGAAGGCATCCACATGAGGTCCTAGGGGGGCGATCCAGTTCGAAGCAAAGGCTTCTTGCACGTAAAGAAGCTCTCGTCCTGTCATGTGAGGTGGAGAGAGGTAAATTCGCGGTACGGGCATCTTACACGCCCTCTTTCTCGTGAACTTTAATGACTCTGGCGGGCACGCCCACCGCCGTCACATCCGGCGGCAGATGAGACACCACCACCGCCCCGGCCCCCACAACGGTCCAGGGCCCTACTTAGGGAATCCCTACACACATCCATACCCGCCGTCCACATCCACAACACTCCCCGTTATCCATCGCGCCGCTGGGCTCAGCAGAAAGGCAACTGCATTCGCCACGTCTTCCGGCTTTCCGACGCCTAGGGGATGCATCCTGTTCATCGTCGCGTCGAATTCCTCTTCCGAAGAGTACAGCGCCTTCAGCTTTTCCAGCATGGGGGTCTGCACGTATCCCGGACATACGCAGTTGAACCGGATCCCTTTGGATGCGTATTCGACGGCCAGTGTTCGAATCAAGGAGATCAGAGCGCCCTTCGACGCCGAATACGCGGTTTTGCCGGAAGCCCCGAATCGTCCGGCTATAGAGGCGATTCCGACCACAGAGAAACCCTCTTTGTGATTTCCCTTGCGAAGGATCTCCTTGCAAACCATCCAGAACGCATCCAGATTCACTCGCATCAGTTCGTGCAAGTCCTCTAGCGAGGTTGACCGGAAGGGGAGTGTTCTTTCGAGTCCGGCGCAGTGCACAAAGCCAGAGAGTGGGCCGGACTCCGATACCGCGTGCGCGATCATCTCCGGGACGAAGTCTTCGTCCGCCAGATCGCCAGGCAACGACAGATGCCCATCTCCACTCAGGCTTCGGCAAGTCTCCCTGAGACGCCCCTCGTCTCTTCCCGAAAGGAGACAAACGCCGCCCTGGAGGGACATCTGGATGGCCGTCGCCTTGCCGATGCCCGAGGAGGCACCAGTGACAAGAATTGTCATTCCTTCCAGGGAAAACGGATTTTTAGTCATCTTTCCTGCATGTGCTCCAGAATGTCGCTGACCGTTTTGAGGTCTTTGATCTGATCGGCCTTGAGCTGAACTTTATAATTTTTGTCCAGCATGGATATGATAGATATTACACCCATGGAGTCCCACTCCTCAAGCTCTTCGAGAACTTTTTCCGGTACAATCAGGTCTTTATCGACATCCAAAGCATTGGCAATAAGCTCAAGTTTTTTTTGCATGGCGTTCACGCTGTCTCCTTTTTATTGAGAAAAAGTAATATAGGCGCCTCCAGAGGGGTTAGATGCGTAGCACTGTGGCACCCCACGAGTATCCTACACCGAATCCAGCGATAAGGACTTTTGATCCTTCTTGTATCAACTCTTTGTCAAGTGCGTTTCGGATGGCTATGGGGATTGTTGCGCTTACTGTGTTTCCCGTCTCTTCGACATCAATATAAAAGCGATCTTCTGGTATTTCTAGGCGGTCACGGAGATTCTCCAGAATAAATCGGTTAGCTTGGTGGAAGACGTACATGTCTATCTCTTCTGAAGAGAGATCGTTTCTCTCTAAGGTCCGGCGGACCATATCCGGTACTGCCCTGAGGGTGAAGGAAAAAATTTCCGGCCCGTTCATATAGATGTTATCCATCGAACGAATGTTGCCATCCTCATCGGTTGTCTCTTTCGCTGTATCGACGGAGCGCGGGCGCGCCATGCCTCCAGAGGGAACAATGAGGTTGGGTGCACCGGAGCCGTCCGTGCCAAGGACGAATCTACCTATCCTCGGGATATCCTCTTTGTCGAGCAAAGTGGCAGCTGCGCCGTCGCCGAAGATAGTACGCGTGCTCTTGTCCATCGGATGGATGTGCCGGGTGTAGGTCTCCGACATGATGAGCAAAATCGTTGAGGCTGCCCCGGTACTTAGCAGACCTTGAGCAAGCGAAAGTCCATAAACAAAGCCGGAACAGCCAAGGTTGAAGTCAATCGCTCCTGTTGACGTAGGCAGGTCAAGGCTGTGCTGAACGATACAAGCCGTTGTTGGCAGGAAGTAGTCAGGGCTTTGGGTGCAGAGCAACAAAAAATCGATAGAGTTCCGATCAATTCCGTATTCATCGAAAAGTCGTTTTGCGGCTCCCACAGCAAGGTCGGAGACGAGTTCATCCTTTACCACGCGACGGGACCGGATGCCAGTCTTACGGTAGATCTTCGACTCCGACCATTTTGGGTCGTTGTATTCTGCGGCGATATGCTCATTGTCAAGATGCGCGAGAGGCAAGAAGCACGAGAATTTCATCACAATCACAGGCTTTCTAAGAATGAGCTTTCTAGCGTGACCATTCTTTTGCTTCTCTCTTTTATTGCCACAGCAGGGTTCCCAAAATACACGGTCCATTCTTTTGTACTACGGAACACAAAGCTCATCGCTCCTATAGCAGTTCCTTCTCTTAATTTAACTCCTGGGAAAATAAGGCTGCCTATTCCAATAAGAGCATGTTTATAAAGAATTATCTCTCCTCCAGACAGCTTGCGATACTCATTAGGAACTTGTGGGCCAACCAAATACTCTCCAGAAAAATCGTCCGTAGCTGAAAGCAATGATACGCGCGAGGAAATTTGAGAAAAATCGTGTATGGAAATGCCGTTTTGCCCTACTAACAATGCGTATGGAGCAATATGGATGTGTGATCCAATAGATATATTTCCGCTAAGAAAACAAAAGTCATCTATTCTAACGTTATCTCCTATAAAAATACTTTCTGCCGAATAAAAAGACGCCTTTCTGCTAATAAGAACGTTTTTGCCGACAGCGCCAAAACCTATTTCTTTGATTTCCTCAGGAGCCATAAAAGACGTTTGGCAAGAGTCATTCAATTTTATCACCTCGAATCAATATAATGGTTGCAGCATATCTCTCCGTACAAAGTCGACATTGAATGGGATATGCGGCGATCAAGATAATTAAGTCCGCGAATTACGTCGGAGATATTTTTATCATACTTCATGTAAATCCAAACCTATTTTATGTCTCTCTCCCTCTTGAGCACACGAACGTTCTCTCGTATTCAAAAAAGAAAAAACTCAAGATTTTGTCCGCATACTCTACCCGAGACATCCCCCTCACGATTTATCTGCCCTTCCGAGAAACTCCGGCATGGTGGCATGTTCGCCGGAAGAGATTCCCCTCCTCTGCAGCACGTACACAAATGTTTTAATAATTATCTTAAGGTCGAGAGCTATGGTCCAGTGATCGACGTACCACACGTCCAGAGAAAGCTTCTCATCCCAGCTTAGGGCGTTGCGGCCGTTAACTTGAGCCCATCCGGTGATGCCGGGGTGAACTTCGTGGCGACGGGCCTGTTCCGGCGAATAGCGTTCTAGATAGCTCATCAGGAGGGGCCTGGGGCCCACCAGACTCATATCGCCCTTGAGGACGTTCCACAACTCGGGAAGTTCATCCAGGCTGGTGCTGCGCAAAAACTGCCCAAAGGGCGTCAGGCGCTCCCCATCGTCCAACAATCGCCCCTCTGCGTCCCGGACATCGGTCATGGTGCGAAACTTGTAAAGCAAAAACGGCCTCCCCCTTAGGCCGGGACGGGGTTGTGTGAAAAGTACGGGACAACCGAGCTTTATCTTCACAAGACCCCCTACAACAAGCAGGAGCGGAGCCAGGAGGATCAAAGCTCCACACGAAACAAGCACGTCTATGCCGCGTTTAATCGATTCAGCAAATCGTCTTCGCCTCGGTCGAGGCATGGACAAACTTCCTTTCCGTCAAAAAATCTCTCTGTCAAAAGATTACCGCAGAGCACCCTATCGCTTCTCCCACCCCAGCGCCACGAGCTTTTCCCTCCGGGCGGGATCCCGGCGCATGTTGTCCAGGGCCTGGCGCAGAAAGGCCCACACGGTCCCCACGAAAAAACCTAGCATGGTGGAAAGAACGGCGATCAGGGCTCGGCTGGGCTTGGCCTTGTGGTCCGGCGGCACGGCGTCGTCCACCACCTGCACCACCACGGGCTCCGAGGCCTCCGAAAGGCGGGCCGCTTCGTACTGCTTCAGGAGCATCTGGAAAAGGGTCTCGTTGAACTTCAGATCCCGCAGGCGCCGCAGATACTCCATCCCCGCCTCGGGGACATTGGCCAGGGTCATGTTATCTCCCAGGGCCTTGCCGGACTGCTCCTGGGCCTTGGCCTGGCTTTCGACCCCGGCGAGCTGTTGGCGCAGCTCGTTTAATTCTGCCGTAAGTTTTTTGATCTCCGGATTTCGGGCGGTGGCAAAGGTCCGGGCGGACCGAAGCTCCACCTCCTTGGCGGCGATGAGGGCCTTGAGCTGGGCCACACGCTGCAGCAGGGCCGCCATCTGGGCGTCCACGTTCAGGATCCCCGTGCTCTGCTGGTACGCCTGGAGGCTGTTTTCCGCCTGGAGCAGGTCGAGTTGGGATTTTTTCAGCTGCTCTTCCAGAAAGAGGCGCTGCTGGGACGCCTGGGTGACGGCCAGGCCCTTCAGGAGGTCTTTGAGCTCCAGGACAAAGGCATTGGCGATGGCCGCCGCCTGATCGGGGCTCTTGTCCTCGTAGGCCAGGGTGATGATGCCGCTTTGCTTATCCGCATTCGCGCTCAAGATCCCCAGCACCGTAGTCCGGCAGGATGTCATCTTTTCTTGGTTATACCGTTCCATGAGGGAAAATTGCGCGATGATCCGGTCCACCACGGTACGACTTTTCACCAACCCCACCAACAGATCCGCCGGGGTCTTTACCCCCAGGGCTCCGGCGGCAAAGTCCGCCGCTCCCCCCAGCTGGGCGAGCATGGCCATGGCCCCCGA
>CALMLW010000291.1 GCA_937868015.1 uncultured Synergistaceae bacterium | reverse complement strand
GACTCTGGAAGAAGCGCTCCAGAGGGCGGGCATCGCATCCTACGAACTCTCCCGGATTTCCCCCTCCCTGGAAGACGTCTTCATCCGCTGGGAGGAGGGATGACCGTGGATGCGGTGGACGTGAGGGACCTCTCCAAGCGTTACGGCTCCTTCACCGCCGTGGAAAAACTATCCCTTCGCATCCCCCGGGGGCAAATATACGGCTTTCTGGGACCCAACGGATCGGGAAAAAGCACCACCATCCGCATGCTCTGTGGACTCCTGACCCCTTCCGAAGGCTCCGGAACGGTCCTGGGCGTGGACTTTCGGAAAAACCCCCGGGATCTCCGGCAGTGCATCGGCTACATGTCCCAGAAGTTCAGCCTCTATGCCGACCTTCCCGTGGTGGAAAATCTCCGGTTCTACGCTGGGCTCTATGGCCTGGGGGGGCGCCTTTTAGCCCAGCGGGTGGAGGCCATGGTGGCCTTGGCGTCCCTGGAAGGGTTGGAGACCTTGCTAGCCGGAACGCTGGCCGCCGGGGTGCGGCAGCGGCTGGCGCTGGGGTGTGCCCTCATGCACCGCCCCGAGCTCCTCTTCCTCGACGAGCCCACCAGCGGTGTGGACCTGCGCTCCCGCCGCCGCTTTTGGGACCTCATCTACGACCTGGCGGCGGAGGGGACCACCGTGCTGGTCACCACCCACTTCATGGACGAAGCGGAGTACTGCGACCACATCGGCTTCATCTTTCAGGGCCGCTTGGTGGCCTCGGACACTCCCGAGGGGCTCAAGGGCCAATTCCCGGGGACCATCTACGCCCTGGAAACCCCCTCTCCCCCCGAGCTCTTGGAAGAGCTGGAGACGCGGCGTCTTCCCGGCGTGCGAGACCTCTATGTATTTGGCCCTCGGCTCCACATGGTGGTGCAAGACTCCTTGCCCCACGAGGTGGCCCCTTGGCACCCCCGGCGGGTGACGCCATCCTTGGAAGACGTCTTCGTGGCCCTTGTCCGAGGGGCGGGGCGGAAAGGAGATTGACGATGGGACGGCGCCTCGGGGCGCTCCTGGTAAAAGAGTTCATTCAGATGCGCCGCGATCGGCTGACCTTTGGCATCATGGTGGCGTTGCCCGTGGCTCAGCTCATCATCTTTGGCTTTGCCATCAACACCGAGGTAAAACATCTGGCCACCC
>CALMLW010000290.1 GCA_937868015.1 uncultured Synergistaceae bacterium | reverse complement strand
CCATGCGGGCAGTTCAGCGGGTTCGTAAGGCTGTCGAGGCCCCCGGGCAAGCCCGGGCGGATTGGGAGATCCTTGTGGAGCTGGGCAAACGTTGCGGCGCTCCCTGGAACTTCACTTCTCCTTCGGAAATCTTCGACGACGTGGCCCGGTTTGTGCCCAGCTACGCGGGCATCAGCTACGCCCGCCTTGAAGAAGGCCCCATCTCCTGGCCCTGTCCTGCTCCGGATCACCCCGGCACTCCGATCCTCCACGGCGCCAAGTTCGCCCGCCCCAACGGCAAGGGCTTTTTCACCCCGTGCGAGTGGAAGGCACCCCACGAGTGGCCCGACGAAGCGTATCCCTTCCTCGCCAGCACGGGACGCCTGCTCTATCACTACCACACCATGAGCATGACCCGGCGTAGCGCTCCCGGGGAGTTCGTCTCGGAACTCTTCATTGAGATCCATCCCCAGGATGCCACCCGGTTGGCCGTGCAGCCGGGAGATCTCCTCCGGGTGACTTCTCGCCGGGGATCGGTGGAAGGCAAGGCCAAAATCACCGACCGCGTGCCTCCGCTGATGGTCTTTGTGCCCTTCCATTTCGGCGAAACGCCAGCCAACGCCTTGACCGCCGCCGCCATTGATCCCACTTCGGAAACCCCGGCGTACAAGATCAACGCCGTGCGGGTGGAAAAAGTCGTTTAGACCCTTGGCAACAACGTAGACGTCCGGCGGTGTCTGTCCGGCGAAGCACCCCTCTTGTGAGGGGTGCTTCGTTTTTTTCGGGAACGTTGTATAGTGAGCGGGATTCAGGATATCATGCCAGGTATCTTGTGCCACGGGGATGGCATCGGTGCCCGGAGCATCTTTTTCCGAGGGGGATGTGGCGGTGTACGACCTCCAGCGCAGGCTTCCCGTGTCCGCCATCGTTCTGGCGGGAGGCAAAGGAAGACGGATTGGCGGAAACAAGCTTTTTCTTCATCTCGGCGATCAGGCGATGCTGGAAGTTCTCCTGCGGCACCTCTCGGGATGGCTAGCGGAGACCCTTTTGGTGGTCGCCTCGGGAGAAGAGCATCCAGCACAGGAGCTTCTGAAAAAACTCCATCGCCAGGACATGGTCCGGATTGTGTCGGACCGACACGAGGGGTTGGGGCCCCTTGCGGGCCTTGTAAGGGGCATGGAAGAAGCGTCGGAACACTGGATCTTTGCCCTGGGGTGTGACATGCCCGACGTGAATGAAGCGGTGGTGCGTTTGCTGTGGCACAAGCGCACGTCTTCTGGAGAGATGGGAGGAGAGAAAGATGCCGTGCTGGCAAGAATGGGGGGGTATCTGGAGCCCCTACACGCCTTTTACCGCAAGGCGTGTCTCGGAAGGCTTCAG
>CALMLW010000289.1 GCA_937868015.1 uncultured Synergistaceae bacterium | reverse complement strand
CCGGCCGCCGTGATAGACATGGCGGTGAAGGGGCACCTCCGGATCGTCGAAGAGGATCCAGGGCTGGAGGGCATGGCGGGGCGCCTCCTGAACATGCTGGGGGGACGGCGCTATGTGCTGGTGCGCTCCGGGGCGGCCCCATCCCGCCGCCCCCTTTCCGATACCGAGTACACCCTTTTGGAAAACATCTTCTTGGGGAAAAAAGAAGTGCTCCTGGATACCCGAAATCGGGAAGAGAGGAGACGCCTCGCCAAAGTAATTGAGACCTTTCGTAGCGACCTGCGCACCTCGGGAAAGGCCTTTGTGGTCGGCAACTTGGGCTGGAGCATAGGGGGGATGATCCTCACCCTGGCCCTCTTCACCACCCTGGGGCTACTGATGAACCCCGAGGATGACGTGATGCCCGTGACGGTCATCATGCTGGCCTTCGGGAGCCTGGGGGGAGGGTTTTCGGCGGCGACGGCCCGTCGGATGTGGCGGGGCGAGCCCGGCCAGGGGTGCCGAGGGTTTTTTCGCCGGGCCACGGGGTGGATCGCCGCCGTCGTCCTGGCCCTGGTCACCGCCGGGATCGTGGTGGGCCTGGGGCTTTTAACCTCTCCGGCCTTTGCCCTGGGGTTCGGAGGAGCCCTGGGGTTGAACGTGGCGTTCTTCTTCCTCATGAGAAATTACACCAAAGAAGGGCGCCGGGTGGCGGACCATTTGGCGGGATTTCGTATGTACCTGGGGACGGCGGAGCGGGACAGGATCCGGATCCTGGCAAAGCTCGATCCCCCGGAGGACACGCCGGCACGGTTTGAGAGGATGCTGCCCTATGCCCTGGCCCTGGGGGTGGAGCGGGAGTGGGCCGCCCGCTTTGCCGACATCCTGGAGCAGGTCTCCTACGCCCCCGAATGGTATAAGGGGAGCACCTTTGTCTATGGCCCGGCCTTCGCCGATCACCTTTCGTCCTTCGGGACCTCCTTCGGCAGCACCCTGACCGAGGCCACCTCTCCTCCGGGGAGCTCCTCGGGATCCGGGGGCGGAGGGAGCTCCGGCGGCGGTGGGGGCGGGGGCGGTGGGGGAGGGTGGTAGCGTCCTTTGCCCCCGATGGCGGGGAGATCTGCCGGCTTCCGCCTGGTGTCACCGGAGAGATCTCATGCTCCGGGGTCGGGGGGACGCGATAATTCCAGTCGGTGGGTGGGCACCATGTCGATGCCCGCTTGCCGCAACGCCTCCACCGCAGCGTAGCGCAGATCGCTGAGGGTGTCGTTGGCCAGGCGGGGCGAAGCCACCACGTCTTTTTGAGCCAGGTAGAACGAGAGCCGGAAAATCATAGCGGTCTCCCCGAACTGGGCCAACCGAACATAGGGAGCGGGAGTTTTCAGGATGCGGGGGTGGGCCTCTGCAATCTGCCGTAGCAGGCCCTCCACTTCCCGCTCGGGGGAGCCGTAGGCCACGCCCA
>CALMLW010000288.1 GCA_937868015.1 uncultured Synergistaceae bacterium | reverse complement strand
GGCGTTGAGCCGACCGGTACTAATACACCGAGGCCTTGACCTCATACAGGTGTTCCCCAGTATTTAGGTACTAGGGGGCACGGGTGACGATCTCTTCGTTTTTGTTACTATCCGTGTGCTAGGTAAGTTTTTGCCGGAAATGATCGTGCTGATCTGTCCTTTGTGGTCAGATGGGTCGTTTGTTTTCGGTGGCTTTAGGAGAAGGAAGGAAGTTTTCGGTGATCATAGCGGAGGGGACACACCCGGTTCCATGCCGAACCCGGCAGTTAAGCCCTCCAGCGCCGATGGTACTGCGGGGGGTACCCGTGGGAGAGTAGGTCGTTGCCGGAAACTTTTTCCTTCTCTTATTTTTTGCGCTTTAGGGGCCCCCAAAAGGGACCCCTTTTTTTTGTCCCCAAAACCAAAAGATCAACACAAGGAGCCGATTTTCTCCTGGACTCCTAAGGGGGCGGGCCTTCCCTAGTGGCGATGATGCCTCTTATCCGGCGGGGCTCATACCAAAGAAGTGAGGCAGGGCTGGACGCTGCGCAGCCCCTTGATCCCCGACACCCCTTCCACCAACCGTCGCACTCGCCCCACGCCCCCCCGCACCAGGATGACTTCCAGACAGTGATCTTCGTCCATGTGGGCGTGGGAGGCGCAGAGGATGACGTCGCCGAAATGATGCTGGACGTGGGTCAGCTCCGTACAGGCGTCGTGGGCCATGTGGGCATAGGTCACGGTGATGCTGCCGCAAACGTCTCCATGCCCCTCCTCCCACCGAGAATCGGCCACGAAGGTGCGCACCAGTTGACGAAGGGCCTCCGATCGGTTGGGAATGCCCTTGCGGACGATCCACTCGTCCAACTCATCCAGCAGGGATTGTCCCATGGAAACGCTGAAACGCACCACAGATTCCATGCGTGTCCTCTCCTTCCGTGGCATGGGCGTTGTTGGTATACTATACCCCATGGGGGGGCGTTTAGGAGAGCCTCCTTTGGGGAGCGGCGGTACGAAACGCAAAAAGGCGCCCCAGCGTGTTTTCGCGATCGGATCAAAGGAGTGAAGAAAAGATGAAGGTTGTTTTGGCCCAAACCGCCCCCCTGTGGGGCGATGCGAAAGGCAGTGGCCAGGCGGTGCTCCAGAGCCTTTCTCAAGTTCCCCCCTCGACCAGGATGGTGCTTTTGCCAGAGCTATGGAGTTGCTCCTACGACAACCCCCGCATGGAACACCACGCGAAGGAAAGCCCGGGCCTTCTGGACGCGTTGGCTGCCTGGGCCCGGGACCGGAGAAGTGGGGTCCTGGCGGGGAGCCTTCCTTGGCCCGTCGATGGGGGAATGGTGAACCGCACTTGGCTGTTAAACGACACGGGAAGCCCCGTGGGGTTTTACGATAAAACCCATCTTTTTCCCCTTCTGGACGAAGATCGGGTCTTTCTTCCCGGATCGGTGCCATTTTTTTTCGACGTGGACGGCTTCTCCTGGGGCAGTGCCATCTGCTATGACATCCGATTCCCCGAATATATCAGGGCGCTGGCCCTGGGGGGCATCGACGTCCTGGCGGTGGTGGCGGAGTGGCCCCGGTCGCGCCTTTTGGCCTGGCGTACCCTGGTCCAGGCCCGGGCCATAGAGAATCAGATCTACGTGCTGGCGTGCAACCGATGCGGCGAGGGAGGCGGGGAGGTCTGGGGGGGGCATTCCATGGTGGTGGCCCCCGACGGCACGGTGCTTGCCGAGGGAGGCGATGGGGAGGAGCTCCTGGTGGTGGACCTGGAACTTCGAAAGGTGCGGGACATGCGTCGCGCCCTGCCCATGTGGGACCATCGGCGTCGGGAGCTCTACGAAGCAGTGAGGGCCATGGAACATCCCGAGGCCTCCTCTCCGGAGAGCTCACGATAAAAAAGGTCTCAGGGCTTCGACGATGGCGGCGGGGGCGTCCAACAGATCGGGAAGCTCCTCCAGGGTGTCGATGGGGCGCCTTTGTATAATTCGGGAGGCCCGGGCCTTGCCGATGCCCGGGAGGGTCTGGAGGGTTATGGGGTCGCACCGATTTAGGTCCACGGGGTAGGGGACGGCGGTGAGGGAACGCCCCCCGTGGCTGCATACCGCCACGTCCCGTCGATCCCCTTCCCGGAGGTCATCCGCCCCTATTCCTACCAGGGGGGGATAGCTTCCCAGGGATCGACCGAAGGCCATGTGTCCCCGGCGCTCCTCCACCCGCACGTTTCGAATCACGGTGCCCACGGGGGCCACCCCGGAGAGAAAGACCGGATCGGCCTCGTTACGGATCCACTCTTTCCACCGGCGATAACTTCGCTCCCGCACCCGGGAGGGGTATCGTTCCAAGAGGGATGCCAGGGGGGCCTCGGGGAAGACCATGCATCGGCGGATGTTGATCCTTCGGACGAGGAGTCCTTCCTCCAGCAGCGTTTCCAAAAAGCGACGATTTTCCTCCAGGGAGTCGTCCCCGTCATCGGCCAACCCCACGAGGAAGTTCAGCCCCGGGAGCAACGCCGGGAGAAGCCGGGGCCCCTTGGGCTTTCCGCCGATCTCGTTGACCATGCGGACGGCAAAAAGGGCCTCCTCGGCGGAGACCTTAAGATGATTCCGGTTTTTCACCCGGGCGGAGACGTTTTCCAGCCCGAAGGAGAGGCCGTCCCCGGCGGTGTTGTGCCGGACGATGATTTCCATGGCCTCGGCGGCGGCGTCGGGAAAGCGGGTGATGGTCAGGGGGTTGGCGTTGTCCGTGTGGAGCACCGAAAGGCGGGGGCAGCGCTCTCGAAAGCCCTCGTAGAGGGCTCGGAGCCTTTCGGGGCCGGGACGGCGCCCCTCGGGGGTGAAACTCCCCCCATATCCCAGGATGTTCGCGCAGCGCCCCAGGCGAAAGGCCGATACGCCTACGTGGTCCAGGGCCTCGGCCTCTTCTAGCACGTCCTCCGGGGGACGTTCTTCATGGGTTCCGGGGGACCGTTCGGTGCAAAAACTGCACTGTCCCTCTGAGCGGTCGCACCCCCGGGAAAGCTCCATCTCCGCCATAACCCAAGGGAAATCGGGGTGTTGGGGCGCCAGCGCCGCCCCGGCGATGGCCCAAGGGCGCAGTTCCTCATAGGTGCGGGTGAGTCCGGGCACAAGCTGGCCCGTGCGCCCCCAGTGGGCCAAAACGGCCTCGGGGTCCCCTGTGCAGAGGCAATCCACGGCCAGAGGAGGCAGGTCTCGGGCGCGAACTCCTCCCTGGAGGGCGTAACCATGGCGGATGGGCCCTCCCAGCACCAAAGGGCCACTTCGAGGCAGGGAGCTCAAGGCCTCAAGCTCCCGGAGGGTGAGGGGGCTACCCCCTCGGTAGCGTCCGGGGACTGTGAGACCCGATATGACGACCACCAGGACCGCCTCACGCCACAGGTCTTCCAGGGGGGTTCGGCGCCAGGTATCGCAGGTGAGATAGGTCACATCCAACCCCGCCAGGGCTAGGGCCCCAAAGGCGTAGCGCACGTAGGGAGATATGTAGGGGGGAACGCCGAAGCAGGCGGGCTCGTCCACGTATCCATCCATTACCAGGGCCAAGGGCATGGTCTCTCTCCTTATTGATAATTGAATTTGCCTCTGCCACGGGACTCCCTAACCCCAACCAAGGGCCCGGCGGCGGGGAGTGAGGCTTCGGCCCCCCGTGGGCCCTTTTACTCCTAGGGAGTCAGCCTTCCTAAATGGAATGGCGGCCCTTGGAAGGGGCCTTTGCCCTAAAGGCAGATGTGATACAATGTGTTGTCGTGCCGATCTCCGAGAGAGAGGGGTGGGGACGTGGCGAGTCTCCGGGAAGCGGCGTTGGTGAGAGATACGGTGGTGTCCTGGCTTCGAGAAAGGGCGGCCGCCTGTGGTATGGCGGGGGGTATCGTGGGGCTGAGCGGCGGCGTCGATTCCGCTGTGTTGGCGGCGCTTTTGAAGATCGCCTTCGGCGACGCCATGCTGGCGGTGATGTTGCCTTGCCACAGCGACCCCCAGGACGAGGAAGACGCCCGATTGGTGGCGGAAGCCCTTGCCCTCCCATGGGCCAAGGTGGACCTTTCGGCCCCCTACGACGCTCTGACGAGGGCCCTAGAAATCGAAGGTCCATTGTCATCCCTGGCCTTGGCCAACGTCAAGCCCCGGATGAGGATGACGGTCTTGTACGCCCTGGCGAGGGATCGCCGCTTTTTGGTCTGCGGAGCTTCTAACAAGGACGAATGGGTGGTGGGATATTTTACCAAACACGGAGACTCGGGGGTAGACCTACTCCCCATGGGGGATTTGGTGAAGGGGGAGGTGCGGGCCCTGGCGACCCTCCTGGGGGTTCCCCGTCGCATCGTCGAAAAGCCCCCCACGGCGGGGTTGTGGCCGGGACAGACGGATGAAGGGGAAATGGGCGTGCGGTATGACGAGCTCGATGAAGTCATCCTGACGGGAGAGGGGGATGAGGCCGCTAAAAACTTTGTGGCCCGTGCCCGGAGCCAGTCCGAGCACAAGCGCCACATGCCCCCCGTGTGCCCCATCCCCTCGTGAACCACTCTTTTAGGCCTGCGGCGGCGGAGCGACCCTTCGCCCGAAGAGCCCATCGATAAAGCGGCGTGAGGTGTTATTTTCCAGGAACTACAGGGCGGGATGAGGCAAGAATCGGCATAAAATAAAGTATATGAGAAGATTTATAAGGATAGCTAGAGCTGTCGCGAGGCGGTTTTGTTGAATTTTAAAGACATTTTGCGATGAGGTGAAAGAGCATGTCGGGACATTCTAAGTGGGCAAATATCAAACACCGTAAGGCAGCCCAGGACGCCAAGCGGGGGGCGGCCTTCCAGAGGCTTCTGAGGGCTATCATCATCGCGGCCAAAGAGGGGGGCGGAGACCCCGCCATGAACATGCGCCTGAAGACCGCCATAGAGCGAGCCAAGGCCGTTTCCGTGCCGTCGGACAACATCGATCGGGCCATCAAGCGCGGCACGGGAGAGATCGAAGGGGCGGTCTACGAGGAAGTGGTCTACGAGGTGTACGGCCCCGGCGGGGTGGCCCTCATCGTGGAGGCCACCACGGACAATAAAAACCGCACTACGCCGGAGATCCGGGCGCTCTTGACCCGGAACGGAGGAACCTTGGGCGAAGGGGGCTCCGTGGCGTGGAACTTCGAGCGGCGAGGGCTCATCACGGTGGAGGGTGGGGTGGATCCCGACGAACTGCTCCTGTCCGTGGCGGAGGCGGGGGGCGATGACGTGGAAGAGGACGGAGAGAGCTTCACGGTGACCACGGCTCCGGCGGAGCTGGACGGGGTGCTGGAGGCTCTGAAAAAGGCTGGATACGTGGTGGTGGACAGCGAAGTTCGCTTTGTGGCCAAGACCCCCGTGGATATCAATGCCAAGGATATGGCGGGAAAGATTCTCAAACTTGTCGACGCCCTGGAGGAGCACGACGATGTCCAGAGCGTGGCGTGTAACGCCGACATCCCCGATGACATTTTGGAGGCCCTGGCAGACTGATGCCCCTACGCTGTCTCGGCATCGACCCGGGGCTCGGGAGGTTGGGTTTTGGCCTGGTGGTTCAGCGAGATTCCTCCCTCACCGCCGAAACCTACGGATGTCTGGAAACCCCGCCGGGGGAGGCGTTGCCCCAACGCCTTCTCCGGCTTTTCTCCGACCTGGATCGGGTGATGGACCGTACGACCCCCGATGTGGTGGCGGTGGAAAAGCTCTTCTTTGGCCGAAACGCCACCACGGCGGAGATGGTCTGGCAGGCTCGGGGGGTGGTCCTTCTTCTGGGGGCCCGTCGGGGAATCCCTCTGCAGGAAGTGACTCCCAACGAGGTAAAGATGGGAGTCACGGGCTTCGGGAACGCCACCAAGGGCCAGGTTCAAGGCATGGTGCAAAGGATCCTTTCTCTGGATCATCTCCCCCGGCCAGACGACGCCGCCGATGCCCTGGGTATCGCCCTGGCGGGGATTGCCCTCTACCGGTATGACGCCCTATCAGCGCGGAAGGACTCCTCCGGCGACGGATCGCGGTGATGGCCTTTAATACGGCTTGGAACGGATAGGAGGACAGGATATGCTGCGCTATCTTCAAGGCACCGTGGAAACGGTGGAAGGGCCCCTGGTGGTGCTGGATGTCCAGGGTTGGGGTTTTGAACTCCAGGTTTCCCGGGCCGCCCGATCTCGGGCCCTTGTGGGGGAAAGCCTTAGGCTTTTCACCGCGCTCCAGGTTTCGGAAAGCGGCGTGGCCCTTTTTGGGTTTTTGCGGGAGAGCGAGCGATCCCTCTTTCAGCGCCTGACCTCCGTGAAGGGCGTGGGAGGGAAGGTGGCCATGGCCCTTTTGGGAACTCTGGAGGAAGAAACCCTGGTGCGGTCCATACTGAGCGGAGACTTGGCGACCCTCTCCTCTGCCCCGGGGGTGGGGAGAAAAACGGCGGAGCGCCTCTGCTTCGAGCTTCGGGAGCGGCTGGGATCCTATGCCGCAGGGGAACCGGGGATCCCGGCGAATTTCCCGGGAGCTCTGGTGCTGGAAGCCCTAGAGTCCCTGGGATTTTCCCGGAGCGAGGCGGTGGCAGCCCTGCGTCGCACCGCAGAGTTCTCCCCTCCCCCCGCCACGGACGAAGAGCTCCTTCAGGCTGCCCTAAAGACTTTGCGAAAATGACGAGATCGGAGCAGGAGTGGGGCTTCGGGAAAGGAGAAAGAGGTCATGTCCGATGACCGATTGGTCCATGCCCCCCTGGGGACAAACGAAGAGGATTTGCCCCTTCGCCCTCAGGCCTTGGGAGACTTTATTGGCCAAGAAAGCCTCCGGGAAAAACTGACCATATACATCGCGGCGGCGAGGCTGCGAGGTGAGCCCCTGGACCACATTTTGTTCCACGGCCCCCCGGGGCTGGGGAAGACCACGCTGGCGGGGATCATCGCCCGAGAAATGGGAGGGGAGCTTCGCATCACCACGGGGCCCGCCCTGGAGCGCTCCGGAGATCTGGCGGCCATCCTCTCCAACCTTCAGTCCCGGGACGTGCTCTTTATCGACGAAATCCACCGCCTGCCCGCAGCGGTGGAGGAGACCCTCTACGCAGGGATGGAGGACTTTGCCCTCGACATCGTGGTGGGCAAGGGACCCATGGCACGAAACCTCCGGCTCAACCTCCCCCCCTTTACGCTGGTGGGGGCCACCACGCGACTGGGACTCCTCACCTCTCCCCTAAGGGCTCGCTTCGGCATCGTGGAACAGATTTCCCTTTACGATGCGGAGGAATTGGCCCAGATCGTGCTCCGGGGGGCCCGATCCCTGGGGGTTTCCGTGGAGGAAGATGCGGCGATGGAGATGGGGCGCCGGGCCCGGGGAACCCCCCGGGTGGCCCTGCGGCTCCTCCGGCGCGTCCGGGACGTGGCCCAGGTGAGGCAGGATCCCTCCATCTCCCGAGCCCTCGCCCGGGGGGCCTTGGAAATGTTGGGAGTGGACGAAGACGGCCTCGACGAAGGAGATCGTCGCTTTTTGCGCACGGTGGTGGAGCTCTTTGGCGGGGGCCCCGTGGGATTGACCACTCTGGCCGCCGCGATGAACGAAGAGGCCCAGACCCTGGAAGACATCTACGAGCCCTTCCTAATCCAACGAGGGCTCCTGGAGCGCACTCCCCGGGGACGCCGGGCTACGGCGGGGGCCTTCGAATATCTGGGGCACCCCGTACCAGCCGATTTTGGCCCGAAGCAGCTCACACTGGAGTTGGGGCGGGGCGACGAGGGAAAGGAAGAGTAATGGAGCCATGGGGGGGCTGGGGAAGATTCTGGTGGGGTTGGGTGCGGCCCTATTGACCCTGGGGCTCGGATTGATGCTGCTGGAACGGTGGGGGATCTCTCTGGGGCGTTTGCCGGGAGACTTGATATTCCGGAGGAAGAACCTAGTGGTGTTTTTCCCCCTGGGGAGCATGGTCCTCCTAAGCCTGGGGGGCACCCTGCTTCTGTACCTGTGGCAGCGTTGGGGACGCTAGGGCTCCAGGGCAGAAAGCAGCGGTAACGCGCCCCTCCCCTGTCCCCTTCGCCAGAGGGCGGCTAAGGGGCCTACGGAAGGCTAAGAAAGGATGAAGTAACGTGAAAAATAGCTGGCAAAAAGGCCTTATCCTGGGATTAGGGATGATCTTAGTCCTCTTTGGAGAGGGGGTGTCCTCGGAGGCGGCGGAAAAACCCATCGCCGTGGGAGTGGGGGTGGGGATTTCCCAGGGAGTTTTATCCTCGACAAAACCCTTCGTGCTTAAGGACTCCAAGGGGAAAAAAGTTTCCGTGGGAAAATCGGCGACCTTCACGTGCTCCGGAAGTCGCCTGGAGACCCCCAAGGGCTCCCTTACCCTTCCCGTGACCGCCCAAGGCCCGGCCCCCATCATCTGGGATAAGCACCCCTATCGGGGAGTTTTGAAACTAGTCCCCGCCGCCAAAGGGTGTAATGTGGTCAACGTATTGGGGATGGAGGATTACCTCCGGGGGGTGCTCAAGATGGAGACAAACCCCGCCTGGCCTCCGGAATCTCTCCGGGCCCAGGCCATCGTGGCCCGAACCTTCGCCATGAAGGGGTTGGGGCGTCATCGAAGCCAGGGCTTTGACCTCTGTGCCACCACCCATTGCCAGGTTTATCGGGGGATCAATGCGGAGGACCCCCATACGGACAAGGCCGTAAAGGCCACTCAAGGCATGGTGCTTGCCGTGGGAAAAGAGCTTGCCGCCACTCCTTATCATTCGGACAGCGGAGGGGCCACGGCGAATGTGGGAGACGTTTGGGGGGGGAGCGTGCCCTATCTCAAGGCCCAGGCCGAACCCGTGGCCTACACGTCGCCCTATTCTAGCTGGCAACTGGTTCTTTCCCCGGCCCAGGTGGAGGAGGCCCTGGGGAGGATCGACGTGCGCGTGGGGACGGTAACGGGAATGACCGTGGCGCAAAAGGACCCCTTCGGCCGGGCGGTACGCCTGGAGATCTGCGGGACGGGGGGAAAAGCCGTAGTGTCGTCCCACAAGTTTCGCATGGCCGTGGGAGCCTCCGTCCTGCGAAGTACGGTCTTTGAGCTGACTGCGGGCACCACCGAGAGTTCTGGGGCCCCCATGCCGGAAGAAACCCCTTCCGGCGAAGGAGAAGAGGCCTCCTACTTCTCCGAGAGCGTGGAAGAGGGGGATCTGCTCATTGCGATGACGCGCCAGGGAGCCTTCACCACGGCGGAGCTCATGGACATGCTCATGCATCCCGAGACGCGGGCCCAGCATATGGCAGAGGCCCTGGCCCGGGGAGGGAGGGGCGCCAAAACTCCCCCCCTTCCCTCCAAGGCTCCTGACCGGAGGGCCCCAGGGAAGGGCTTTGTCTTCCGAGGCCGGGGGTGGGGTCACGGAGTGGGCATGTCCCAGTGGGGAGCCAAGGCCCTGGCCGACGGCGGATGGAAAGCGGAGAAAATCCTTGGGCACTACTATCCAGGCACCAAGCTTCGAAGCGCTTATTAAAGCCCAGAGAGGGCGGGGGCGGGGAGAAACTCTTCCGGCGACAGACGGTGACGCGGAGCTCTTTGCCACGGCGTCCTACGACTACGACCTGCCGGAAGAGCTGATCGCCCAGAACCCCGCCGAGCCCCGGGATGCGTCCCGACTCCTGGTGGTCCCCCGGGAGGGAGGAGAGCTGGGTCACCGACGTTTTTCCGACCTCCCCACCTTGCTGTGCCCCGGGGACCTTCTGGTCCTTAACGACACCCGAGTGTGGCACGCCCGGCTCCTGGGCGCCAAGCCCTCGGGGGCCCGGGTGGAGTTGCTCCTGCTACGCCCCCTGGACGCCGAAGAGACCCTGTGGGAGGCCTTGGTGCGTCCCGGGCGGCGCCTGAATCCTGGGGCGGAGGTGATTATCCCAGGAGGAAGGGGCGTGGTGGGAGAGCGCCGGGGCGAAGGGCTGCGGGAGGTGCGCTTCGAATTGACCTCGGGGACGGTGCGAGAGGTCCTGGCGGCGGAGGGCCGGGTCCCCCTTCCCCCGTACATCCGTTCCACGGAGGCCCCTCCGGGGCGATACCAGACCGTGTACGCCCGGCAGGAGGGATCCGCCGCCGCCCCCACAGCGGGGCTTCATTTCACCGAAGGGCTCTTGGAGAGGCTGGAAGAAAGGGGTGTGGAGATCTCCTTCGTCACCCTTCACGTGGGGTTGGGGACCTTTCGCCCCGTGGAAAGCGACGATGTCCGCCGCCACGTCATGCACGAAGAACGCTGCTTTCTGCCGGAGGGGACCGCCGATGCCGTGGCCCGCGCCCGGGCGCGGGGAGGGCGGGTGGTGGCGGTGGGCACCACGGTGGTGAGGACGCTGGAGACCTTTGCCTCGGACGATGGCACCCTGCGGCCGGGGACGGCGGACACGGGGCTTTTCATCACCCCGGGATTTCGATTTCGGGCGGTGGACGCCCTGGTGACCAACTTTCACCTCCCCCGGAGCACCCTTCTCATGCTGGTCTCCGCCTTCGCGGGATACGATCGAGTGATGGGGGCCTATCGGAAGGCCGTGGAGGATCGGTACCGGTTTTTTTCCTTCGGAGATGCCATGTTTATCGCCTAGGATCGAGGCCCATACCCCTTTTTTCTCCAAACGAAACGAATCTCTTTGATAAAACGCCCAGAGATAACCCGAGGAGGAGGAGAAAATTGCGTTGGTTGAAGCTCCATCCGGAAGACTACCGAAAAATGCCTTGGAAAAACGGCGGGGGAGTGACGGAAGAGATCGCCCTGGATCCCCCGGGGGGGTCATGGGAGGGACCTTCGCGGATTCTCTGGCGCGTTAGTACGGCCCCGGTGGCCTCGTCGGGCCCCTTCTCTATTTTTCCCGGCTACGACCGCCTGCTGGCGATCCTCGACGGGGGGGATTTGGAGCTCCGGGTGGAAGGAAAAGAGCCCGAGCGCCTTTCTCCTCGGGGGAGGGTGGGATCCTTTCCCGGCGATGTCCCCACAGAAGGGATCCTCTTGGGATCTCCTTGTAGGGATTTCAACTTGATGGTGGACCGGGCCCGAGGTGAGGCGATGCTACGCTTTGTTTCCCTCGACGAGGAAGGGACTCTGCGAAGCAAAAAGAGCGTGGGGATCCTCTTTGCCGCTCAGGGGGAGGTGGGGGGGCGGGGACCTTCTCTCGAAGGGGAGCCCTTTGTTCTGTCCCCGGGGGATTGCCTACTGTGGCGCCGAGAAGACGGAGATCCCGAAGCCTTCTTTGAGCTACGGGGCTCCGGATGGGCCCTCTGGGGAGAGATTATAATAAGAACCTAATCAATTCTTCCGGGGGGTTCAAGGGTATTAAAGTTTCTTGGAGTTCGACGACCTGAAGAACCTCTGGAACGACGAGAGATCTGGTCTTAGCACTTTCGCCTTGCCTGTGCGCCGGAGACATATTATACTAAAGGCGGCGCTGGCTCATGGGGAGCGGCGCGGCGGAGGGAAGAGGCGTCAGCTAAGGGACTATATCATCAAAGGAGGGGTTTGTGCTCATGAAACGTTATGGAGTCGCGGTATTGGTGGTTCTTATGGTGTTGGGCACGGTGGCGGGGGCGGGAGCCAAGGAATTCTTCTCCATCGCCACGGGCGGAACCACGGGGACCTACTATCCCCTGGGGGGCGGCATCGCGGAGATCATAAACAGCCACGTGCCCGACGTGCAGGTCACGGCGGAGACAGCCAACGCTTCGGCGGCCAACGTCAACCTCATTGGCAGTGGCCAGATCGAAATGGCCTTCGCCCAGAACGACATCGCCTACTGGGGATGGAAGGGCGAAAACATGTTTGAAGGCAAGCCCTATGCGAACATACGGGGCGTGGCCGTGCTCTATCCGGAGCACGTGCACCTCATTTCCATCCAGGACGCGGGCATAAAGGCCTTCGGAGACATCAAAGGCAAGCGCCTTTCCGCCGGGGCCCCGGGTTCCGGAGTGGAAGGGGACGTGCGGGCGATCTTCGATGTGGCGGGCCTGACCTACGACAGCGTGAAGGCCGACTTCCTCGACTTTGCCAATACCACCGCTCGCTTCAAGGACGGGCAGCTGGATGCGGGTTTCGTGGTGGGAGGGTACCCCGTGGCGTCCATCATGGACCTGGCCACCACCGCCAAGATCGACCTGGTGAACTTTGACGAAGCCTTCCTGGATCAGCTGATCGCCAAGTATCCCTTCTTCGCCAAGGGCGTGATCCCCGCCAACACCTATTCCGGCGTGGACCACGATACGGTGACCCCCCAGGTCATGGCCATGCTCATCTGCCGGGAAGACCTCTCGGAGGAGCTCGTGTATAACTTCACTAAGGCGTTCTGGGAGAACGTACGGGAGCTGGATAAGGTCCATGCCAAGGCCAAGCTCATCACCCTGGAGACCGCCCTGCAGGGCCTTTCCGTCCCCCTCCACCCCGGGGCGGCGAAGTACTACGCCGAAAAGGGCATGGCCATCCCCGAAATTAAGTAGGTTACCCGTATAGGCCAGCGGAGAGCCCAAGCGAAGGCCCCGGAGATCTCCGGGGCCTTCGTCGTGGTATAACCTGCCGGAGGTCCTCCCGGGGCGGAGTAGGCCGCAGAAGGGGCCCATGGGGGGCGGCGCTAAAGCCCGATAAGGGTTTAGATTCGGCGACGGTTCAAAAGCTTTCGACCATTCGATTTCGCCATACGCTGATTTGTCGCAGAAATAGGGGCCCCGCCCCAGGTCAAAAGGTCCAGAAGCGGTGGCCCTTGCGCGGAGGGGTCTCGGGAAGATCTCTTTCCTTCGCCGCTGCGTCCCGGGCCTCTTGGTGGGCCCGCCGTCGCCGTTGGTCTCCTTCGACGGATTCCCCCTCCCTCCCGGGGGTGATCAGGGAGGGGCGATGGGGGGTCGACTCTTGAAGGGCCGCGTCTTCCTCGGCCCTCCGGCGCTCCCCCCGGCGGTCCTGGGCTTCTCGGGAGAGCTGCTGCTCCTGAGCCAGGGTCTCAAAACGGTCGTGCCGTCTCTCGGCCTGGTCTTTTTTCTCCAGATCTAGTAATTTTTTCTGGCGTTCCTTTCGCTGGCGCTCCTGGGAGGCCTGGACGATCCTCTCGTGGCGCTCCAGAATTTGGTCCCGCTCGTGGGCGACGGCCCCTTGGGTCTTTTCCCAGGCCTGACGGAGCGTTTCCGGCGTGACGTCTTCCGGTTCCTTGGGCACGATGGGGCGCCAGGTCGTCGGATCTACGGGAATGTTTTTAGGGTCAACGCGCATGGGAAAGGCCCCCTTTCCGCAGGGTAAAAGCACCGGGGTTCCCCGAAAGAAAACCCCGGCCTCTTCGTCAGTTTCGGCGGTGCGGACCCTTTAGATAAGCCGTCGGCGCCCCGAGGGGTGCCTTTCGATAGGGAAGAGCATGGGCTTTGCGGGGGTGTTAGAAAGGCGTCGATCCAGGGGTGCCGGGACCGTCCCGACGGAGGCTTTGGGTAGGGGAATTTAGCGATTTTCCCCCTCCGGGGCGATGAACCGACGGACTTCTTCCACGAGCTGGTCTCGGGCAACGTTGTCGTGAACGAGGTCCCGGGTGTCCGTATCCAGCACCATGTAGGACCGCATTCGTTTATTCCGGGGAAGGTTGGCGATGAACCGGGAATAGACTGAGTGGAGCTCCTCTAGGAATTCCTCTCCAGAGGGTTCTTCCGAGGCACCGGGGGCCTTCCCCATGCGCTTCATCATGGTGCCGAAGGAGCAGGTGGTCCAGATAAATACCCGAGGCATAACCAGGTAGCTCGAAAGAAATTCGAAGAGTTGGACGTACATCTGATACTGCCCTTCGGAGAAGTAGCGGAGTTTGTGGTAGGTATCGGCGTAGTTCATGTCTCCAAAAATGCTACGATCGAGGATAAAGTCATGGGATTCCGAGGCCATGAGATATTGGGCAAAGCGGGTGGTGAGAAAATTGAGCTGCATGGGGAATGACCAGCGCTGGTCGCGCCCGTAGCGTTCTAGCAGGGCGTACTGCGTCCGGAACTCCTCGCCGATCTGCTGGAGCCCCAGACGTTCCGTGAGGAGCTTTACCACGGTGGTTTTCCCGCTGGCGGTGATGCCTTCCACGATGACTTGTACCTGTCCCACACGTCTCACCTCGTTTTTAGTCAACCTGCGGGGGGATTTATTCCCCCCACGGCCCTATGGTAGCACACCCGGCCGATAAAATCCTTCGGCCGGTCGTCCATGCCTTTGGATTGCTACGGGCTCGCCTTTTTGATCTACGCCTCTCCCCCGGCGAAAAACGCCTCGGGAAAGAGGGGGGAGGGAAAAATCTTTGCCGGTCTGCCAGAAAGCCCTTGACGTCTTTGGCTGGAGCCGATACTATTCCCTTTGTGCTTTTTGCTTGGGCCATTCCCATGGAGGTGCAAAAAAATGAAGAAAGATATCCATCCTAAGTATGGTGTGTGTGCGGTGAAGTGCGCCTGCGGCAACGCCTTCGAGACCTCTTCCACCCATAAGGGCGAGATGCGGGTAAGCGTTTGCTCTGCGTGCCATCCCTTCTACACGGGTAAGAAGGGCAAGATGGTACAGGCGGGGCGCGTGGAGAAGTTCCAGAAGAAATACGCCGCCTTCAGTCAGCAACAGGCGCAGCAGCAGTAGCTTTCCGTGCAGGGTTGAGGGGGGGCCGACGCTCCCCCTCTGTTGTCGTGTCCTCCGATGGGAGGTTGCGAGAAAGGAGGGTGTCGTGGGGTGTCAGGTGTCGCTCCTCTCTTGCTCCCCGGATCCGGACCGTTTGGTGGCGGCGGCGGCTCGCCTTTGCTATAGTCCTGCTTCCGCCCGGGATCTGGCGGAAGTTTTCCTTGACGAAGGGCGCGTTCGACCTTTCCTGGAGAAGCTCCGCCGTAGCGGCCATCTTTCCACCTTCGAGCATGCGTCTTTCTCCTTTGCGGTGGACGGCATAAGCCGGGTGTGCTCCCATCAGTTGGTGCGGCATCGGCTGGCGAGCTACTCGCAGCAGAGCCAGCGCTATGTCTCCCAGGAGAAGGCCGGAGTGGTGATGCCTCGAAGTATAAGGGAGCACCCCCGGGCCCGAGAGGTCTTTGAAGAGGCCGTTGCCCAAACCCTTCTGGCCTACGGCCGCCTCGGCGCCCTGGGCATTCCCCGGGAGGATGCCCGGTATGTTCTGCCCCACGGGGGAGAAACCCGCATGATGGTTACCATGAACGCCCGAGAGCTACTCCATTTCTTCCGGCTGCGCCTCTGCCGCCGGGCCCAATGGGAGATTCGGGACCTGGCTCGGGAGATGTTGAGGCTGGTACGGGAGGTGGCGCCGGGCCTCTTTGCCGTGGCGGGCCCCGGCTGTGTGGAGACAGGGGCTTGCGGCGAAGATCGCCCCTGCGGTAGGCCTTTTGTGGATACGGAGGATGTGCTGGCCCATGCGGTGGATTGATCTGACGACGTTTTTCTGGGGCCTTTTTTCTCTGGGGGTGGAAAAGATCCCCGTGGGAGGTCAAGCGGTGATCGAGGGGGTGCTGATGCGCGGTCCCCGGCGATGGGGGTTGGCGGTGCGCCGTCCGGAGGGAGACATCTGGCATACCTCTTGGGGGCTGGCCCCCTGGGCGGCCCGAGGAGTGTGGAAATGGCCCGTCTGCCGGGGGCTGGCGGTGATGGGAGAAATGCTTTCCACCGGAATGAAAGCCCTCTCCCGCTCGGCGGAGATCGCCCTGGGAGAAGAGGAGAAACTAACGGGAAAAGACCTGGCTCTCTCCGCTTTGGTGGCTCTGGGAGGGGTGGTGGGACTCTTCCTCCTCCTTCCCATGTGGGGGGCGGATCTCCTGACTCCCTGGACGGGACCTTCGCTTGTGGTGCGTCACGTGGTGGAAGGGGTGCTACGGGCCCTGGTATTTATCGGGTATCTGGCGGTCATTGGCCTGTGGGGGGACATCCGGACGGTATTCGCCTACCACGGGGCGGAGCACAAGACCATCAACGCCTACGAGAACGACGCGCCGCTGACGCCGGACTCCGTGGAGAAGTTCTCCCGAATTCACCCCCGGTGCGGCACGTCATTCCTATTGGTGGTGGTGGTGGTGAGCATCGTGGTCTTTGCCTTGGCGGGAAATGGCCCCCTGTGGTGGCGCTTGTCCTCCCGGGTGGTGCTCCTTCCCCTGGTTATCGGCCTATCGTATGAGTTTATCCGGTGGAGTTGTCGTTCTCCCCGCGTAGGGTCCCTGGTTATGGGGCCCGCCCTGTCGTTGCAGTATCTCACCACACGAGAACCGAATCGGGACCAGTTGGCGGTGGGCATCGCGTCACTCCAGGCGGCTCTGGAAGAGCCTCCCTCGGAGGACTCGGGGCGAGAGGCGCCGCCGGGAGGGGAAGAGCGCTGATGGAGATAACAAAAAAACTTGAAGAGATTGTGGCTCTCTACGAGGATTTGGAGCGTCGCATGGCGGATTCCGCTGCGGAGGCTTCGCCCCAGGAGTTGCAGCAACTGGCAAAAAAGCACTCCGACCTCCAGGAGGTGGTTCATGCCTTTCGGGACTACCAAAGGCGCCAGAAGAGGCTCGCCGAGTCCCGCCAGTTGGCGTCCTGTGGGGACGAGGAGATGGAAGAGCTGGCTCGGTCGGATGTCGAGGAGCTGGAAGAAGCTCTGATCCAGGACGAGGACCTGCTCCGGCGCCTCCTGTTGCCCCGCGACCCCAACGACGAAAAAAGCGTCATCATGGAGATTCGAGGAGGGGCGGGGGGAGACGAGGCGGCCCTCTTTGCCGGAGATTTGTTCCGCATGTACACCCGCTTTGCCGAACGGCAGGGGTGGAGGGTGGAAGTAATGACGCTCAGCGAAACGGGCATCGGCGGAATGAAAGAAGCGATCTTTCGCATGGATGGCCTGGGGGCGTACAGCAAGCTCAAGTTTGAGAGCGGGGTGCACCGAGTTCAGCGGGTTCCCGTTACCGAAGCCTCGGGACGCATTCACACCTCCACCGCCACCGTGGCGGTGCTCCCTGAGGTAGACGACGTGGAGGTGGAGGTGCGTAACGAAGACCTGAAAATAGATACCTACCGGGCCAGCGGGGCCGGAGGGCAGTATGTCAACATGACCGACTCCGCCGTGCGAATCACCCACGAGCCCACGGGGTTGGTGGTGACCTGCCAGGACGAGCGATCCCAGCTTAAAAACCGAGTAAAAGCCATGAAGCTCCTGCGGGCCCGGCTTTACGATCTGGAGCTTCAGAAGCAACAGAACCAGCAGGCGGCGGAGCGCCGGGGTCAGGTGGGCACGGGGGATCGGTCGGAACGCATCCGGACCTATAACTTTCCCCAGAACCGGGTCAGCGACCATCGCATAGGGCTCACGTTACACAAGTTGGACCTGCTGCTAGAGGGCGATCTGGATGAGATGATCCAGGCCCTTACCATGGCCGACCAGGCCGCCCGGCTTCAGCAGAGCGCCCTGGAATGACGGTGCCGTGCGGGTAGACGAAGGACGGCGCTGGGGGGCGGAGATCCTCGCCGCCGCCGGGGTGGTGGACCCCCAGCGGGACGTGGACCTTTTGCTGGAAGAGGTGCTTTACCGACCCTGGGCCCATATCCTGGCGCACCCGGAAGGGCTCCTATCTCCTTCGGAGGAGGATCGCTTTCGGGAGCTTCTGTCCCGACGGGCCTCCCGGGAGCCCATGGCCTACATTCTGGGAGAGAAGGGCTTTTGGGGACGGAACTTTGCTGTGGGCCCTGGATGCTTGATCCCTCGGGATGACACGGAGGCCCTCATGGAAACGGTCCTCGGGGTCTTTCCCGGGGGCCTTTTCGTCGATTGGGGTACGGGAAGCGGATGCCTTGCGGCCACGTTGGCCCTGGAGCGTCCCGCCAGTCGAGGGGTGGCGGTGGAGGCCTCGCCTCGGGCCCTGGTTTGGGCGCGGCGGAACCTGCGTTCCCTGGGGGTGCTCGGCCGGGTCGACCTGGTCCACGGGAAGGCGCCAGAGGATCTTTCCCTTGCCCCCGGGGTTGTGGACCTGGTGGTGAGCAACCCCCCGTACATCCCCTCCCTCCGTCTGGCGGGATTGATGCCCGAGGTGGGGCGCTTCGAGCCCGCAGAAGCTCTGGACGGGGGCGACGACGGAATGGATTTCTACCGCATGATCTGCCCCTGGGCTTCCACCGTGCTGAAGGAGGGAGGATACCTGGCGGTGGAAGTGGGAGACGAGGCCCAAGCGGCGTGGCTGCGAGACCACGGGGGGGCATCTTTGCGGTGGCAGCGTTTCTTTTACGATTTGAAAGGCGAGGTGCGGGGAGTGGTGTGGAAAAAAACCTCCCCGGTGGCGTACAATAGGCCCGGGAGCTCTTCCCTGCGGCTCCAGGGGGCCGGAGAGAGTCGAACGTGAAGGAGGAAAACGAAGTGGAAAAACGGCAACTGGTCATCATCGGCGCGGGGCCTGCGGGATTGACGGCGGCGATTTACGGCAAGCGGGCGGGGTTGGACGTGTTGCTCCTGGAGAAGGGAGTCCCCGGGGGGCAGATCAACGTCACCGACGAGATCGAGAACTGGCCCGGCGTGGAACACGCCAGCGGCCCGGAGCTGGCGGAGACCTTCCGTAAGCACGCGGTCAAGTTTGGCACGGAATTCCGAGATTCCTCGGTGCGAAAGGTGGAGCTTCGCGACGGTGCCAAGGTGGTGGTCACCGAAGAGGGAGATATCGAGGCCGAGGCCGTGATCCTGGCCACGGGGGCGAGCTACAAGAAGATGGGATGCCCTGGGGAGGCGGAATTCACCGGCCGGGGGGTGAGCTACTGCGCGGTGTGCGACGGGGCGTTCTTTGAAGGGGAGACCATCGCCGTGCTCGGAGGCGGAAATTCCGCCGTGGAAGAGGCCTGCTATCTGACCCAATTTGCCGAAAAAGTCTATATCGTGCACCGTCGAGACTCCTTCCGGGCGGACCGCGTGGCGGTGGAGAGGGCCCTCGCCAACCCCAAGATTGAGCCCGTGTGGAACAGCGTGGTGGAGGCCATCGAAGGCGGCGACATGGTGGAGAAGCTGGTGATCAAAAACGTCAAAACCGGGGAGAAGAGCGAACTCCCCGTGGCGGGGGTCTTCGTCTTCGTGGGGAGCGTCCCCAACGACGAACCACTCAAGGGCCTCGTGGCGGTGAACAAAGCGGGGTGGATCGAGACCAACGACCGGATGGAGACCTCCGTAGAGGGGATCTTCGCCGCCGGGGACGTGCGGGATAAGTTCCTGCGCCAGGTCATCACCGCCGCCAGCGACGGCGCCGTGGCCGCCATGGCCGCCTACGGGTATATCTCCGAGCAGCTCCACCTGAGGAGCACCTTGCTGGACCCCGAGCGCGTGGTGGCCCTCTTCACCTCGAGCGTGGACGAACCTCAGGTGCGCCTGACGGGGGCCGTGGAGGAGTGGTGCGCCACCTCGGGGAAAAAGATCGCCCTGGTGGATGGCTACAAAAACGCCCGCATGGTGGAACACCTGGGACTTGCCATCCTTCCGGCCCTGGTGGAGCTTAACAAGGGTGTGGTGGTAAAGAAAGCGGCGGTCTCTTCCCTGAAAGAAGTTCAGGATTTCTGCTAACCCTTGAGGGGGCGCTTGTTTTTGGAGCGCCCCCGACCCTTTGGGGGCCGAGGGGGGGATCGCGCCCTTCCTAGGGTCGTGGTCGATTTCGTGAGGAGGTGGGCTCCATGATTGTTACCGTAACCCTTAATCCCGCCGTGGACGAAGGATATTTGCTGCCGGAATTCCATCCCGGCGGGTGGTTCCGATCGGATCGACGGGTGGAACGGACCCCCGGAGGCCGGGGGATCAACGTATCCATGACATTGCAGCAGCTGGGCTACGAAAACGCCGCCATGGGCTTTCTGGCGGGGTTCAACGGCGAGTACGTCCGAGACGCGCTCCGCCGGGCGCACATCACCACGAACTTCGTCCACGTGTCGGGGGAGACCCGTACGAACGTTTATATCGTGGATGAAATCGGACATATCGAAACTGGGCTGGCGGAACTCGGCCCCTACATCCCCGAAGAGGCCTTGGCTCGCTTTTTCTCCAACTACGAGCGCATGCTCCATCGTTGTTCCATGGTATGTTTGGGGGGGTCGCTGCCCCCCGGAGTGCCCCAGGATATCTACCGAGACCTGGTCAATAGAGCCAAAGATCGAAACATCGCCACCTTTGTGGATGCCGAGGGCCCGGCCCTCATGGCGGTGCTGGAGGCGGTGCCCACCGTGGTGAAAGTGGATCACCGGTACATGTCCCGAGTGGCAGGTATCGCCACCACCTCCCTGGACAAAATCATTGAGATCGTCTCCCGGGTCCATGAAAAGGGGGTGGATTACGCCCTGACCTCCTATCGAACCTACGGTTACGTCTTCCACACCCCCCAGGGGGTCTTTCTCGCGGAGATGGACCGCAAGGGCGTGGTGTCCCTCTTTGGGTCCAGCGAGGCCCTCATGGCGGGGCTGGTGGTGGCCCGGGCGGAGCGTATGCCGGTGGATGAGACCCTGCGCTTTGCCATGGCCTGTGCCCAAGAGGACTCTTTCCACGTGGAAAAGGGCGTTCGGGGTCGTCGAGAAGTCGAGGCGATCATGGACCAGGTCCACCTGGAAAAATTGGCCTGAAGTCGGATGGGGGGGCGTGATCCATGCAGATCGGAGACGTCATAGATCGGGATTTGACGGCGGTGACGGGGGATATGGCGGTGGGGGTGGTGGTGGAGATCCTCACTCGTCATCGCCTTTCGGGGGTGCCCGTGGTGGACGATGAAGGGCGTGTCCTGGGCTTCGTGAGCGAAGAAGACATCGTCCGGGCGGCCTTGCCGGGCTACTTTGAGTATCTCTCCAATGCCTCGACCATACCCGACATCGGTCAATTCCAGGCGCGGCTCCGGCGCATCGGCCGAGAGCCCGTGTCGAAGTACATGAACACCGCCGTGACGGTCTTCAAAGAAGATGACAGCGACTTTTCCGTGGCCATGGCCATGATATCGAAAAATGCCCGGCGAAGCCCTGTGGTGCGAGACGGAGTGCTCGTGGGGGCGGTAAACCGGGGGGACCTTCTCAAACGCATCCTGACGGACGGCGAAAAAGAAGAGGACCGCTGACCGGGAGATCATGTCTCGGGGGCCGAGTGCCGATACTGGAGCGTGGGGGGAGGGGAGAATATGGACGACAAACAGGTCCGGCATGCCCAGGAAACCTATAGAATAAACCAGATCAAAACCGCGTCCCGGGAGCAGTTGCTCCTCATCACCTACGATATCGGCATTCAGGCGTGTAAGATGGGCGAGGAGGCCATGAGGCGAGGGAACGTGGAGGAGACCAACGAGGCCCTTCAGCGGGCCCAGTCGGTGGTGCGGGAGCTCATGGTGACCCTCAACGTGGAAGTGGGAGGCGACGTGGCGAAGCAGCTCATGAACCTCTATGACTTCCTGTACTACGAGCTCGTTCACGCCAACGTACAAAAAGATATGGACCGCCTGGTGACCGTGCGGACCATGTTACAGGAGTTGCGTCAGACCTGGCAGGAGGTCGCCGATAAGCTTCACGCCGAAGAAGAAGAACCGATGGCGTTACCCCAGGAGGCGGTCCCCGGGCCGAAGGCCGTGAACATGGTGGCGGCAGGGGGACGTCCTTTGCTGCACGGAGGGTTGAACGTTGCTGGTTGATCTTAAAGAGCGCCTGAAAGGCCTCTTGACCCGGGAGCTTGCCCTCTACGACCGGCTCGAGTCCAAAGTGGCCGAGGAAGAGCTCTCCATCCAGACGGAAGACTGGGAGGGGCTGTTGCGGGCGTTGCAGGAAAAACAAGCCCTCATTTCCGAGCAGGAGACTCTTCAGGAGTCCTGGAGGTCCTGTGCGGTGCTCCTGGAGGTGGACGGAGGACGGGAGAGTGCGGAGTTCTGGGACACCCTGGCTCGGAAGATGGGACATAATTCGTACCAGGAAATCTCCGTTTTGGTGGAGAACCTTCGAGAGGTGGCCCGGAGGACCCTGGAGCGAGAGAGGGCGGTGCAGGCGACCCTTGAAGCCCACCTAGAGGCTCTGCGGGCCCGGATGCGCCAGTTCCAGAAGGGGAAAGAAGCCTTTAAGACCTATGCCCGGACGGGGGGAGCGAGCTCTGCTCCCTAGAGAGGGCGATCTTTTGGGGGCGTCGTTTTGAGAAAATGGGGAGGCCGGGGCCGCCGGGTCATGGCCGCCCTTTTGCTCTGCCTACTTTGGGGGTCGTGGGCCGAGGCCCTCACCTCCGACGATGAAAAAGAGATTGCCTTCGGGTGCAAGATCGCTGAGACCGTCGACGCCTCGGGCCAGCGTGTGGGGAATCCAGCGGTGCTCGCCAGGCTGGCGATGGTGGGAAAGCGCCTCACCCCCTTCTTGACCCGTGACCTTCCCTTCGAGATCCGTTGCATCTCCCTTTCCGGAGATCGGCGGCCCAATGCCTTCGCCCTTCCGGGGGGTATCGTCTACGTCACCGAGTCCATGCTGGATTTCGTCCGTAGCGACGCGGAGCTCGCGGGGGTCTTGGCCCATGAGCTGGTGCACACCGACAGGAAGCATGGCATGATCCAATCTGCCCGGAACTCCCGGCTGTCCTTGCTGTCGCTCCTGGTGGCGGTGGCAAGCCGGGGAGAAGTCGCCGCCATGGTCTTGGCGAACCTGGTTCAGGTCGCCATCATGGGCAACTACAGCCAAGACCTGGAAGAAGAGGCCGATCGCCAAGGACTCGACCTGCTCCGAAAGGGAGAGTACGATCCAGCGGCCATGGTGACGCTCTTGGAACGGCTGGAGGAAGAGCGCCTCAAACACCCCTATTTGGATCCCGGAGTCTACCAGGATCACCCCGATACCATGGATCGCGTCAACTACATCATCGAGACCATGAGAGACCTCCGGTGGCCCCTGCACCGGAAGGGCCCTCTGAACCTCCTGCGGGTGCGGGGAGAACAAGAAGGGACCTGGTGGATTCTGCGGGTAGATGGAGACGAGGTGTGGCGTTGTCCAGCCCAGGAGTGGTCCTCCGCCGACCGACGATCCCTGACGGACGCCCTGGACGGAGCACTGCAGCTAGAGCTTCCCCCGGCGGATCTAGAGGTGGTCTCCCATCCCCAGGGGAGCTTTTTGCGCCTCGGTCAAGTGCGTCTGCTGGGCGAACCCCTTCCGCCAGGGAGCTCGTCGCTCAAGGACTTTCGCCAGGCGATCGTACGAGTCCTTGACGGGGCCCGCCGTAAACACCCCTTGGGTCAGTACTTAAAATAGATCTCCATCCGGAGGACTCCCCCTATCTCCGGGGAGAGCGAGGATGGCGATTAAAAGTTGCCTTCTACTGTGCTCCCATGCCGGGCAAGGGCTCGGCATGGTTTTTTTGTGCTGAAGGGAAGAACATCGTGGGAAAATTGCTTCCCGAGGGGTATCCTGCCATAATGGCCCCAGGTCGCAGATCGGCCGGAGTCCGAGAACCCCTTTCCGGTTATTTTTTTGCGGCGCAAAGGAGGCCCACGCCGTGGGTTATCTGACCCTGTACCGAAAATACCGTCCCCAGCGTTTCTCTGATGTCGTCGGCCAATCTGCAGCGGTGGACGTGTTGCGGCACGCCGTAGAAGAGCGTCGCATGGGGCACGCTTACCTGTTCTCGGGACCTCGGGGATGTGGCAAAACCAGCGTGGCCCGCATAGTGGCCAAGGCGTTAAACTGTCTGGATCTCCAGGAAGGGGGAGAGCCTTGCGGGGCATGCTCCCAATGTCATGCCATTGTTTCCGGCGAAAGCATGGACGTGCTGGAGATCGACGCGGCGTCAAACCGAGGTATCGACGAAATCCGAGAGCTTAAGAGCCACGTGGGCTTGGCCCCATTTTCTGGTAAATTTAAGATTTATATCGTGGACGAAGTGCACATGTTGACGGAGCCCGCCTTCAACGCCCTCCTTAAAACCTTGGAAGAACCCCCTCCCCACGTGGTGTTTCTTTTGGCCACCACGGAACCCCACAAGGTGCCGGTG
The DNA here is from genome assembly GCA_937868015.1 of uncultured Synergistaceae bacterium. Classification (GTDB taxonomy): domain Bacteria; phylum Synergistota; class Synergistia; order Synergistales; family Aminiphilaceae; genus CALMLW01. The sequence continues at coordinate 17,066 of CALMLW010000288.1, read as the reverse complement.
ACCATCCGGTCCCGATGCCAGCACATCCCCGTGCGGCGTCTTGAGGGCCATACCTTGGTGGCCCTGCTCCGGGAGGTGTTGCGGGCCGAAGGGGCCTCGGGGGATGAGGATGCTCTGTGGGAGATCGCCCGCCAGGCCGATGGGGGGGCTCGGGATGCCCTCTCCCTGCTGGAGCAGGCCCTGGCCCTGGGGCGGGGGCACCTTTCTCGGGAAGGGGTGGATGACCTTCTAGGGGGGGCGAGCCGCAGCGAGCTGGAACAGGCTCTGGTCGTACTTCGGAAAGACCCCGCAGGATCCATGGCGAAGTTTCACGCCATGCTTTCTCGGGGGGCCTCCCTGGAGCGCCTCCTGGACGGATACTTTCTCCTACTAAAAGACCTATGGGTGGTCTCTTCCTGGTCCGCGAAGGCCCTGGAAGGAGGGGGCCTTTCTGACCGGGAGCGGGCCTTTGTGGAGGCCGAAGCGCCCCACTGGGACCGGAGGCGCCTGTGGAGGGGTATGCAATTTTGTGCCTCTTGGCTTCCCCGTCTCCGCTCCGGGGTCCGGGGAGAGGTGGTGCTGGGCCTTTTGGTGGGCACCATGGAGTCAGGGGGGGCTCCGGAGGGCGAGGAGAGGCCCACCCCTCGTCCTCCGCTTCCTTCGGAAAAAGAAGAATCCAACGAAAGGCCCTCCGCCGCATCCGATAAGGGTCTACCCCCCCCGGGCCGCGACGAAGGGCGCGAGGGACGAAAGCCCCTCCGTCTCCCGCAGGAAGAGGCTCCTGGGGGGGGCATGCCCCCCCCTTCAGAAGGGACTCCGGAGGTCGCAGCCCAGGAAAAACGCGAGGCCTTTCCCGAGGCTCCGTCGACGCCAGACCCCTCTCCGGAGGGGTGGAAGCGGATGGCGGCCGCCCTAGAAAGGCAAGACCCGGGAATCGGGGCGGCCCTTTTGGGGCTCCGGGCCCTTCGGGACGAAGACCGGCTGATACTAGATGTCCCGGAGGATTTTCCCTTGGTGTTTCATGCCCTGGGAGGGGGGAAGGGGAGTCTTCTCCTGGTTCGAGCCGCCCATCTCTTTCTCGGCCTTCGGAGTGTGGAGTTGCGCTGGAGGGATCACCGTCGCGTCTTCCCCGGTGGAACGGAGGGCGAAAGAGAGCAAGAGGAAAAGAAAGAAGGGGAAACCCCCTCCTGGCAATCCTTTATCCCGGATCGAGTGCGGGAAATCTTGCCCTCCGGTGGACCGGAGAATCTGCCAACCCCGAAAGCCTCGGAACCTTCGGCGTTGGAGCAGATCCTCTCCTGTGCCCCGGCGGAGGTGTTGATGGTGCGTCGGGAGCTGGGGTCGGAGGAAGAAGACGCGGAGATCGCTGGACATCGGGAGGACGAAGAATGACTCGACCCTTCGTGCACCTTCACGTACACACGGAATACAGCCTTTTGGACGGAGCCATCCGCTGCGGCGACTTGGCTCGTAAGGCGGCGGAGTATGGTATGCCCGCCGTGGCCATGACGGATCATGGGGTGCTCTACGGCGCGGTGGAGTTTTACGAAAAGTGCTGTCAGGCGGGAGTGAAGCCCATCTTAGGCTGCGAAGTCTACGTGGATCCCGAGGGGCACACCCGGCGGGACAAGGGGTCCCGGAACAACCACTTGGTTCTGCTGGCAGAAGACGATGCGGGATATGCCAATCTGGTAAAACTGGTCTCCATTGCCAACACCGACGGATTTTATTACAAACCCCGGGTGGACCACGACCTGTTGGCCCGCTACGCCCGGGGGCTCATTGCCTCGTCCGCCTGTCTGGGAGGCGAGATCCCCGCCTTGATCCTGGAGGGAAACGAAGAGGGAGCTCGGCAGAGGGCTTGTTTTTATAACGACCTTTTTGGCAAGGGGAATTTTTACCTGGAGATCCAGCACAACGCCATCCCCGAACAGGCCCGGGTAAACAAGGCCCTGATAGGCCTTTCCCGAGAGACGGGTATTCCTCTGGTGGCCACCAACGATGCCCACTACCTTAACGCCGAAGATGCCTCTTGGCACGAAATCCTGCTCTGCGTCCAGACCAAAAGCACCATGAGCGACCCTAAGCGATACCGCTTTGGGGCGGCGGACTTCTACTTCCGCTCCCCCGAAGAAATGGATCGGCTCTTCGGCGCTGAGGTCTCCGAAGCCCTGGACGCCACGGTGGCCATCGCGGAGCGTTGTAACGTCAAGTTCTGTTTTGGGGAATACCGCCTGCCGCACTTTGCCGTCCCCCCGGGGGAGACCCTGGAAAGCCACCTGGAGCGCCTGAGCCGCGCAGGATTGAGGGATCGCATGGGCGGGGCGCCGTCTCCGGAGTACATCGAGCGCCTGGAGTACGAGCTGGGAGTCATCAATCGCATGGGCTTTGCTGGATACTTTCTCATCGTGGCCGATTTTATCAATGCGGCCAAAACGAGAGGCATCCCCGTGGGCCCCGGGCGAGGTTCCGCCGCCGGGTCTCTGGTGGCCTTCGCCCTCCGCATCACCGAGCTGGACCCCATACATCATAAGCTGCTTTTCGAAAGGTTCCTCAATCCCGAGCGAATCAGCATGCCCGATATTGATACTGATCTATCGGACAAACGTCGGGGCGAGGTGTTGGACTACGTCGTCCAGAAGTACGGCCGGGACAACGTGTCTCAGATCATCACTTTCGGCCGGATGATGAGCAAAGGAGCGGTGCGGGACGTGGCCCGCTCTTTGGACATGCCCTACGCGGAGGCGGATCACCTGGCCAAATTGGTGCCGGACGGAGTTAAATCCCTTCAGGAGGCCCAGGAGAAATCTCCCGATCTTCAGGCTCTCGTCCAGAGCGATCCCCTGGCGCGAAAGGTCTTGGACATCGCCTCCCACATCGAGGGCTTGGCTCGCCACTCCTCGCAGCACGCCGCCGGAGTGGTCATTGCCCCTTGCCCGGTGTCGGACGTCGTTCCCGTGTGTCGCATAGGAGAGAACCAAGTCGTCACCCAATTCGCCATGGAACCCGTGGAAAAGCTTGGCCTCGTCAAAATGGACTTTTTGGGCCTTCGGACCCTATCCCTTGTGGAAGACACGCTGGCCAACATAAAAAGCAACGGGAAAATCCCCCCCGACCTGGAGAAGCTCCCTCTGGACGACGAAAAGACCTATGCCCTTTTGCAGCAGGCGGACACCCTGGGAGTTTTCCAGCTCGAATCGGGGGGCATGAGGCAGCTCCTGCGTCGGATGGCCCCCGATGCCTTTGAGGACCTGGTGGCGGTGCTGGCGCTCTACCGACCGGGTCCACTGGAAAGCGGCATGGTGGACCAGTACGTGGAGTGTAAGCATCGACGCCGGGAGGTGGAGTACCCCCATCCCAAGCTCCAGGAAGTCCTCCGAGAGACCTATGGCGTGATCCTTTACCAGGAGCAGGTCATGCAGATCGCCGCCGTGCTGGCGGGGTTTTCCCTTGGAGAGGCCGACCTGTTGCGGCGCGCCATGGGGAAGAAAAAAGAAGAGGTAATGAGGGAACAACGGGGTAAGTTCGTGGCCGGGTGCCTGAAAAACGGCGTGGGAGAGAGGGTGGCGGAGGAGATCTTCGACGTCATCCAGAAGTTCGCAGGGTACGGATTCAACAAGTCCCACAGCGCGGCCTACGCCATGATAAGCTACCAGACGGCCTATCTCAAGGCCCACTATCATGCCGAGTTCCTGGCCGCTGTCTTGTCCAGCCAGATCGGCTCTCGCATCGACGTCCTGGCGCGCTACGTGCGAAGTGTGCGGGATGCGGGGGTCGCCGTCTTACCTCCTCACGTGAACGAATCCGGCGCCGACTTCACCGTGGTGGGTGACGCGATTCGCTTCGGCCTCAGCGCCATATCTAAAGCGGGGGACGCGGCGGTGGAGGCCATCCTATCGTCCAGGAGGAAAAAGGGTCCCTTTTCGTCCCTCTGGGATTTTCTGAAACGCGTCGATACCCGAGTGGTGAATCGGGGAGTGGTGGAAAACCTCATCCGGTCCGGGGGATTTGATGGGCTGGGGGGCAATTCCAGGCAACTATTGGAAGCCCTGCCATCCCTATCGGATCTGTTGGCCCGGCGGTCCTCCGACGGAGGGCAGGGATCCCTCTTCGGGGCTTCGGGGAGCGAAGAAGAAGAACGCCCTCCTCTGCCCGACGTGCCCGAACCCACTCCTCGCGAGCGACTGGAGATGGAAAAAGAAACCTTGGGGCTATATCTTTCGGGGCATCCGGTGGACGATTACGTCCATCGCCTGCTTCGTTTTACAAACTGCGTCATCGCCGATCTGTCCTTTTGGAAGGCACCGGATTCGCTGGTATCGGTGGGAGGCATGATCACCGAGCGTCGAGAGGCCCTCACAAAAAAAGGCGATCCCATGGGGGTCCTGATCCTGGAAGACCCCGACGCCAAGGTGGAAGTGGTCTGCTTCCCTAGGAACTGGGCGGAGATGAGGGGAATTTTTTCCGTGGGCGATGTGGTGGTGGTGACGGGAAGAGTTCAGGAGCGGGGGGATACAGTGCTCCTGGCGGAAAAAATCATCCCCCTGGAGGTCGTGGAGAGAGATCAGGTCCCCCAGGTGCGGCTTCGGGTGGATGGCCGGGGGATTTCATCGGAGGTGGTGCGAGAGGTCTTACGGGAGCTGAAGAATTTCCCCGGGAAGAGCCCCGTGCTTTTGGAAGTGCAGGACGGCTCGACGATGGCCCTCTTGCGATTGCGCGACCTACGAGTTCAGAAGGGAGTGCTTTCCCCCGAGAAGCTGAAAGACCTTTCCCAGGGGCGGGTGGAGTTGGTGTGTTGAGGGGCAGGAGGAGCCGGAGGAGCCGGAAGGAGAAGGAGAGCGAAGATGCCGGGATCACAGGGTCGCGAAGCGCTAGGGGCGGGGGGAGAGTCTATCCTGGGAGATTTCATCGTGGTGCAGGCCTTAGAAGACGGGGTGACGGTGATTGGCCTGACCCGAGGACACGAGACCCGATTTACGCACACGGAAAAGCTGGACCGGGGCGAAGTGTGGATTTCTCAGTTCACCGAGCACACTTCTGCCATGAAAATTCGGGGGAAGGCTCGGGTATTGACGCGCCATGGGGTGGCCGAGAGCGGGAGGGGTGACCATGCGTAGAGGAAAGATCGTCTGTACCCTGGGTCCTGCCTGTAGTGACTACGATACCCTTCGGGCCATGGCGTCGGCGGGGATGGATGTGGCGCGGTTTAACTTCAGCCACGGGTCTTACGAGACCCATGCCCTGAACTTGGAGCAGGTACGTCGCGTGGAGCAGGAGATGGGGAGGCCTTTGGCCACGTTGCTGGACACGAAGGGCCCAGAAATTCGTACGGGAACCTTGAAGGAACGCGCCCCGGTGACGTTGGTGGAAGGGAAAACCCTGGTATTGACCACGCGGGAGGAAGAAGGAGATGCCGCCCGGGTTTCCGTGAGCTACGACCGCCTTTCCCAAGAGCTCTCCCCGGGGATGGACGTTTTCATTGACGATGGCACCCTGCACCTCCGGGTGGAGCACGTCGAAGGCGAAGAGATCACCTGTTTGGTGCTGGTGGGGGGAGAGCTAGGGGAGCGTAAGGGGATCAACGTCCCCGACGCCATCCTGTCCGTGCCCGCCCTCACCCCCAAGGATGTGGAAGACATCCGGTGGGGCGTGGAACACCAGATGGAGTACATCGCCGTCTCCTTTGTTCGGACCCGGGAGGATGTGATGGACGTCCGTCGGGTCCTGGAAGACTTTGGGGGGACTTTGGGCATCATCGCCAAGATCGAGACCAAGCTGGCGGTGCAAAACCTGAAGGAGATCTCCCAGGTGGTGGACGGTATGATGGTGGCCCGGGGAGACCTGGGGGTGGAAATTCCCACCGAAGACGTCCCCTTGGTGCAAAAGCGCATCATTGACCTATGCCGCTCCCAAGGGAAGCCCGTCATCGTGGCCACCCAAATGCTGGACTCCATGATACGAAATCCCCGTCCCACCAGGGCGGAGGCCAACGACGTGGCGAACGCTATCTTGGACGGCGCCGATGCGGTGATGCTCTCGGGGGAGACCGCCAAAGGCAAATACCCCGTGTTGGCCGTGGAGACCATGGGACGCATCGTCACTCGGGTGGAGAGCGAACGGGACCGTTGGCAGAGGGGATGCACCGTGCCCATCGCCGCCACCACGGTCCCCGACGCCGTGAGCCATGCGGCGGTGCGAATCGCCGAAGAGATGAAGGCCCGAGTCATCATATCCCTCACCGAAAGCGGCAGCACCGCCAGCATGGTGAGCAAGTTCCGCCCGGTTTGCCCCGTCCTCGCGGGGACCCCCATCAAGAGGACCTGGCGGAAGCTCGCCCTGGTGTGGGGGCTTTATCCCATCCTTCAGGACCACGCCGCCACAGCGGAGGAAGCCCTGGAGGGAGCCTTGGCCGCCTCGCTGGAGAGACACCTCGTCTCCGAAGGAGACCTGGTGGTGGTCACGGCGGGGGTCCCCGTGGGCATCCCAGGCACCACCAACATGGTGCAGGTCCACACGGTGGGGCGCATCCTGCTCAAGGGGCTATCCCTCATCCGGAAAGAGGCCTCGGGACGGGTCTGTCGGGCTGCCACGGCTTCGGAGGCCCGAGAGAAGATGCGCCCCGGAGACGTGCTGGTGGCGCCTCAGACGGACCAAAGCTTTCTTCCGGCCATGCAAGGCGCGTCGGCCCTCGTCACAGAAGAGGGGGGGCTCACGAGCCATGCCGCCATCGTGGCCCTGGAGCTGGGCATACCTTGCGTGGTGAGCGCCGAGGATGCCCTGCGGATCCTAGAAGATGGGATGTTGGTCACGGTGGATGGGATCCGGGGGGTCGTGTTCAGCGGAAAGGTAAGATTACGGTGATCCTGGCCCGCCCCTCGAGGTCCCGGGACAAAGAGGGGCAATCCTGATGGGCCTCCTGGGAGTCCACGTCTCCGTGGCCGGAGGGCTCGGGCGCGCCTTTGACCGAGGAGAGGCCTTGGGATGCGAGGCGATCCAGATCTTCACCAGAAACCAGCTACAGTGGCATGGGGCCGATGTCTCCCTGGGGGAGAGCGAAGCCTTTTTTCGCCGGTGGCGGCAGAGCTCCGTGAAGGAAGTGGTCTCCCACGCCTCGTATCTCATAAATTTAGTGGGGGACCCGGAGCTCCGGAGCAAGAGTTTAGACGCCTTGGTGAGGGAAATTCGCCGATGCGACGCCTTGGGCATTGACCTTTTAGTGCTGCACCCCGGAAGCTTTCGGGGAGAGAGTGAAGCCGAGGGGTTGACCCTCCTGGGGGATGCGTTGTGCCGGACCCTGGATGCCACCGAGGACTCGCGGGTGCGCCTGCTCCTGGAGACCATGGCGGGGGCGGGAAACACCCTAGGGGGGAAACTGGAGCACTTTTCCGCCGCGCTGGACATGGTGGAAGACCACCCCCGCATCGGGGTATGCCTGGACACGTGTCACCTCTGGGCGGCGGGGTACGATTTTCGCACCCCCGCCACCTACGAACACCTCATGGGAGCGGTGAATAAGGCCGTGGGCGAAGATCGAGTGGGGTGCTGGCATCTCAACGACAGCAAGACCCCCCGAGGAAGCCGCCGCGACCGCCACGCCCACGTGGGGGAGGGGGAGATGGGCGCGGGCCCCTTCGGGCTGGTGCTCCAGGATGATCGCTGGGATGAAGTTCCCTGCATCTTAGAGACCCCTAAAGACGGGCCGGGGGACGGGGGCAATTTGGCCGTTCTCCGAAAGATGGCGGGGAAATGATCCTCGGAGGACCTCTTGAGATACCCCTCTTCTCCCCCGCCAGGGCCGAGGCCTTACGCCCTCCCTTAAGGCGAAACGCCCCTGCCGGTCGAGCTTGAGGTTGCCCTGGGTGAAGGAACCCCGTAGAATGGGATCCGCCCTCCGGGGGCCCCGCCACCGGAGGGTGTATCCAAAAGATCGAGCCTAGGGATGGAAGGGGGGATCGTATGACGCCCATGGCTGTGGACATCCGATGGCAAGATGTGCTTGATATCGCCATCATTGCCCTGATCCTCTACAGGCTGTTGTTGCTCCTGGTGGACACCCGGGCCATGCAGCTGGTAAAGGGCATGATGGTGCTGGCGGTGGCGGCCCTTCTGGCCAAGGTGGCCCATCTGGAGGCCCTCTCCTGGGTCGTGGGGAAGCTCATGGGAGTGTTGCTCTTCACGATCCCCGTCATCTTCCAACCGGAGCTACGGCGCCTATTGGAGGAGCTGGGTCGGGGAAATATCTGGCGCCGTCGCCTGGTTCAAGAGAGGGCGGAGTCCTTCGCGGACGAGGTGTTGCGGGCGTTGATCCACCTTCAGTCCCGGCGCATCGGAGCTCTGCTGGTTTTACAGCGAGAGACGGGGCTACGGGACGTGTGGCGCTCCGGCGTCAAATTAGACGCGGAGATCACCCAGGAAGTCATCGTGTCCATCTTTTGGCCCGGGACCCCATTGCATGACGGAGCGGCGGTTTTTGACCGGGAGAAGATTCTGGCGGCCGCGTGCTACCTCCCCCTCTCTGACACGGTCAACCTATCCCGGGCCTGTGGTACCCGCCACCGGGCCGCCCTGGGGGTGTCCGAGGTCTCCGACGCCTTGGCGGTGGTGGTCTCCGAGGAGCGGGGAGAGATCTCTTTGGCCACCAATGGGCACCTGGCCCGAGATCTCAAAGAAGCCCAGTTGAGGAAAATGCTGCTGGTTTACTTTTCTAACGAGCAGGAAACGATGCCCTTTTTCGAGAAAGTAAAACGTCTCTTTTCGTCGCCCAAACCGCAGGGAGAAGCGCATGAGAAAAAACAGTAGATATGAAAATATTTTGGATTCCCGCTTTTTCCTCCAGATCATTTCCGTGGGGTTGGCGATGTTGCTGTGGTTCTACGTGGCGGGGGATCGGACATCGGAAACGGTTAAAAGCTTTCGCCTGCCTCTGGAGTATCAGGGATTGGGGCCGGGGCTATCCCTTAACAACCCTTCGTCCTTCGTCGACGTGCAGGTGACGGGAAAAGTGGCCCCCCTGCGCGGCCTGACCCAAGAAAACTTGAGCTGTTTCGTGGCCATAAGGGATCTGGGGCCGGGAAAATATACGTTACCCGTGACGCCGGTCTTGCCCTCCGGTATTTCCCTGGTGACCGTCAGCCCGTCGTCGGTGCGGGTGGAAATCTCCCGGAACGTGGAGAAAACCATGCCCATCACCTTGCGCGTGCAGGGAGACTTTCCCGAGGGGTACGCCCTGGTGGCGGCCAGCCTGGATCCCCCCGAGGTGTTACTGAAGGGGCCCGACACTTCGCTGGGGCGCATCTCGGAAGTCTGGGCAGCCCCTCGGGCGCAGGACTTGGTGGACGACGGAGACGGAGTGATGTCTCTGCCGCTCAGCGCCCAATTCTCCGGCCTCCGAGACGATCGGGTGTGGATGGAACCGAAGGACGTGAGACTTCGGTTCGAACTTTCCCGAGAGCTCCCCCAGAAGCAGGTGCCCCTGCGAGCCCACGTTTTTGGCGACGTGGACCCCAACTACACCTTGGCCATGGTGACGGTGCGTCCGCCCACAGCCACGGTCTGGGGCCCCTCCTCCGTGCTGGCCGGAGTGTCTTTTCTTGACATAGAAAGCGTGGACGTGTCGGGGCTGAGAGGCAATGCCACCTTCTCGGCCAACATCCTGTCTCCGGGAGAAGGGCTCACGGTCTATCCCTTTCCCACGGTACAGGTGCAGGCGACGGTGCGCCCGGTGCTGATCTCCCGGACCTTTTCGTCGGTCCCCGTCGATGTGGAAGGAAGGAGCATCTACCCCCGATGGAAGGTGGACCCCAACAAGGTGAAAGTGACCCTCCGGGGCCTCGTGGGGGTCTTGAGCGGTGACGGAGCCCCTCGGGCCTACGTGGAAGTGACAAACCTCGTATCCCGCCGGGTAACGGTGCCGGTGAGACTCCGGGGACGCAGTGCCGATGTGGAAGTGGTGGAGATCTCTCCTCCCATGGTAACGGTTTACGCTTTGGTGGAATGAAAGAAGGGAAATCTGAAGAAGCCTGGAGGAATTGTCATGTTGACGGGATCGGGTAGGGTTCGTTGTCTTTTTGGGACCGATGGCGTACGGGACGTGGCCAATCGCGGGATGCTGACGCCGGAAATGGCGCTTCATCTGGCCCGGGCCTTCGTGTGGTGGCTCGTGCGCCGCGGGGTGTCCCGGCCTCGGGTGGTGGTGGGGCGAGATACCCGTCGCTCCGGAGACATGTTGGAGGCGGCCACGATGGCGGGGCTCATGTCCGCCGGAGCCGACGCCCTCACGGTGGGGGTGTTGCCCACTCCGGGAGTGAGCTTTGCCATTGGCAGCGTGGGGGCCTCGGGGGGAGTGGTGATCAGCGCCTCCCACAACCCGGCGGAATACAATGGCATTAAGTTTTTCGACTCCCAAGGATGCAAGCTCTCTGACGAAGATGAAGCCTCCATAGAAGAATACATGGACGACCATCTCCTGGACGACTGGCGCCCTACCGGAGCCTCGACGGGGGTGGTGGGAGACGGGGCTTTCCTGAGGGAGCGCTACCAGCATTGGTTGGAAAGCCTGGCGGGGGAGCATACTTGGCCCGGCCGCCTGGTGGTGGATTGCGCCCACGGAGCGGCCGTACCAGTGGCGGGCCCCCTTTTCGCCCTCCTGGGGGCGGATACGGTGGTGACAGGGGATCGCCCCGACGGGCTCAACATCAACGAAGACGTGGGAGTCATGCACATGTCCCACCTGGTGGGGTGCGTCAAGGAGCACCGGGGACAACTAGGGGTGGCCTTCGACGGCGATGCGGACCGCGTGCTCTTCGTGGATCGCCAGGGTCGCACCCTGGATGGTGACGTGCTCCTCTGGGTCCTGGCTCGCTGGCTGCGCCGTCGCGGCACCCTGGGGTCGGGGGTGGTGGCCACGGTGATGAGCAACATGGCCCTTGAGGAGCACCTGGGAGAAGAACACATCCCCGTGTTCCGGTGCCCCGTGGGAGATCGCTACGTCCTTGAGACCATGAAACGAGAAGAAAGCCAGTTGGGAGGGGAACAATCGGGGCACATCATCATCCGAGAGTTCGTCTCCACGGGGGATGGGCTCTGTTCGGCCCTGCTCTTCCTGAGGGCCTGCCGGGAGTTGGGAGAGGACGTGGACACCCTGGTGGACCGCTTCGCCCGGTACCCTCAAATTTTGCGCAACCTCCACGTGAAGGACAAGCGTCGCATCCTGGAGGATGATAATTGGCAGGTCTTCCTGAACCAAGCCGAGGCCCGGATGCAGGGGGTGGGTCGTATTCTGGTGCGCCCCTCCGGCACCGAACCCCTGGTGCGCATCCTGGTGGAAGCCAAAGATCCCACGCTGGTGCAGGCCGTGAGTGACGATCTAGAGGCCCGAATCTGCGCTCTGAACGCAGAAAATTAAAAAATTTTAAAGGAGATAGAGATGGCTTTTTCCCGTAAGGTCACCAAGTGTCTTTTTCCCGTGGCGGGCCTCGGAACCCGGTTTTTGCCCGCAACGAAGGAAACCCCAAAGGAAATGCTCCCCCTCATCGACCGCCCCATCATCCACTACGGTGTGGAAGAGGCGGTATCTTCGGGGTGTGGCGACGTGATCTTCGTCACGGGGCGGGGAAAGCGCTCCATCGAGGACTATTTCGACCGCTCTTGGGAGCTGGAGGACTTGTTGGAGCGTCGCGGTAAGGACGATTTGTGCCGGTTGGTGCGCGACATTACCCAGATGGCGCGATTTTCCTACGTCCGTCAATCCGAGCCCTTGGGGCTGGGGCACGCCGTGCTCTGCGGCGAACTCATGTGCCAAGATGGCCCCTTCGGCGTCATCCTCCCCGACGACGTCATGCGGGGAGATCCCCCGGTGATGAAGCAGCTGATCGATGTTCATGAGTGCCACGGGGGGTCGGTGATAGCCCTGGAGGAAGTGTCCCCGGAAGACACTTCCCGCTACGGCATTGTGGCCGCCGACGATGTGGGAAACGGGGTGTTCCGCCTCAAGGATATGGTGGAAAAGCCCGTGGCGGGTCGGGCTCCGAGCCGCTACGCCATTATGGGGCGATACGTCTTGTCCCCCACGATCTTCGAAGAGCTCCGCTCCTTGAACCCCGGAGCGGGGGGGGAGTACCAGCTCACCGACGCCCTGCGATCCCTCCTCCTCCGGGAACCCATCTGGGGGTACCTGTACCGGGGAAAGCGCCTGGATTGCGGCACTAAGCAGGGATGGCTCCGAGCCACCATCACCATGGCGTGGGAGGATCCGGAACTCAAGGGAATTCTTCAAGAGGTCCTGGGGGATGAAGCGTAAGGCCGTCGCCTTTGGCGATAGAGCCCTCGACGGTCCCCGATAATTTTTTTTCGATGGAGGGCTTCTTTTCCGCCCGGGGCCCTAGGAGGGGGTGGTCCATGTCAAAAAAACTTTAGCGTTTTGGTTAAGCGCCAGAACCGCCAGAGTCCTTCGATCCCGCCCGAAAAGACGGGACAGAAGAGGCGGTGGACGAGGTCTGGGGAGTATCGAACCTTCGGCGGATGCCCCAGGGAGCTGGAAGGGCTCCTAGGCAGGGACAAACTCCGGCGAGTGATCCCGGAACAAAGCCCGTGCCACCTTCTGCGGACGGCTAGAGAGGAGAAAGTTTTTATGTGTGGTATCGTGGGATACGTCGGACCTCGCAACGCCTGTGACGTGTTGTTGGAGGGGCTGCGGCGGCTGGAGTACCGAGGGTACGACTCTGCGGGGCTGGCAGTATGGACCGCCGAAGGATTACGCACCATCAAGGAAGTGGGCAAGGTGGCGGAGCTGGCCGACGCGGTGCGCGCAGCGGGATTCGACGGATTTCGGGGCATTGGCCATACCCGCTGGGCTACCCACGGGGGGGTGACCCAGGCCAACGCCCACCCCCATGCGGATGACCGCCATCGTTTCGCCTTGGTCCATAATGGCATCGTGGAAAACTACAGCGAACTCCGGGAAGAACTGGAAAAACAGGGCGCCATTTTTTCCTCCGAGACCGACAGCGAAGTGGTGGTGCAGCTTCTGGCTCGCATCATGGGAGAGATTGCTTCTATGCCGGAGGCCCTAAGGGAACTCCAGGGACGCCTCCAGGGATCCTTTGCCCTGGCCATCATGGACGGTGAGGATCCGGACCATTTTTTCTGTGTGCGGCGGGGATCGCCGCTGGTGCTGGGGCTGGGGAAAGGGGAAGCCTTTTGTGCCTCGGACGTTTCCGCCCTTCTGCCCTATACCCGGGAGGTCATCTACCTGGAAGACGGAGATATGGCCCGTCTGGGCCCCTGCGGGGCGACGATGTGGAACGCTACGGGGGAAGAGATCCATCGCCCCGGATCCATGGTGGATTGGGACGTGACCATGGCGGAAAAAGACGGCTTCCCTCACTACATGCTCAAAGAAATACACGAACAGGGAGGCGTGCTTCGGGCGGCCTTCAAGGGGCGGATCTTCCCCGGGGGGGTAGATCTTTCGGGGGAGCTGGATTGGGATGACGCCCTCATACGATCCTGGAAACGAATTCACGTGGTGGCTTGCGGTACGGCCCATTACGCCTCTCTGGTGGGACAAAGGGTCCTGGAGCGCTGGACCGGCCTGGAGGTGCTCGCCGACATCGCCTCGGAGTACCGATACCGTCCCTTGCGGGCCGACGCCGACACGCTGGCTATCTTCGTATCGCAGTCCGGAGAGACGGCCGACACACTGGCGGCTTTGCGGAAGGCCCGGAGTGAAGGGGCTCGATGCCTGGCGGTGACCAACGTGCGAGGGTCGACTCTAGCCCGAGAGGTGCACGACACCCTGCTCCTTCGGGCGGGGCCCGAGATAGGAGTGGCGGCCACCAAAACCTTCATGGGGCAGATGGGTACCCTCTATGCCCTGGCGCTCTACCTTGGGCTGAAGCGGGGAGGGGTGTCTTCCGCCGAAGCTAAAAGACTTTCCGAGGGGCTTTTACAGCTGCCCTACCGAGTGGAGGCGTTACTCACCCGGCTTGACGCCTCGGTGCGGGCGCTCGCCGCTCGCTACGCGGGGGCGCGGAGTTTCCTGTTTCTCGGCCGGGGTCACTCCTACCCCGTGGCGCTGGAGGGGGCGCTGAAGCTCAAGGAGATCTCCTACGTGCATGCGGAGGCCTACGCCGCCGGGGAAATGAAGCACGGCCCCATCGCCCTCCTGGAGCCCGAGCTCCCCGTCTTTGTGGTGGCCCCCCGGGATAGCTTGTACGAGAAAACCATATCTAACATTCAGGAGACCCGGGCCCGGAAGGCCCCCGTGTTGGCGGTGGGGACCGAAGGGGATACGCTCCTATCGTCGCACGTGGAACAGGTTATCGCCGTGCCCTGGGCGGAGGAGGAATTGACGCCCTTTTTGACCGTCATCCCCCTGCAACTTTTCGCCTATCACGTGGCGCTTTCGCGGGGATGCCCCATCGACCAGCCCCGAAATCTGGCCAAAAGCGTGACGGTGGAGTAAGGGTAAAGGAGTAAAAGAGGTCAGACCTTCCCCGAAGGTAAGGTCTGACCTCTTGGGACCTCTCACGGCCAAGGCCCTCCCCAAGGGATCTTTCGGGGGGCCTTAGCGCCTCTCCTGGCGCCGACGCCAGGGTGCGACTTGGTCTCCTTTGCAGAGCCCCGTTGTTCTCAAGGCGGAGGCTTTTCCCCCCCAAGGGGTCGGCAGTTCGGGGGGATATCAGTCTTTTTTTTGATGCAGCATGTTAAGCAGTTTTTGCCTGATGACCTCGGGCTTGAACGGTTTGACGATAAAATCGACGGCCCCGTGGCGCAGGGCCTGGATGAGGCGCGGCTTGTCTCCATACCCGGATACCACGATGACGGGAACGTGCTCCCACTGGGTCTTTTCCCGAAGGTTTTGCATGAATCCAAAGCCATCCATGTAGGGCATGAGAAGGTCGGTGATGATCACGTGCGGGTTGGCCGAAGGAAGCTTTCTTAGGGCGTCCTGGCCATTTTCCGCCTCCACCACCACACACCCCATCTTGGACAACAGACGACTGAGTCCTACCCGCACCACGGCGGCGTCGTCCACCACGAGGACCCGAAAGTCCGGAGGAAAGGGGGTATCTTCAGAGACCGTCGTTTTTTCCGGTACGGGGGCGGGAGCAGGGCTCGGGGCGGAAACTTCTTCCACGGGAAAGCCCAGGGCTCGACGGATTTGATTGGGGTCCGGGGGAAGGGCCAGCAGATCGTCGCACCCCGCCACCCGGGCGCGCATCCGGGCGCGGATGTCGCTCCACTCCGGCGACAAGGCAAAGAACTGGGTACTAGAACCCCTTGCGTGGAGCCGGATCGCCTGGATCTGCGAGGCCTCTCCCTCCTGGGTCTGCCCCCAGCCTAAAAAAAGGACCTCCAGAGGGGCGTCCAGGTGATCCACGCCCATGACCACATCCCCCAGATCATCCCAGGTCGTGCACGCCAACCCCAGGGAGCGCAGGAGCCCTTCCAGGGCCATGCGCACCTTGGGGTCCTTGATGGCAAGGCCCACGGTGGCGTCGGGGGAGATCATGGGTAACCGGAGCTCCTAAGAACTTTTGGCATAGCAACCTCCTCGGAAAATTATCCCCGAAAGGCCCCAGAGAAACAGCCGAAAAGTCCCGGGAGCACCGAAGGGAACTAGGGCTTAGATTTCCCACTGACGGGGTCGGAGGATATCAAAAAGGACGTTATGGGTTCGGGAAAAACCATACGGCCCAGACGTTACACAGGGCATGGTACAGAAGCGGAGCCGACACGGTGTCGTGCCGTTCTCGCAAATACCCCATGATAAGCCCCGGGAAAAATGTGGCGAGGAAGAGGGGACGACTCTGGAAAATCATGTGCGATGCGGCAAAAAGAGCCGACACCAACACCACCCGTCCCATCGTTCCCACCCAGGGTCTGAGGGAAGACTGGACCCAACCCCGAAAGAAGATCTCTTCCACGATGGCGGCGGTGGTGCCCGCCATCACAAGTTGTCCCACCCCTCCCCACGGTATCGTGCGAGGAATGCCCCCCGTGGGCCAAAACCACGCCACCCCCGTGAGGGGGATCAGGGTGAACCCGCACCAGAAGAGCACCGACCGCACCAGGGCAGGATCCCAGCGCCAAGTCAGGCCATACCTCTGGGGGGATTCTCGGCGGAGGACACACCAGAGAAAGGGGCCGTACAACATGAAGGCCGCTAGGGCGAATCGCGCCATGGTTCCGCTCCCATTTTAGAAAAAGTCGTGCCCCGCTTCTGCCCCGTTTACTTGACGACACCCCTTCGAAGAAGCTCGAGGAACTAGGAAGGGACGTCCCTTTAGCCTTCCGAGGGACACGCCTATTTTCGGGGGATCGTGCTGCTTGCCAGGTCTCCCGCCCCGTTTCCACAAAACAACCAATCCCCCCCATCGACGATGGGGATTCGCTGGCGAAGGGCTTTCTCGGCGGGGCGCCGAAGGGGACCGAAGCCTACTTTTTGCCCGACCCTGAAATGGCCCACAAAAAAGACCCCCGTCCCATCGTCGGGGTGGGAGCCCAGGGCTCCGTCCAATAATACACCATGGAAGGTTTTTGTGGGGAAAAAAACGACGGGCCAGAACCTTTTTGGTTCTGGACCGTCTGGAGATGCGGCGCCGAGGAAAATCAGGCGTTTCCTGCTCGTTCCTGGGCGGAGGCCAAACAGGAGGGGCAGACTCCGTAAAAAAAGACCTGGACCTCGTCCACCCGATGAGGCCGGTCTCCCCCAAAAGAGGGCAGGCCCTTTTCCGGCAGAGGGATATCTTCTACGCCCTGGCATTGGGAACACTTGAAGTGTCCGTGGAAGGCGGCGTTGGGATCAAAGATCACATGACGGTCGTCGATGGTGAGGATGGATATGAGCCCGGCCCGGGCGAGGAGCTCCGCCGTGCCGTAGATGGTGGCAAAGGAGATGGTGGGGAAGGTCGCTCGCAACTCCTTGTAGAGCATCTCCGCCGACGGATGATCTTTGCGCCCCTCCAGTCGTTTCAGTATGGCGATGCGCTGAGCGGTGATCTTGGCTCCCTGAGCCTTTAGCGTTTGCAGCCCTTCTTCAAGAGTCCACATGAGAGATCCTCCTTAAGTCGTCCCGGGCCCCG
>CALMLW010000287.1 GCA_937868015.1 uncultured Synergistaceae bacterium | reverse complement strand
AGCTGGAGAACTGGTGGCGCCAGGAGCACTTTGCCCACGGCTACGACATCCTCTTCACTCCCCATCTGGGGCGTTCCTGGCTGTGGGAGACCTCGGGGCATCTGGGGTTCTACAAAGAAAACATGTACTCCCCCATGGAGATTGACAAGGACGACTACTACGTCAAGCCCATGAACTGCCCCTTCCACATTCTGGTGTACAAGACCCGCACCCGGAGCTACCGCGATCTGCCGCTGCGCTGGGCGGAGCTGGGCACCGTGTACCGCTATGAGCGTTCCGGGGTGCTCCACGGTTGCATGAGGGTCCGGGGGTTCACCCAGGACGACGCCCACATCATCTGCACGCCGGAGCAGATTGAGGGGGAAATCCTGGAGGTGTTGCGCTTCTCCATGTATGTCTGGCGTACCCTGGGCTTTTCCGAGGTAAAAGCCTATCTGGCCACCCGGCCGGAAAAGTCCGTGGGGGACGACGCCTCCTGGCAGACCGCCGCCGCCTCGCTCCGGAAGGCCATTGAGGCCGAGGGGCTGGCCTATGAGGTGGACGAGGGGGGCGGGGCCTTCTATGGCCCCAAGATCGACCTGAAGGTGCGGGATGCGGTGGGACGGGAGTGGCAGGTGACCACCATCCAGTTCGACTTTAACCTCCCCGAGCGCTTTGACATGACCTTCACCGACGCGGACGGCAAAGAAAAACGTCCCTTCATGGTGCATCGGGCCCTGCTGGGCTCCCTGGAGCGCTTTTTCGGCATTCTCATCGAACACTATGCGGGGGCCTTTCCCTACTGGCTTGCCCCCGTGCAGGCCCGGATCATTCCCGTGGCGTCGGACCACGGGGCCTACGCCGCCGAGGTGGAAAAGACCCTGCGGGGATGGGGAGTGCGGGTGGAAGTGGACGCCCGGGACGAGAAGCTCGGCAAGCGTATCCGGGACGCCCAGATGCAGAAGATCCCCTACATGTTGGTCATCGGGGACCGGGAGCGCGACGAAGGCACTGTGGCGGTACGGGAACGCGCCGCCGGAGATTTGGGGGGCATGACGATGGAAGGACTCCGGTCTCGATTGGACGGGGAGTTCCAGCCCCTCCGACATTTGGGCCGGTGAGGGCCTTTTTCCTCGGGACGTAAAGGCTCCTCTTGATCCTTGATTTTTTTTCTCCGGCGTGCTACACTCCGGCGGATCAAGTAGAGGCCCGACCTCTCGCCAGCTCCCTCCGGGGGCCTGGCCCGCGCCATAAGAGTGTTTTGGTGCGCTGTGTCTTTGGGCCGGGTTTTCCCGGCCCTTTTTTTTAGAAATCCTCCGCAGGCTCAAAGGCGGCGGGGAACGGATATGAAAGGGGTGGCGAGCTATAGCTGTCACGAAGAACGAGGACGAACCTCGCGTCAATGAACAGATTCGCGTTCCGGAAGTCCTTCTGATCGACGACCAGGGGGTAAAGCTGGGGGTGGTGCCCACCCGCCAGGCCTTGTTTTTGGCGGAAGAACGGGAGCTCGACCTGGTGGAGGTGGCCCCTCTGGCGACTCCCCCGGTGTGCCGGATTATGGACTTCGGCAAGTTCCGGTTCCAGCAGCAGAAGAAGGACAAAGATGCCCGGAAGAAACAAAAGACCCAGACCATCAAAGAGATGAAGATGCGTCCCAAGATCGACGTCCATGACTATAACTTCAAGACGAAGGCCATCAAAGACTTCCTCGAAGATGGGCATCGAGTCAAGGTCTCGGTGTTTTTCCGGGGGCGCGAGATGGCGTTCCTCGACCAGGGCCGGGTGGTGTTGGACCGGGTGGCGAAGGACTGCGAGGGGTTGGCCACCGTCGAGATGACGCCGCGCATGGAGGGGCGCTTCATGAGGATGATGCTGGCCCCCGTGCCCCAGCCCAAGAAGGCCTCTGCCCCGGCGGCCCCCAAGGAGCCAAAAGAACTAAAAGAACCGAAGAAGGACAAGGCCCCCTCGGCAGAAGCCCCCGGTAGGGGCGTCGTCGAGGACAGGGCTTAAGCCGAAAGAGGATAAAGCCGGGCCCGTCCCGGCGATTTTTCGAGGAGGTTCGATGTCATGCCAAAGATCAAGACCCATTCGGGGACGAAAAAGCGCTTTCGTCTCACGGGGACGGGAAAAGTGGCGTACCAGAAGAACGGTCGTCGGCACCAGCTGAACTGCAAGAGCCCCAAACGGCGGCGCACGTTGCGGGCCACGGGAATCCTTCCCGAAGCCCAGGCGAAAAATATCCGGGAGATGCTTCCCTACGCTTAAAGCTTTTCCGTCGTGCAGGCCGGGGGTGGAGAGATACAAAAGCGTTTCGCGGGGATCTTCCTCCAGCCTGTGACGTATTTTTGAAAGAGGTGAATGCTCATGCCCCGGGTTAAGGGCGGTAGCGCCAGTAATTGCAAATACAAGAGGCTTTTTAGTATAACCAAGGGTTATTTTGGTCGCAAGAAGAATATCTTCAAGTTGGCCAAGCAGGCCTTCTTCCGGTCCATGACCAATGCGTACCGGGATCGCAAGGCTCGCAAGCGGGACTTCCGGCGGCTTTGGATCATCCGGATCAACGCAGCGGCGCGGTCCAACGGCCTGACGTACAGCTTGCTCATGAACGGCCTGAAGCGGTCGGGCATTGAGATCAATCGCAAGATGCTGGCGGATGTGGCCATCAACGACATGCCTGCTTTTGCCAAGCTGGTGGACCAGGCGAAGGTCGCGTTGGGGAAGTAAGCCCTCCGGACCCATACGCATACGGCGCTCCCTGGGGGGCGCCCCGTCACGTTGGGGTTCCTGCTTGGTCATCGCGGCAGGAACCCTCTTGCTTTCGGGGAGGCCCCGGAGCCCTTCGCTCTTTGCCCCGATCCCTCTTCGGTGACTTCCGAACGTGGGCGAGGGGGGGGCCAAGGTCCGAGGGGGACGATCCCTTCGATGCGAGCCGTCCGGAGGTCCCTTTTTCAGCACAGGGGGCCCCGGAGATTTTTCTAATTCCCGGATGGGAGAGGGGGTAGGACAGGGTGAGCGCGCGGATACAAGATGTTGAAGCATTGCGAGAGCAGGGCCGCCAGGAAATTTCGGGCAGCTCGGACACGGAGGCTCTCGATACCCAACGGGTGAAGCTCCTCGGTAAGAAGGGGAAAGTCACCGCCTTGCTGCGGCTGTTGGGTTCCCTTCCTTCGGAGGAGCGTCCCGCCTTTGGAGCGGCGGTGAACGCGCTGCGAGAGGAGCTGGAGCAGCTCCTGGAGAGGCGATTCCTGGCGCTCCAGAAGGCGCAGTTCGCCCGCCAAGAGGAGAAGGATCGGGTGGACGTGACCCTGCCCTCCCGGGGGCGAGGCTGGGGGAGCTTTCATCCCGTGGTGCAGGTCATGCACGACGTCATCGATATCTTCTCGGGGCTCGGTTTTTCCGTGGCCACGGGGCCCGAGGTGGAAGATGACTTCCACAACTTCGAGGCCCTGAACATTCCCCCGTCCCATCCCGCCCGGGACATGCAGGACACGTTCTACATGGAAGAGGGCAAGCTTCTGCGCACCCATACCTCGCCGGTGCAGGTCCGATCCATGTTGCGCTGGGGAGCCCCCGTGCGGATCATCTGCCCGGGGAGGGTCTATCGCCGGGATAGCGACCCCACCCATTCTCCCATGTTCCACCAGCTCGAAGGGTTGCTGGTGGACCGGGATGTATCCATCGCCGATCTCAAGGGCTGCCTAGAGGCCTTTGCCTCCTCCGTCTTCAACCGTCCCCTGGACGTGCGCTACCGGGCGAGCTACTTCCCCTTCACCGAGCCCTCCATCGAAATGGACGTGAGCTGCGTCGTCTGCGAGGGAAAAGACCCCGGATGCCGGGTGTGTAAGGGCACGGGGTGGCTCGAGATCTGCGGTCTGGGCATGGTGCACCCCAACGTGCTTCGGGCGGGGGGCATCGACCCCGCCATCTACAACGGTTTCGCCTGGGGCATGGGGCTCGATCGCATCGCCATGCTCCGCTATGGTTTGCGGGACCTTCGCCTGCTCTTCGAAGGCGACGTCCAATTCCTGACCCAAGGGGGGCTGGCCTGATGCTCCTTTCCCTGAATTGGCTTCGCGATCTGGTGCGCTTTTCCGAACGCCCCGAGGTGCTGGCGGACCGCCTCACCATGACGGGGAGCGAGGTGGAATCCATCGAACGCCCGGGGAAAAATCTCTCCGGCGTGGTCATCGCCCGGGTGACCGATCTGAGCCCCCACCCCTCCCGAGAGGGGCTCCGGGGGGCCCGGGTGACCTGGAAGGGCAAAGAAGCCTTCTGCGTCACCGGCGCCCCCAACGTCGCCGTGGGAGACCTGGTCCCCTATGCCCCCCCCGGCGCCACCCTGGCGGATGGCACCGCCCTAGGAGTGCGGGACTTCGACGACTGGCGCTCCGAGGGGATGATGCTCTCGGCGGAAGAATTGGGCCAACCCTCGGTGGCCACCGATTTTGGTATCCTGATCCTCCCCGAGGACGCCCCCGAGGGCGAAGACGCCGCAGTATGGCTGGGGCTTGACGACGTGATCCTGGACGTCTCCGTGACGCCCAACCGGGGGGACCTCTTGAGCCTGGTGGGGCTCGCCCGAGAGGTCCACGCCCTGCTTCCCTCCTCGGAGCTCCTTCCCGGGTCAGATTTTCCCCTGGAAGGGGGAGAGTGGCCCGTGTCCTTCGACGGCATCGCCCTCCAGGACCGGGGATGCCCTTTCTACGCCCTGGGATACGCAGAAAACCTCCGCATGGGTCCCTCCCCCGTGCGGTCCCGGGTGCGGCTGGCCCTTTCCGGCATGCGCCCCATCAGTAACGTGGTGGACGCCACCAACTACGTCATGATCTTCTGGGGACAACCCCTCCATGCCTTCGACTACGACCGTCTTCCCGCCCGCCACATCCTCGTGCGGGGCGCCAGCGAGGGCGAAGTGCTCCGCACCCTGGACGGTAAAGATCGGGTATTGGTAGACCGGGACCTTTGCATCACCAGCGGCGGCATTCCCGTCGCCCTGGCGGGGGTCATGGGGGGAGAGGCCACGGAGATCGTCCCGGGGACCCAGCGGGTGGCCCTGGAATCGGCCATCTTCGCCCCCGATCGCGTGGGATCCACCTCCCGGCGCCTGGGGATGCGCTCCGAGGCATCGAACCGCTTTGCCCGGGGAGTGGATCGATGCAAGTCCCTCCCCGCCCTGAGGCACGCCCTCACCCTCTTCCGAGACTGGGCGGGAGGGGATGTGGCCTTTCTGCCCCGCACCTCGGGAGACGATCGCCCCGAGCCCCGGACCGTGACCCTTCGCGCCCCGGTGCTAAAAAAACTTACGCTTAAAGACGATATGGATCACGCCAAGGCCGTGCTGGACCGCCTGGGCTTCGAAGAGCTCTCCCGGAGCGTCGAAGCGGCGGAATTTGCCGTGCCCTCCTGGCGCCTTGACGTGGGCATTGAAGAAGACCTCGTCGAAGAAGTGGCCCGCCTCGACGGCTACGACCAGGTGCCTTCGCGCATCCCCTCCAACCTGCACCACCCGGGGCTGCCCACCCCCGAGGTCCGCACCGACCGTCGCCTGCGGGAGATCGCCATGGGGCGAGGCTTCACGGAGGTGGTCACCTACAGCTTCGTTTCCCCCGGGAGCCTGGAGCGCCTGGCCTTTCCTCCGGACGACCCCCGGTCCCGCCCCTTGCGGGTGGCCAATCCCCTGAGCGCGGAGCAGAGCGTCCTTCGTCCCTCCATGATGCCGGGGCTTTTGGGGGTGGTGGAGCACAACCTGCGGGGGGGGTGGCGCAACGCCATTCGGATCTTTGAAATCGGCCGGGTCTTCCTGCGCCAAGGCGAAGGGCACGTGGAACCCTCTCGGCTGGGGGGCGTGGCCTATGCGGGCAAGGATCGCCGCTTCGGCGAAGAGGCCGAAACCTTTCTTGGCGTCAAGGCCGACATCGAAGCCCTCTGCCGGGGGTGTGGCGCCCGGGTGGAGTTCCATCAGGGGAGCCAACCCTTTGGCCATGCGGGGCGCACCGCCCTGATCACCGTGGGAAACGTCTCCCTGGGATACCTGGCCCAGATCAAACCCTCCCTGGCGCGGGAGCTCAACGTGGAAGAAGACCTCTTCGTCTTTGAACTGGACACGGCGCCCCTCATGGACTGGGGCAAGGCCCTTTTCCCCGAGCCCGCCCGGTACCCGGCGGCCTACCGGGACGTGTCCTTCCTGGCCTCCGAAGGCGTTCCCGTCATCGAAACCGCCCGGGAAGTCCGGCGCCTGGGGGGCGAACGGGTGGCCTCCGTGCGGCTTTTTGACGTCTACTCGGGGCAGGGGGTTCCCGAGGGGCAACGCAGCCTGGCCTTTTCCGTGGCCTGGCGTCACCCCGACCGCACCTTGGGGGAAGGGGAGGTGGACTCCCTGCACAACGCCCTGAGGGAGGCCCTGGCGGCCCGGGGGTATGTGTTGCGGTAGCTATCCCGACGCGGGGCGGTGTGTTAAAATGTTTCCCCAGGAGGAGGGCTTCGGGGTCAGCCCGGGGTCTTGCCTCCCATCCCACGTCCATCCAAGAAAGGGGTCGTTGTAGGGCATGCTACAGCAGATCGAACAGTTGGAAAAACTCTTGGATAAGGTCATGGAGCGCCTTCGAGCGTTGGAAAAGGAGCGCGAAGAGTACGGGGTGTCCCTGGAGGAGCAAAAAAAGCTCGTTCAGGAAAAGGAGCTGGAGCTGATTCGCCTGCGCAAAGAGATTCAGCGTTCCGTCGAACAGAGGGAACGGGAAGACATGCAGGCCCGGAAGGACCGTGCCCAGGCGGAGCAAAAGCTTAACGAACTGCTGGAGCGCTTCCGCTCCTTCGGCGGTCATCCCGGAGGGCCCCAGGCCCACTCATGAGACCATTGGCGGAGGAGGATGGGCTTCGTACCGTGACTTTGCGCCTGGGCGAAGTGACCTACCCTCTGAGGACCCGGCTGGACGACAAGGCCTGGGATAGGGTGAGGACCTTGGTGGGGGCCGCCTTTGACGAGGCCCCCCGCCACCTTCCTCGGGAGCAGCGCCTGGTCTTGACCTGCTTGCAGATGGCCCTCTCGCTGGATCGCATCGGAGAACGGCTGGAGGCCTTCGCCAGAGAGGAAAATCTGCTATGAACTCTTCCCTGGTGGACCTGCTGCTCGCGGTGGTCACGGGGGGGCTCGTGATTCGGGGTCTTTGGCGAGGACTGGCGGGGGAGGTCTTATCCCTGCTGGGCATGGCGGGGGGAACCTTTTTGGCCTGGCGCCTGGGCTCCCAGGGAGGAGAGCTGGTGGCGAAATTTGTCGACCTCTCCCCCGGCACCGCCTCCGTCGTCGCCATGGTGGGAATCTTTTTCCTCGTCATGCTCCTGGCGGCCATGGCGGAACGCCTCGCCAAGGCCCTGTTGAGCTTTACCCACCTATCCCTCCTGGATCGGGGCGCCGGAGGGCTCTGTGGCTTGGCCAAGGCCCTGTTGCTGGTGTTGCTGATCTACGGGGCGGGACTTGTCGTATCGGGGGGCGCGGAACCCGCCTGGATGGGAGAAAGCCGCTTCATGCGCCTGGCGGGGGGGATATGGCCCCTCGTGGAGGGCGCCCTGCGGGAGCGCGGCGTGGAACTCCCCAAAAATCTTGCCCTGCCCTCTCTGGAGGTGGGGCCCTTGTTGGATGGGAGCGGAACGGATTCGCCATGATCGTTGCGGAAAGAACTCGACGTATTCTTGAAATCGACGCGGTACTGGGCCTGATAGCCCGTTTCTGCCGCACACCCCTCGGTGTGCGGCATTTCGATGTATTAAAGCCCGCCGGCACGATGGAACAGCTCCATCAGCGACAGGAAGTGCTGCGCGCCTATGGGCGCTGTCGGGATGTGCACGGCGAGCTCCCCTGGGACAGCCGTCTCCAACCCGTCTCCCCCCTTTTGGAGGAGG
Source organism: uncultured Synergistaceae bacterium (assembly GCA_937868015.1). GTDB lineage: Bacteria > Synergistota > Synergistia > Synergistales > Aminiphilaceae > CALMLW01. The sequence continues at coordinate 2,263 of CALMLW010000287.1, read as the reverse complement.
CCCGGGAAACGGCCCTGCTCACCGGAGAAGAACTCCTGCGATTCCGGGTGCTCTTTCTTGTGGCCATGCAGCTCCGGGCGGCGGTGGCGGAATATCGGGCCACCTATCCCGCCCTGGGGGCCCTCACCCAGGGGGTGCGGGACTTCGCCGACGAACTGGCGCTCTTGGAGTGCCTCAGCGACGACGGCCGCCTCTACGACAGCGCTTCCCCCGACCTCGCCGAGGTGCGGCGCAAGCTCGACGTCGTCCGCCGGGACCTTCGCCAGAGGGGGGCGCGCCTTCTCAACGACCCCGGCACGGTGGCCAAACTCCAGGAGCGGGTGCTCTCCCTCCGGGACGGGCGCTTCGTCGTGCTCGTGCGCCAAGAGCATGTGAACTCCTTTCCCGGCATCGCCATAGATCGGTCGGGATCGGGGAACTCGGTGTACATGGAGCCGAACGCCCTGGTACCCCATAACAACAAGCTCTCCCTCCTCAGCCGAGACGAAGAGCGCATCGAACGAAAGATCTACCGACGCCTCACGGAGGCCCTTCTTTCCCGCAGCGGCGCCATCGAAGACGCCGAGGAATCCCTGGGGCTTCTGGACGCCCTGTACGGCACCGCCGACTTCGCCCGATCGCACCGGTGGCACCTCCCGGACCTCGTCCCCAAGCCCCAGTTTCGCCTCAACCGGGCGGTGCACCCCCTCCTGGGACCCAAGGCGGTGCCCCTCTCCCTCTCCTGCGGCGAGAGATTTTCCCAGCTGGTGGTGACGGGGCCCAACACGGGGGGTAAGACCGTGGCCCTCAAGACCGCCGGAGTGGCCCTGGTGCTGGCCTGGATGGGCCTTCCCATCCCCGCCAGCGAGGGCTCCGTGGTGGGCGACATCGACCAGGTGGCCGCCGACGTGGGGGATGAACAGAGCATCGCCCAGAACCTCTCCACCTTCAGTGCCCATCTGGCCAACATCGTGGAGATGCTGGCCTCGGCCACCCCCCGATCCCTGCTCCTGCTGGACGAACTGGGGGCGGGCACCGACCCCCAGGAAGGGGCCGCCCTGGGCATCGCCCTGCTCCAGACCCTCCTGGCCCGCCGGACTCTGGTGCTGGCCACCACCCACCACAACCCCATCAAACGCTTCGCCCTCACCACGGCGGGGGTGGAAACCGCCAGCGTGGAGTTTGACCCCGCCACCCTCTCTCCCACGTACCGCCTCCTCATGGGGGTGCCGGGGCGGAGCAACGCCCTCCTCATCGCCCAACGCCTGGGCATGCCCCCGGAAGTGCTCCACGCCGCCCGACAATCCCTGGCGGGGGAGGACGTGGCTCTGGAGGACCTCATCGGAGAGCTCCAGGAGAAACAGGGCACCCTGGAACGGGCCTTCGAAGAGCTGGCCCGGGAGAAAACCGCCGTGGCGGAGCTCCGGGAGCGCTTCGAGCGCAAAGATGCGGAGCTGGACGCCCAAAAAGAAACGATCCTCGAACGGGCGGACCGCAGCGCCGCCAAGGTCCTCTCCGAAGCCCAGGAAGAGGCCCGGGAGCTGCTTAAGGGTTTGGACCCCGAGCTTCTGGCTGCGGCCCAGAAAGCCCTGACGGAGCGCCAGGAAGCGGTGCGCCGCTCCAAGGAAGCCATCGCCGTCCGGGCGGAGCGTCGGACGGAGCGCCACTCCGCCCCCGCCCGGGGAGAAACCGTTCAGGTGGGGAGCGTGGTGCGCCTCCTCGAAAGCAAGGTGCGGGGCACCGTGGAGAGCCTGGAAGGGGGCAAGGCCCTGGTGATGGCGGGGGGCATGCGCATCGAAGTGCCCCTGAAGCGCCTCCAGCTCGCCACCGAAGCCCCCGAGGAAAAGAACGTCTTCGAAGACCGAACCCCCGGCCGCCGCAAGACGGACCCCGTCCACTCCCCCCTCTCCCGGGGGGGCATTTCGGTGTCCGCCGCCTCCGTCGCCGTGCCGAGCTCCATCATGGTGCGGGGCATGACCGTGGACGAAGCCCTCCCCGTGGTGGAACGCTATCTGGACCAGGCCTTCCGGCACGGATACCCCAGCGTGGTGGTGATCCACGGCCAGGGAGAAGGCATCCTCCGGCGGGAAGTGCAGGCCCTCTGCAAGCGCCTCCCCTACGTGCTGGAGTTCTGCCTCGGGGGCCCCGGCGAAGGGGGGCTCGGCGTCACCGTGGTGACCTTCCGGAAGTAGGAGCCTAGGGGAGGTAAAAAGGATCGATGCCAGTGGTTGTGTTTGTCAACAGAAAACACCCCCAGGCTGCTCCTCGAAAATGCCCCCACCCC
>CALMLW010000286.1 GCA_937868015.1 uncultured Synergistaceae bacterium | reverse complement strand
CCCGCCTCGGGGCGGCCCTGCTCTCGGTCCCCGGCATCAAGGGGGTGGAGATCGGGGAGGCCTTCGCGGCGGCGGCCCTCACCGGGAGCGCCGTGCACGATGCCATCGATGGACAAGAAGGCGAGTGGCGGCGGCCGAGCAACCGCGCCGGAGGGATCGAAGGAGGAATGAGTAACGGGGAAGAGATCGTGATCCGGGGAGCCATGAAGCCCATCCCCACCCTAAGGAAACCTCTGCCCTCCTTCGACGTGGCCACGGGAAGAAGCGGTGCCGCCCACGCCGAACGGAGCGACGTGTGCGCCGTGCCGGCGGCCTGCGTCGTGGGAGAGGCCATGGTGGCCTGGGTCCTCGGGGGCGAGCTGGTGGAGCAGTTCGGCGGCGACACCGCAGAGGATCTCCGGGATCGTCTGGAGGCCCATCGGCGCCGGGTGAAGGGGTGGATGCTATGACGACGCCCCCGGGATCGCCCCCTCTCCCCTTCGACCGCCCCCTCTTTATCGGGGGGTTCATGGCCTCCGGCAAGAGCACGGTGGGGCCCCTGACGGCCCGCCTTCTGGGGGTACCTTTCCTGGACACGGACCGCCTGATCGAAGAGCGGGCCCGGAAATCCGTGGGGGAGATCTTCGCCCAGGAGGGGGAGGGGGTCTTTCGCCGGCAGGAGGCCGCCGTGGTGCGCGAAATTCTTCCCCTGCGAAGCGTCGTGGTGGCCCTGGGAGGGGGAGCCCTGGAAGACCCGGGGCTCCGGGACGAGATCGCCGAAAAAGGGATCTTGGTGACCCTCGCCGTCTCCGCCGAAACGGCCCGGCGCCGAGGGGCTTCCGGGCCGGATCGCCCCCTGCTCCGGGGCGACATCGCCGCCCTCTTGGCCTCCCGGGCCCCGGGGTACGCTGCGGGGCGTTTTTCCCTGGACACGGAGCACACCTCCCCCGAGGCCACGGCAAAAGAGCTGGTGACACGACTTTTCGGCGACCCGCCACCGCCCCTCCCCCCTCGGGGGCCGATACCTCTGCCCCCTTTCCCCGGCGGAGGACCGGAGGTGTTCATAGGCCCGGGGATCCTCCGGGAAGTCCCGGCCCTGGTCCCCGGAGGAGATCGGGCTCGCATCGTGGGAGACGAGATCACCGCCCCCCTTTTTGCTCCCCTCCTGGCCTCGGCGGAAGGGGCGTACCTCTTGCCCCGGGGCGAAGGGGCCAAGACCCTGACCCAGGTGCAGGCGCTCTACGACCACTTCGCCCGATCTTCCGTGGACCGCGCCACTCCGGTGGCGGCCCTCGGCGGGGGCACGGTGGGGGACTGCGCGGGGTTTGCCGCCGCCACCTGGATGCGCGGCGTCCCCTTGATCCAGTGCCCCACCACCCTCTTGGCCATGGTGGACAGCGCCATCGGTGGAAAGACCGGGGTCAACCTCCCCCAGGGGAAAAACCTGGTGGGGGCCTTTCATCACCCCATCGCCGTGGTGGCCGACGTGAAGTGCCTCCAAACCCTTCCCGCCGAGGAGTTCCGTCAAGGGTTGGCCGAGGCGGTAAAGTACGCCCTGGGGGAAGACCAAACTCTCCTGGGGGAGCTGGAAGACCTCCGCCCCCTAATCCTGGCGCGGGACCCCGCCGCCCTCACCCGCCTCGTGGAGCGTTGCGCCCGGCTGAAGCTCGCCGTCGTCGCCGAGGATGGGGACGAAACGCGGGGGATCCGGGACCGCCTCAACCTGGGGCACACCGTGGGGCACGCCCTGGAAGCGGCTTCGGGTTTTCGGTGGAAACACGGCGACGCCGTGGCCGCAGGCCTGGCCGTCGCCCTGACTCTGGGGGAACGGGTCGGAAGCTGTTCTTCGCCCTTTGTTGTCCGGGGACGGGAGCTCCTCGGAGCCCTGGGGCTCCCCCGGCGCCCCGACCTCCCCTGGGGGGAGCTTTTGCCCTTTCTGGGGCTCGACAAGAA
>CALMLW010000285.1 GCA_937868015.1 uncultured Synergistaceae bacterium | reverse complement strand
AGGATGATAGGGGAAAATGTGCGGGGTGGGTACTTTTTCGAGGATCATTTGCCCCTTGCCTGGGGGGATTTTAGATTACCAAATACACCGGTGGCGGTGATTCGAAAACACGACCTAGGGATTGGAAAAATCCGTCGCCGAGCTCTGGCGAGGGCGGGTCCCCTTCCGACGCGCGTCCGCCCTTTTTTCCGAAGGCACGGCGGGGGCCTTTGGGGTGAATGGGGCAGCCCCGGAGGCTGCTCCGAAGCGCCCGGCGATGGCGACGATGGGGGGCGGCGGTACGGCGGGCCCCAGAGAGGAGCACGATGGTGAGCGCGATCTTCCGAGGAAAGGCAACGCTGGGATTTTTTCTCGGTCTGGTGGCCCTTTTGGCCCTCTTTCCCCTGACGAAATCGTGGGCCGTGGGGATGGCCCTTTTTCTCGGCGCCGCCGTGGGGAACGTTCGGCCCTCCGCCGTGCCTCCGGAGCTCGGGAGCTGGCGCAAGATCACTCTGAACACGGCGGTGGTGCTCTTCGGCTTTGGGCTCGATATCCGGCAGGTCCTCGCCGTGGGGAGCCAGGGATTCTGGCAGACCGCCGTGAGCCTTGGGGTGGTGCTTGCCCTGGGGTTTGCCCTCCGGAGATTTTTCTCCTTGCCCCCTGCCACCACGAAACTCATCACCGTGGGCACCGCCATCTGCGGCGGTAGCGCCATCGCCGCCGTGTCCTCGGTGATGAAGGCCCGGGACGAAGAAGTGGGGGTCGCCATGGGAGTGGTCTTTCTGCTGAACACCGTGGCGCTTTTGGCCTTTCCCCTTCTGGCGAAGATGACTTCCCTCTCTCCGGAACAGTACGGCGTGTGGTGCGCCCTGAGCATCCACGACACCAGCTCGGTGGTGGGAGCGGCGGCCTTTGCCGGCGACGGGGCCCTTTCGACGGCCACCATCCTCAAGCTCACCCGCACCCTGTGGATCACCCCCCTGGTCTTCGCCCTGTCCCTTCTGGAGGGAGGAAAGGGCAAGTTTTCCGTGCCGCCCTTTATCTTGCTTTTTTTGCTCGCGTCAATCATCGCCTCGGCGTTGCCCTTCGCCCCCCTCTTTGGCGCCCTGGCGTCCCTGGGCAAGGTCTTCATGGCGGAGGCCCTCTTCCTGGTGGGTCTCGGCCTGCGCGCCGCAGCGCTCCAAAGGGCGGGGTGGAGAGGGGTGCTCTTCGGGGGCGCCCTGTGGGCGGTGTCTTTGGGGGTGGGGTTTGGCCTGGCCTCGGGGAGCTGACGGCGGTGCCCCGGGCGGGGGAAGGGGGCCCACTTAAGGTGGCCCCGAGGCGCGGACAAGGCCTTAAGGGAGGAGATAGCATGGACGACTACTACGCAAAGCACCTTCATGCCACGAGGCTTCTTTTGGTCTACCAGACCGACATCGAGCGCGTGCGCCAGTATCTCGACGCGGAGATCGCCTTTGTCCGAGGCCATCTGACGGGATCGGAACGAGTGCTGGAGCTGGGGGCGGGCTATGGCCGTATCTTGCGGGAGCTCGCTCCCTTTGCGGCGTCCCTCGTGGGGATCGACATCGCGGAGGATTCCGTGGCCCTCGGGGAGGAGTACCTGCGGGACGTGCCGAACTGCGCCCTGCGGACCATGGATGCCCACCACCTGGCCTTCCAGGCCGAGTTTGACGTGGTGCTCGGCCTGCAAAATGGCCTCTCCGCCATGAAGGGAGACCCCTTGCACTTGGTGCGAGAGAGCCTAAGGGTCCTCGTGCCGGGGGGGCGGGCTTTTTTCAGCAGCTACAGCCCCCGGTTCTGGGAGCACCGGCTGGCCTGGTTTGCCGAGCAGGCGGAGAAGGGGCTCCTGGGGCCCCTGGATTGGGAGAAAACCCGGGACGGGGTCATCGTCTGCCAGGATGGCTTCCGGGCCACCACGTTCGGGGCGGAGGATCTGGAGCGCCTCGCTCAAGGGGTGGGGTGCCCGTATCACATCGAAGAGGTGGACGATTCGAGCGTCTTCTTGGTGCTGGAAAAGTGACCCGAAGGCACCCCCTTTGGCGGGGGAGTCGTTTTCTTCCCGGTGCCCCCGGTGCCCTTGAGAGGGGCGCGGTGGCATGGGGTGCCCTAAAGGCAAAAAACCGCCCTCCGGAGGGGGCCATCTCGGCTCCGTTTTCGGAGGGCGGTGCGTTGCGGCCCAGGGGCCGGGGGACGTTATTTCAGACTCTTCAGGAAGCGCTCCAGCCGGTTCATGCCTTCGGTGATCTCCTCCGTGGCGTTGGCGTAGG
>CALMLW010000284.1 GCA_937868015.1 uncultured Synergistaceae bacterium | reverse complement strand
AAGGAGTGCCCCGCCAGGGTGGCATGGTTCGCTTCGATGTTGATCTTGAAATAGGGGAGCAGGTCGTATTTGCGCAGGAAGGCCAGCACCGTGGCCACGTCGAAGTCGTACTGGTGCTTCGTGGGCTCCTTGGGCTTCGGTTCGATGAGAAATTGCCCCTTGAAGCCGATCTGTCGGGCGTAGTCTAGGGCCAGGTGGAAAAACCGGGCCATATTGTCCTGTTCCAGGGCCAGATCGGTGTTGAGCAGCGTCTCGTACCCCTCGCGCCCCCCCCAGAAGACGAAGTTCTCCGCCCCCAGTTCCCGGGCGATTTCCAAAGATTTTTTCGTCGCCGCCGCCGCGAAGGCGAAAACCTCCGGGTTACAGGAAGTAGCGGCGCCGTGGACATAGCGCGGGTGGCTGAAGAGGTTGGATGTGTTCCAAAGGAGCCGGATCCCCGTGGCCTTCATCAGACCCCGGAGCACCTCCACCATGGCGTCCAGCCGCTGATTCGACTCCCGGAGGGAAGATCCCTCGGGCACCAGATCCCGGTCGTGGAAGCAGAAAAAGTTGATCCCCAGCTTCGTCATCATCTCGAAGGCCCCTTCCGCCCGGCGGCGGCTGTGGAGCAGGGGATCGGCGATGCCGTCCCAAGGGCGTTGCCAGGTGCCTCCGCCGAACATGTCCGCCCCTTCGGCGGTGACGGTGTGCCACCAGGAGAGGGCAAAGCGCAGGTGCTCCTTCATGGTCTTGTCCCCGAAGGTCTCCTCGGCGTCGTAGAATCGGAAGGCCAGGGGGTTTTTCGATCCGGGTCCCTCGAAACGTACGGGCCCCACATCCGGAAAAAGATCTTCCATGATCCAATCTCCTCCTTCTCATGCGGACTTTGTCGCCAGGGGCCGGAAAGGTTCCGGGGCCCTTTTTAACCCACCGTCGTGCGGGCGTGACAATCCATGGCCACCATCGTGGCTCCCAAGAGGGCTGAAGCGTCGATGTCCATGGAGGCCCGAACGACGCGTAACTTTTTCGCCGCCAGCTCCAACACCTGACGTCGCAGTGTCTCTTGGATCTCTTCCAGCAGGGAGTCGGGATAATCGGCGCCCACCCCGCCGAGCATGAC
>CALMLW010000283.1 GCA_937868015.1 uncultured Synergistaceae bacterium | reverse complement strand
GCGAGTTCCAGGGCCAGAAAGGCATCCGGGCCCCCCTCGTCGTCGGCGGACACCCTCCGGGGAGGAACGCCTCCGGGGCCGAAGACCACCCCTTCCAGACGGCCCAACGGCGAGGACGATTGCCAGAACGACAGTTTTTCCGTTCCCGCTTCTTTCGAGATCTCCCAGGGGGCTTCGGAGGCGTAGACCCCCGTGATCCGGCAGGGGAGAAAGGAGAAACGAGCCAGCAACGCTTCCAGCTCCCGGGGGCTCCGGAGCTCCAGCACGTGGCAGGCGGTGATGCCGTTGCGGGGAAGGAGGAGAAAAAGATCTTCCCGGGCTGGGCTGGAGAGGGGGGCCAGGAGGTGGTTGTGCCCATCCACGAAGCCCGGCAGGAGGGTCATCCCCGTCAGATCCACCACCTGGGTGCCCGGGCCCACGAAGGCCCGGGAGTCTTCGTCGCTTCCCACGAAGACGATGGTGTCTCCCTGGACGGCCACCGCCTGGGTCCAGGGGTTTTGGGGATCCAGGGTGTAGACCCCTCCGTGGCGGAAGACGTAGTCCGCTCCGGGGCTGACCTCCTTGGAGAAGGCGGCGCGGGAGCAGAGCATCAGCACCAGGGAGCACAAACCCCACCACCACCGACGGCCAAAAATCATTTCCATTCCTCCCACGTTCTGACACAAGGGACGTTTTCCCTTGGGCTTCCGGCAAGTTCCTCGGGCGACTGGGGGCGAAAGGTTTTTCGCCCCTACGGTGTGGCGGGGGCAAGCCTGCGAGTCTTGCGAGTTTTGAGGCTTTATGCTACCACTTTTTCGGGCAACCGTGGCGGTGTCCCCGGGGCCGCGTGACGCAAAAGGGGACATCCCCGCCGAAGCTGGTTTCCGGCGGAAGGGCGGATCGCAACGATGGCTTCGCAGGATGGGAAGGAAAGAGGGGATGGCGATGAGATCTGTGGTGGTGTTGCTGCTCTTGGCGCTGACGTGGGCGGGGGTTCCGGGAAGGGCGGCGGCGGAGGGGCCGCTTCCCATCAAGGCGGTGGTGGTGACCTTCTGGCAAGTGTCCCCGGAGAGCGGAGACGCGCCGGGGGAGCGGCATCTGTGGTTCCAGAGCGGCGATTTCACGGAGCATCTCCCCTTTCCCCTGGGGGAATGGGATCTGGGGTACCACCCCGCCCGGGGAACTTTGCTCCTCACCACGGGGGTGGGGGACGTGAAGGCGGCGACGGCGGTCATGGCCCTGGGCACCGATCCCCGGTTCGACCTGTCCAAGGCCTATTTTCTCCTCTGTGGCATCGCCGGGGGGGATCCGCTGGACGTCTCCCTGGGAAGCGTGGCCCTTCCCCGGTATGTCATCGACCACGATCTCTCGTACTTCATCGACCCCCGGGAGCTCTCGCCGGATTTTCCCACAGGTTTTCTTCCCATCTTCCGCACCCGCCCCTATGAAGAACCGCCTCAGGACCATGACGAGCTCTACCGCCTGAATCCCCACTTCGTCGATTTTGCCTGGGAAGTGACGAAGGGCGTGCCTCTGGAGACCTCCGAGGCGCTGAAAGCAAAACGGGAACGGTATCGGGACTTCCCCAACGCCCGGAAAGACCCCTTCGTGGTGCGGGGTGACGCGCTCTGCGGCAACCGCTTCTGGCACGGGGAGCTTTCCAACGCCTGGGCCAACGAGTGGACCCGCTATTTCACCGGGGGAGAGGGGAACTACATGGTGAGCGCCATGGAGGACGCGGGGGCGCTTCTGGCGCTGCAACGCCTGGGCCAGGCAGGGAAGGTCAATCCGGACCGGGTGGTGATCTTCCGCGCCGTGTCGGGCTTTACCATGCAGTGGAAGGGGGCTTCCGCGTACGAAAGCCTTCTGGACGACGAAGGGGGCATCGGCGTCGCCACAGGCCCCGCCACGCGCAACGTCCACGCCGTGGGGGCGGAGCTTCTGCGGGTGCTTCTGGGGGGCGCCTCCTGCACCATGTCCTGCCACTGACACTGCGGAAAGGCCCGGGGGCGCACCCCGTGGGGGCTCTCCCCTCCCGCTTCCGGCGGAGAGAGCGGCTTTTTTTCAAGAAGGAGGAGGGTGCCGTGGAAGAGGAAAAACGAGTCCAGGAGCTCCAGACGGCCTATTTTGCGGGGGGGTGCTTCTGGTGCATGGTGTCGCCCTTCGACGTGCTGGAGGGCATCGTGGAGGTGCGGTCGGGGTACATGGGGGGGAGCGTGGAAGACCCCACCTATGAGGACGTGAAAAGCCAGACCTCGGGACACTACGAGGTGATCCGGGTGCGCTACGATCCCGGGGTGATCTCCTACGGCAAGCTCCTGCAGGCCTTCTGGCGCCAGGTGGGCCCCACGGACCCCGACGGCCAGTTCCACGACCGGGGGCCGTCGTACCGCACGGCG
>CALMLW010000282.1 GCA_937868015.1 uncultured Synergistaceae bacterium | reverse complement strand
GGCCTTCAACCTTGAATTCTGGCGGTGATCTTGGCATGGCGCGAGGCAAAAGATCGGTGGCCCTCCTGGGGGGGATCGTCCTTCTGGCGGGGGTCTTTGGTGTGTGGGGAGAAAAGTCGGGCGCCCGGGGCGCGGAGGCCTGGCAGCTCTGGAGGGGGAACGCCCTCTTGGGGGCCGTGGAGGTCAAAGACACCCCGGGGGGAACCCTCGTGCCCCTCGACGCCCTGGCGTCGTCGGCGGGATACTCCGGGGGCCCCGGAGAAGAAGTTTACCTGATGGAGCAGGGCGGACGCCGGGTAGAGTTCGTGGCTCGGGCCCCCGTGGCCCGGGTTGACGGCCGTATTTACCCCCTATCTGCGCCGGTCTCCCCCGAGGGAGATCGGTGGTGGGTCGAGGCCCGGGGAGCCCTGGGGGCGCTAAACGGAGCCGAGGGCAAAAAAGGGGCCCGGGGATTGCGCTGGGGAGGGGTGGTGGAGGGGTATGCCCCCTCCCCCCTCCCTCTGGCCTTCTCTTCTCCGGCGCCCTCCCCCTCCGGCGTAGGAGACGCGGCGGAGACGGTGCAGGTCCAGCGCCTCCGCTGGGGGCGCCAGGCGGAGGGCCTTCGGGTGGTCTTCGACCTCTCGGGCCCCCCGGCGGTGACCTGGGAAAAGGCCCCTCAGAAGCTAGTGATGACCCTGGTGGGGGTCTTGCCCCGGGGAGCGGAAGGGGCCACATCCCCCTTCAAAGACAGCGTAGACCTGGCCGTGGCCCAGATGGGATCCCGGCTGGTGTGCACCTTCTCCCACCGGGCCTCGGCGGTGAAGTCCCTGGTGCTCACCGATCCCCACCGGCTGGTGATCGACTTCATCGAAGGAGAGATCCCGGGAGAGCCCTACCCTGGGGGAGGCTCCGAAGGCCTCCTGGCCTCGAAGCCCCTCCCGGAGCCTCCCCCGGAGGAAGGATCTCCGGAGGAGCTGCGCATCCCCACCTCCGTGGCGGAAGACCTGGCCTCCCCCGGAGACCCGGCCCTTCCGGAGACCCCGGCGTCCCCCGATCCGGCCAAAAAGGGCCCCGCCCCTTCCTCCGGAGGGTCCATCCTTCCCTCCCCCGAGCGGGTCTTGACGGGTAAGGCTCCCCCTTCGGAGCGCCGATCCCCCGGTCCGAAGGGCAAGGGGCTCATCGTGGTGGACGCGGGGCATGGGGGCAAGGATCCCGGCGCCCAGGGGAACGGCCTCCGCGAAAAAGAACTGAACCTCAAGGTGGCGCTCAACCTGGCGGAGCGCCTCAAGAAAAAGGGCTTCACCGTCCGCCTCACCCGGGGCAACGACGTGTACCTCAAGCTCAAGGAGCGGACGGACCTAGCCAACACGGCGGATGCGGACCTTTTCATCAGCGTCCACACCAACGCCCTCCCCAAGGGGCGCCACGCCCGGGGGGTGGAAATCTACATCATGGCCCTCCCCACGGACAAAGACGCCATGGAGCTGGCCCTCTTCGAGAACCGTGAGTTGGCGGAAGACGCTTCGGCGAGCCACGCGGCGGCGGACAAGCGCACCCAGCTCCTCCTGAAAATCCTGGGAGACATGCAGCAAAACGCCAAGATCTCCCACAGCATGGAGTTCGCCGAAGTCCTCTTTTCGTCGGGGAAAAAACAAGGCCTTAACATGCGGCGCATCGCCCAGGCCCCCTTCTTCGTGCTCCGGGGGGCGGGGATGCCCGCCGTGCTGGTGGAAATGGGCTACATCACGGAAGGCAGCGA
>CALMLW010000281.1 GCA_937868015.1 uncultured Synergistaceae bacterium | reverse complement strand
GGGAGCCTCTCCTGGCTGGCTCCTCTCCTGGGAGGGGGGGTGTGGTTTGGCACGGTGCGGCTCACGGGCTACGCCGCCGTGGCCTCCCTGTTGGCCCTTGCCGTCCAGCCCCCGCTCCTCCTCCTCCTGGGAGCTCCCGGGCCCCACGGGGCCTTTGCCGTCGCCCTCTTCCTTCTGGCGGTGGGGCGTCACCGGGAGAATCTCCGTCGTCTCCGGGCGGGATCGGAGAACCGGGTGGGGGGGCGAAGGTGAGGGCGGCGGCGGTGGGTCGGGCTCGGGCAGTTGACGTTTGTTGACCTTTTCCCTATAATCGAGAAAATCAGGAAAGGTCAAGGCGGCTCCGGGGGCGCAGGGTCGTCCCGGATCCGCCCCGCTTTTCAAAGGGGTGTTCACCATGTCCAGCCTGACCAAACTCATCGAAGCCTATATCGAAGATCTCCTGGAAGAACAGGAGGATCCCGATCTTTCCCTTCGGCGCAAGGAGTTGGCGGCTCGCTTTGGTTGTGTGCCGAGTCAGATAAACTACGTCCTCAGTAGCCGATTCACCCCCGAACGGGGGTACATCGTGGAAAGCCAGCGCGGGGGGCACGGCTTCATCCGCATCATGAAGGTGCGGGTAAAAAGCGCGGAGGAGCGCCTGGAAAACCTGGAAAACCTCGTGGGGGAGAGCCTTTCCGAAAGGGACTCCCGGAGGCTTTTGGCCTACCTGCACGAGAAGGGAGTGATCTCCTCCCGGGAACGCCTCCTGGTGGACGTGGCCCTGCGCCACCAAGAAGAGCTCGCGCGGCAGGAGTTCGACGTCTCCCCCTACCGGCGGGAGGTCCTCCAGGCCGATCTCCTGAAGCGCCTGCTGCGCAGCGTGATCTTGGCCTAGATTTTCAAGCCTACCCCGCCAGGGGTGTGGGGCGCCGCCCTGGGGCCTCCGGGCCCTTTGCCCTGCGGCCCTCGCGGGGGCGATGACGAAAGAGGGTGATGGGATGCGATGCGATCGCTGTCACGAACGGGAAGCGGAGGTCCATATCCGGGAATCGGGGGACGACGGGGTGCGAGAGCATCA
>CALMLW010000280.1 GCA_937868015.1 uncultured Synergistaceae bacterium | reverse complement strand
GTGCGCCGCAAGCCCTACAGCGTGCTGCTCTTTGACGAGGTGGAAAAGGCCCACCCCGATGTCTTCAACGTGTTGCTCCAGATTCTGGACGACGGCCGGGTGACGGACAGCCACGGGCGTACGGTGAACTTCAAGAACACGGTGCTCATCCTCACGAGCAACATCGGCGCGGGAGCGCTCATGGAGGGGATCACCGCCACGGGAGAGATCCCCGAAGGCGTGCGCAAGACGGTGTGGGGCGAGCTGCGGCGCCACTTCCGCCCGGAGTTTCTCAACCGGCTGGACGACACGGTGCTCTTCAAGCCCCTCCAGCTGGCGGAGATCGAACGCATCGTGGAGCTCCTCACCGCCGACCTCCGGCGGCGCCTGGAAGATCGGCGCATGACCCTGGAGCTCACCCCCGAAGTGGTGAAGTTCGTCGCCCGGGAGGCCTACGACCCCGTCTACGGCGCCCGGCCCCTGAAGCGTTTCCTCGCCCGGGAGCTGGAAACGCCCCTGGCCCGGGAGCTGGTTCGGGGGGACCTCCGGGACGGGGCGGCGATCACCGTGGTGCTCCACGAAGGGCGCTTGGCCCTGCGGCACGAAAATCCTCCGGAGGCCCCGGAGGAGGACGTGGCGGAAGGGGAAATCGTGGGATAGTTTTTGAAGGACGTGAAACGCGAGGGGCCTCCACGCTGGAGGCCCCTCGCGTTTTTCCGGGGGGGGGCCCCGGCGGCGGAGGGAAACGTCTTGCATCTTTTCTCCAACACGGGTACCCTAGGACATATCATGGCAACTCTGGGACGCGCGGTGCGCATCGAGCCCGGGGAACCTTGATCTCAAAGGAGGGTTTTTAGATGAAAAAAATAGTGTTGTGGTGGAGTGTCGTGGTGCTGCTCTTGCTGGCGGGGGGCGCCTGGGCCGCCGATATCGCCCTGACCACCGTCGGCCAGAGCCCCGATGCGGTCATGGTGAAGGTGCTCCTGAAGCGCCTGGGGGTGGAGGCCGTCTACGAACCGTTGCTCAAGGCCGAGGCCCTGGGGGCGGAGAAGGTCCTCATCGCCGTGGTGGGGGGGAGCACCAAGGGCCTTGGGGCGGCGGGCATCAACGCCGAGGACGAAAAGGCCCGGACGGTGAGCCTGCTGGAGGCGGCGAAGGGCAAAGGGCTCCACATCCTGGTGATGCACGTGGGGGGAGAGGGACGCCGGGGATCTCTCAGCGATGCCTTCATCCAGACCGCCGTGCCCTACGCCGAAGAAATCATCCTCGTGCAGGGGGCCAACGCCGACGGCCTTTTCACCAAACTCGCCGGCACCACGCCTCTGGTGGAAGTGGCCAGCGTCTCGGCGGCCCAGGGTCCCCTGGGGGATGTCCTGAAGCGCTGGCACGTCATGCCGTAACCTGAGATCATGGAGTGGTTCTGGCCCGAGGGGGCCCTCACCCTGGTGATGATCGGCACCTTTGTCTTCGGCGCCTTCGCCCTGAAGCTTCCCATCGCCGTGGCCATGTCCCTGGCGGCGGTGGCGGGGGCCCTGGCCGCCGGAGAGGGTTTTCCCCTCCGCCATCTGGTGGAGGGGACCTTCGGCTATCTGGACACCATCCTCATCATCGCCTCCGCCATGATATTCATGAAGTCCCTTGAGCGCATCGGCTTGCTGGAGGGACTCGCCGCGTGGCTCATCCGCCGTTTTCGGAACTTTCCCCTGCTCTTGAGCTTTGGCCTCATGGGGCTCATCATGTTTCCCGGCATGATCACCGGATCTTCCACCGCCGCGGTGCTCACCTCGGGGGCCCTGGTGTCGCCGGTGCTCATCCGTCTGGGGGTGCCGCCCCTCAAGACCGCCGCCGCCGTGGCCATGGGGGCCATCTACGGCATGATCGCCCCTCCGGTGAACCTTCCCGCCATGATCATCGGCGGAGGGATCGACATGCCCTACGTGGGTTTCGCCGTGCCTCTCTTGATCTGCACCGTGCCGCTGGCGGCGGTGACGGCGCTTATGCTGCTCTTTCCCTCTCTGCGGCGGGGGGGGCAGGACCTCCCCGCTCTGGAGGCGGAGCTGGAGCGCATGGAACGCCGCCCCCTCACCTTCCGGAGATTTTTTCCCCTGCTTCTCCTCGTGGTCCTGCTCTCGGGAGAGCAGTTTTTCCCCCAGTTCTGGCCCCCCCTGGGGATGCCCCTGGATTTTCTCCTCGCCGCCGGGGCGGCGCTCTTTTCCGGAGAGCGGTGGAACCCCTGGGAAACGGCCTGTGACGCGGTGCGCGACGCCCTTCCCGTCATGGGAATCCTCATGGGGGTGGGGATGTTCATCCAGATCATGACCCTCACGGGCGTTCGGGGCTTCGTGGTGGTCTCCGCCCTGGCGATCCCCGCCGCGGCGCTCTATGTCTCCATCGCCCTCTCGTTGCCCCTCTTCGGGGCGGTCTCCGCCTTCGGAGCGGCTTCCGTGCTGGGGGTGCCCTTTTTGCTGGCCCTGCTGGGACGGAACGAGATCCTCGTGGCCTCCGCCCTGAGCCTCATCGCCGGTCTGGGGGATCTCATGCCCCCCACGGCGCTGGCGGGGATCTTCGCCGCCCAGGTGGTGGGGGAAAGCAACTACTTCCGGGTGCTGCGCTTCTGCGTCGTGCCGGGGATTCTCACGGCGGCGTGGGGCGTGGCCATTATCGCCGGCGCCAAAGCCCTGGCCGCCGTGCTGTACTAGGAGGCCCGCCATGATGATGATGACGATCTATCGGGGCATTGCCCTCTTGGTGCTGCTGCTGGTGGGGCACGCCATGTTCCGGGAGCGCGATTTCTGGAAGCAGGTCACGGGGGTGCTGGTGCTGGTTCCCCTGATCCTGCGCATTCTTTTGGTGAAGTAGGGAGGGGAGCCCATGTTCAAAAAACTCTCCGGCACCCCCCTGTCGGCCCTCGTGCTGGTGCTCCTCTCCGGAGTCGTGGCGCTGGTGACGGGCAAGAGCTTCTCCGCCATGCACACGCTGGATCCCCTGGTGCCCGCTCCGGGCTTCGAGCGCCACATGCTCTCCGAGTGGTTCGCCCCCTTGCGGGACACTCCGGGGGACACGCCGGTCTACATCCAGCGGGGATCGGAGCCCGGAGGCACGGTGCTGGTCATGGGGGGCACCCACCCCAACGAGCCCGCGGGGACCCTCACGGCGGTGGTGCTCCTGGAGCGCGCCCGCATAAACCGGGGGCGGTTGATCGTGATTCCCTTCGCCAACCGTTCGGCCTTCACCTGCAACGACCCCCAGGAGGGGGCTCCCCAGAGCTTTTCGTTGCGCTGCGCCGACGGCTCCTTCCGGGTCTTCCGTTACGGATCCCGGGCCACCAACCCCGTGGACCAGTGGCCCGATCCCGATGTCTATCTGCACCCCCAGTCGGGGCAGCAGCTTTCGGGACGGGAGCGCAGCAATCTCAACCGGGCCCATCCGGGAACGCCCCAGGGGCCCCTCACCCTCCAGGTGGCCTACGCCCTCCGGCGCCTGCTCCAGGAGGAGAAGGTGGATCTGGCCTTCGATCTTCACGAGGCTTCGCCGGAGTACCCCGTGGTGAACGCCGTGGTGGCCCACGAACGGGCCCAGGAACTCGCCGCCATGGTGGCCATGGAGCTGGAGGGGTTGAGCATTGCCATCCGCATCGAACCGTCGCCGAAAAATCTCCGGGGGCTCACCCACCGGGAATGGGGGGACGCCACCGAGACGCTGGCGGTGCTCATGGAAACGGCGAACCCCAGTCAGGGACGCCTTCGGGGAAGAACGGACGAGGCCCTGGTGCTTTCGGGGCGGGACAAGTGCTATGCCCGGGCCATGGAGCTGGGGCGCCTCTTCATCAACTACAGCGGGGACCAAACGCTGGACCTGCGGGTGGCGCGGCACACCGCCGCGGTGAAGAGCTTTCTGGAGAATCTCGGGCTGCTCTATCCCGAGAAGACGGTGGTGATGGAGGAAGTTCCTGGATTTGAGGAACTTCTGGCCCGGGGGGTAGGGGCGTTCCTGAGTCCCCTCTCCCGGGATCATGGGAGCCGCTGAGGAGCTCATGCGGCGCGGACGGTACGGTAAGGAGGAGAGAAGGATGCGGAAAGTGTGGGTCATGGTGTTGGTGGGCGTGCTGGCGTGGGCTCTGCCGGGAAGCGCTTTGGCGGAGGACATCTGGGCGGAGCACGGCATGGTGTCGTCGGCGCACCGGCTGGCCTCCCGGGCGGGGGCGGAAATCCTCACCCTGGGGGGCAACGCGGTGGACGCGGCGGTGGCCACCGCTCTGGCGCTCAACGTGGTGGAACCCAACGCCTCGGGCATCGGGGGCGGGGGGTTCATGACCATCCGCCTCGCGGAAACCGGCGAGGTGGTGGTGCTGGACTACCGGGAAACGGCGCCGGGGTCTGCCACCAAGGATCTCTTCGCCTCGGAGCAGGCCAAGACGGAAAAGTGGTCCATTTCCGGCGGCAAATCCGTGGGGGTGCCGGGATGGCTCAAGGGCATGTGGACCGCCCTGGAGAAGTACGGCACCATGACCTTCGCCCAGGTGGCGGCCCCCGCCATCCGGCTGGCGGAGGAGGGCTTCGCCGTGCACCCCATGCAGACGGGGATCATTCAGGATGAGCTGGAACGCCTGATGGCGTACAACGATCCCGCCACCCTGCCCTTCCTGGACGAAGGGCTGCCCCTGGCGGCGGGGAAACTCCTCAAGCAGCCCGCTCTCGCCAAGACCTTCCGTCTCATTGCGAAAAAGGGCCCCGGCGTGCTCTACGGCGGCCCTCTGGGCGAAGCGGTGGTGGCGGCGGTGAACAAGGCCGGCGGCGCCATGACCCTGGACGATTTGCGGAACTACAAGATGGAAGTGCGCAAGCCCGTGTCCGGCACCTACCGGGGCTATTCGATCTTCTCCGTGCCCCCCGCATCCAGCGGCGGCACCCACATCATCCAGGTCCTGAACATCATGGAGAACTTCCCCGTGAAGCAGATGGGGCCCAATGACGCCAAGACCCTTCACGTCCTCGCCGAGGCCCTGAAGATGGTCTACGCCGACCGGGGAGCCTACATGGCCGATACGGCTTTTGTGGACGTGCCCCTTTCGGGGCTTTCGTCCAAGGCCTACGCCAAGAAGCTCGCGGACAAGATCGACATGAAGTCCGTCATGAAGGACGTCAAGGCCGACGACCCCAAACCCTTCGCGGAGGAGAAAACCGTCTCCTATCTCGGCGGGGATCCCCAGGAGCGGATTTCCACCAGCCATTTCTCCGTGGCGGACGCCCAGGGGAACATCGTGGCCTCCACGAACACCATCAACTACTTCTTCGGCAGCGCGGTCTTCGTGCCGGAGTACGGTTTCATGCTCAACGACGAGATGGACGACTTTTCCACCAACCCCGAGAGCGTCAACGCTCCGGAACCCGGCAAACGTCCCCTGTCCTCCATGTCCCCCACCCTGGTCATCGACCCCTCGGGGCGCCCCTTCATGACCCTCGGCGCCGCGGGAGCCACCCGCATCATCTCCGCCGTGGCCCAGATCATCATGAACACCGTGGACTTCGGCATGACCATGGACGACGCCATCGAGCAGGTGCGGATTTTCAACACCGTTTCCGGCGGCAAGGCGGGACATCTCATGTACGAAAAGGGCATGAGCGCGGGGACGGTGGCCTATCTCCAGCTCCTGGGGCATGAAGTGGAAGAGAAGGACAAGAGCGGCTACTTCGGCACCGCCCAGGGGATCCTTTTCCACGCGGGGAAGAACATGATGGACGGAGGAGCGGACTCCCGGCGTCTGGGAGTGCCCGTGGGCTACTGATCTGATCGCTGTTCTCCGGCCGGAGGGGATCTTCCCCTCCGGTTTTTTTGTTGCCCCCGGCGCTTCGTCACCCGGGCCCCTTGTGACGAGTTCTTGCGGGTGTTAAGATAGATCTGTGGTGGAAATGTTCACCATAATCGCGGTTTATTATTGCCAATCCTCAGGAGGGATGTCTATGCGTCGCGCGGTGGTCAGCGAAAAAGCCCCCAAAGCTGTGGGGCCGTACTCTTCGGCGGTGTGGGAAGGAGATCTGCTCTTCCTTTCGGGGCAGACCCCCATCGACCCCGCCACCCAGCGTTTGGTGGAGGGGGACATCGGAGTCCAGACCGGCCGGGCCTTCGACAATCTTGAGGCGGTGCTCCAGGACGCGGGACTTTCTTTGGATCATGTGGTGAAGTGCAACGTGTACCTCACCACCATGAAGGACTTCGCCGCCATGAACGACGTGTACCGCACCCGGTTCACCCCCCCCTATCCGGCGCGCACCACGGTGGCGGTGGCGGAACTTCCCCTGGGGGCCCGGGTGGAGATCGAGATGGTGGCCCGAAAGGCCTAGGGGCGAGAAACTTCCGGGGGGCTCCTTCACACGGAAAAGCGCTGGGAGCGCGCACCTTCCAGCCGGCTCCTTTCTTCCCCACATCCGAAAAAGGGAAAAATCCGTAGGGGCGAAAAATACGCTCGCCCCTACACCGCACCCTCCGCAGACCATCCATCCATCCCTCCACACGGGAAAGCGGGTGCCGGGAGCGTCGGCTTCCAGCTGGCTCCTTTCATCCCCACATCCGAAAAAGGGGAAAATCCGTAGGGGCGAAAAATTTTTCGCCCCTACAAAAGACCGCCACATTCATCAGATTATCTCCACCGCCGGAGTCGTCAGGTGTGCCGTTTTTGAAAAAACCTACACTGCACCCTCCGCAGACCATCCATCCATCCTTACGCGCGAAAGCTGGACGCTGGGAGCGCGCACATTCCAGCCGGCTCCTTTCTTCCCCACATCCGAAAAAGGGAAAAATCCGTAGGGGCGAAAAATACGCTCGCCCCTACACCGCACCCTCCGCAGACCATCCATCCATCCCTCCGCACGAAGGCGGGTGCCGGGAGCGCGCACCTTCCAGCCGGCTCTCTTCATCCCCACGCACAAGGGGAGCCACACGGCGCGGCCCTTCGCGCGCGGTGTGGCGCGCTTCCGATCCGCAGACGTATCCTCCTCCCCTGGGAAGACTCCTCGATGTCACCCTGGAGAACCTCCACCGCACAAGCAAAAAAAGGGGCCCCTACCGGAGCCCCCTTCTCACGGCGAAGGTCAAAGGGAAGGGGCCCCGCGGGGGCCCCTTCTGATAATCGCTCCCTCTCCGGAAGGGTGGCTCTCTTTCATCGGAACAGTGGCTCCATTCCATCGGACTGGTGGCTCCATTTACTACGGTGTATCCAAAAACCGAGACGGACTGCTCCGTCCATGCTCAATGAAACGTCGCTCATGCCCCGCTCGCCTCCGTGAACCGTTCCGCATCCTCGATCCGGAGTTCTCCAGAGATGAGCTTGGGGAGGAGAGTGTCGCGGATGGAGGCGAAGGTGCGGGATTGTTCAACGTTGGACAAAATTGCACCAAACAATGGGGAAACCATCTGCTCAAAAGCTCGGAGCGTCGTATAGCAAGGTAAAGGTCGTACAATGGCTTCGAATGTTTGTCGCGTTATGGTAGAAAAAACGGAACCGTGGGCCATGTTTTTTAGTCGTTCAACCATTAGTAAAGCAAGCAAATAAACGTAGTAATATCCTGTGTTGTCGATTCCTTTTAGCCCATAGCATGATTGATTAAATGCCATATCACAACCAGTAATGGCTAAGTTTCCAACAGTTCCCCTAGCGGAAATTATCGTAGTCCCCTTAGAAACTAGTCGGGCGGAACTGTTCAATAACCCGGCTTCTGTTATTGTCCTTTCTGTAGCTATCACGAAAACGTCACTACCTGCAGGGGTATCGGTAACAGAAAACCAAGGAATGTTTCCGTTCCAATATTCGGCGACTGAGGTCTTTGGAGTACCACCACCAATAATGTTTAGCTGATTACTCAATGGTGTCACCTTCCACCCCTTCGGGATCTCTCCAAGTTCGGAGTCCTCGAACTCGTCGGGGAAGAGGGCGGCGATTTCCTCCGGGAGGCCTGTCTCGCGCCCCTCCGCCTTGGCGCGCACCGGGTCGAAGTCGACGAACCAGCTCCTGAAAAGGGCGCGGGCCATCTCTTCGAGCGTTTGGTTCATCCTGCGGTTGAGTTCGATCTTGTCGTCGAGCGTCCCGAGGATGTGGGCGATGGCTTTTTGCTCTAGAGAAGGTGGTATTAGAAAAGGAATTGCCTGCATGATCGAGGTGTTCAGGTTCGGCATGGTGGCACCGACCGCATGGCGAAGAATCCATCCTCGCACTTCCGGGTGGCTCAAATAGAAAGATGCAAACCTTGGATTCAATCGATCATCTCCAAGTCGCACCTGCAAGCACCCAGTACCGCAGAGCCAGCCTTCCTGTTCTGGCCGAACCAACGCGCAGCGTTCGACATCGCCGCGACGACTGTAGATGATATCTCCCGAGCGAACTCGGTGCCGACTCAAGCGATGGGCATCAGCTTCAGTGATTCGGCAGATTCCGTCCTCAATTATCCGCCTTTCGCCGATGTTAACGGGCATAATGGACGGAATTCCCACGGAAACGTAATCTGACGCGTGAAGCTGGCTCCCGAAGGGACCTGTTTGGACATGACCACCTCCTCTTTTAAGGATATCGCCTAACGTGGTGGCCTCCCATCCAGCGGGAATAGATGTAAACAAGGCTTCACCCGCCATAGCCGATGACCTCCAAGTTGGCCCAGATCATCTGATCAAGTTTCTCTGCTTGCTCAGTCTGTTCTCTCAGGGTGGCGGTAAGCCGCGCCATCTTCTCCTCGAAGGGCTCGCCGTCGTCTTCGATCTCCTCTGCGCCGACGTATCGGCCGGGGGTGAGCACGTGGCCATGATGCCGGATATCTTCCAGCGTGGCGCTCTTGCAGAAGCCGGGGACGTCTTCGTACCCTCCGGCGGCCGCTTTCCCCCGCCAGGCATGGTAGGTGTCGGCGATCCTGCGGATGTCCTCGTCCGTCAGCTCCCGGTGTACCCGGTCGATCAGCGTCCCCATCTTCCGGGCGTCGATGAAGAGCGTTTCTCCCCGTCGGTCGCGGAAGCCCGTGTTCTCCTTGTCGCGGGCGAGAAACCAGAGGCAGACGGGGATCTGGGTAGAGTAGAAAAGCTGCCCGGGCATGGCCACCATGCAGTCCACCAGGTCGGCCTCGATGATCTTCTTGCGGATTTCCCCCTCCCCCGATTGGTTGGAGGACATGGAGCCGTTGGCCAGCACCATGCCGATTTTGCCGTTCGGCGCGAGGTGGTGAATCATGTGCTGAAGCCACGCAAAGTTGGCATTGCTGGAGGGCGGCAGACCGTATTTCCACCGCGGGTCGTCGTTCAGCGAGCCGTCGTTCCACTCCTTAAGGTTGAACGGAGGATTGGCGAGGATGAAGTCGGCTTTCAGCGTCTTGTGCAAATCGTTGCGGAAGGTATCGGCGTTATTACCGCCAAGGTCGGCTTCTATCCCGCGAATAGCGAGGTTCATCAAAGCCATCTTGCGGGTGGTCGGATTGTCGTCCTGCCCATAGACGGAGAGGTTCCCAATGTTTCCAGCATGGTTCTTGACGAAGTTCGTAGATTGCACGAACATACCGCCGGAACCGCAACAAGGGTCATATACACGACCTTGGAACGGCTGCAAGACCTCCACGAGCGTCCGTACCACGCAAGACGGCGTATAGAATTCACCTGCCCGCTTGCCTTCCTGCTCGGCAAACCTGGAGAGGCAGTATTCATAGGTACGGCCGAGGATATCCTTATCCGTGCCGTGTTCTATCATCTGAATGTTGGTGAAGAGGTCAACCACGTTCCCAAGGCGGCGTTTGTCCAATTCGGTACGGGCGTAGGTCTTGGGCAGGATGTCCTTCAGCCGCTTATTCTCTTTTTCAATCGCCCGCATGGCGTCGTCAATGACCGTGCCGATTTCCTCGGTGTGGGCGGCGGTGGCGATGACGCTCCACCGCGCTTCGGGCGGCACGAAGAAGACGTTCATCTCGACGTAAGCGTCCTTGTCCTCCACATCATCATCTTCGGCGAGCAGTTCCTGATACCTCTCCTCGAACTTGTCCGAGATGTACTTGAGGAATATCAGCCCCAGCACGACGTGCTTATACTCGGCGGCGTCCATGTTGCCGCGCAGGATATCCGCCGCCGCCCAGATTTGCTGTTCGAAACCGATGTCGGCTGTCGTGTTTTTTTTTGCGTTACCGTTTGCCATATAAGTTCTTCTCCTTCTTGTTCATCTTCATGTGTTCGTCATGCTGCTTCCCCTTTTGGTGTTATCCAGGCACCGAAGGGGGGGAATGGAGGATGCTCACCATGCCCCAGGTCCATGATATCAGAAAAGAGTATTTCGAAGAGGGCATGACCCTCAGCTCCGGATCCCTTTTCCCTTTCTTGCAATTTTCCCCGCCATGGGGGGGGAAACGCCTCCCAGTCCCACCCTTTCGACGCCCTTCGCCCTCACCCCCGCCCTTCCCCATGCCCAGAAAAAAAGTTTTTTTGTCCGTCAGAACCCACCTAAGGTGTCGTTGTCCGGTGCTATAATCGTGAAAAATGATTTTGAGGGCGGAGATTTCGCAGGGCCATTTTTTCTACCCCTGGGAGAAGGGCCGCGCCAAGGTGCTGCCTCCGGCAAGTCCCTCCCCGAGAAATGTTCCCGATGTTCCTGCAAATACAGGCTAACAATGCAGAAACAGCCCGTCTTGCCGAACTGCGCGACACCCTTTTATCCCGCCCGATGTCCGGCGAGCTATCCTTTGATGTTACATTCTCCAAAATGAGGGGCAGATACTACGCCGATATTTTATAACGCACGAAATTTAGATAGATAGAAGGAGATAACCCTTATGGCATACACCGAAGCAAACTATGAAAATGCTATAATTGATCTTTTCCGCTACACGCTGGGGTACGGTCACACCTACGCCCCGGACTTGGCGCGGGACTACACCGACCCGCTGTATGCGGACGAGCTGCGGCTCGCCCTGCGTCACGTCAACCCCAAATTGCCGGAAGCCGCCCTTACCGAGGCGGTCTATAAGCTACGCAATTTTGAGGGCGGCACGTTTCTGCAGAAGAACGTCCAGTTCATGGAATACCTCCAAAACGGCGTGTCCGTCAATTACTACGACAAGGGGGAACAACGGGCTGCTCTGGTCTACCTGGTGGACTACGAGAACGTCGACCGCAATACCTTCACCGTCGCCAACCAGTGGACGATGATAGAGAACAGCGAAAAGCGCCCGGACATTATCGTGTTCCTGAATGGTCTGCCTGTGGTCATCTTCGAGTTGAAGTCGCCGAGCCGCGAAGAAACAGACGCTTCCGAGGCGTTCCTGCAGTTGCGAAACTATATGCACGAGATCCCGTCGTTGTTCATCTATAACGCATTTCTCGTGATGAGCGACCTCGCCATCTCCAAAGCCGGAAGCATCACGGCAGACGAAGACCGTTTCATGGAATGGAAAACGAAGGACGGCAGCTATGAGAACACGAAGTATGCCCAGTTTGATA
>CALMLW010000279.1 GCA_937868015.1 uncultured Synergistaceae bacterium | reverse complement strand
GGCTCCAGGGTCAACTGATAGACCGACAGGTGCTTCACGCCGAGCTCCACCACGGCTTTCAGGTGGCGATGCCACTGGGTCATGGTCTGGTGGGGCAGCCCAAACATCAAATCGGCGCTCGTGGCGAAGCCCTCTTTGACGCAAAGAGCCAAGGCTTCTCGGGCCTGATCCGAGGAATGAACCCGTCCCAGGGTCGCGAGGGCTTCGTCGTCTAAACTTTGGACCCCCACGCTCACCCGGGTGACCCCCCAGCGCCGCCAGAGCTCCAAGTGCTCCCTCTCCAAGGTCCCCGGATTAGCCTCTACGGTGACTTCCGCCCCGGGAATCCGGGGGAAAAGGCCGTCTAAAAGCGCTGTTAACCGAGCCCACAGAGTCGGGGACAGGACCGTGGGGGTTCCTCCTCCGACGTAGATCGTATCCAGCGTGGGGAGCCTCCTCCATCGGCGGTGCCAGAAGGAGATCTCCTGCTCCAGCAAGGCCAGATAGCGCTCTCCCTCTTGGGCATCAGCCATGGGAGCGCTGGGAAAGGCACAGTAGGGGCACTTTCGAAGGCAGAAGGGCACGTGGACGTACAAAGACCAGAGTCCCCCGAGGGCGCCCTCTTCCGAGACCCGATGCGAGAGATCCCCCAGAGCCCCTTCGCCCCCCGCGAGGTCCAAGGGAAAGGAGGATCTGCCTGAGGTCTTTCCCCTACTCCTCCTCATCCTCCCCCACCTTGAGAAAGGCCAAAAAGGCCTCCTGGGGTACGGAAACGCGGCCGATGAGCTTCATCTTGCGCTTCCCTTCTTTTTGTTTTTCCAGGAGTTTTCTCTTGCGGGTGATGTCTCCTCCGTAGCACTTGGCCAGCACGTCCTTCCGGAGGGGTTTTATGTTTTGGCGTACGATGACCTTTTTACCGATGCTGGCCTGCAGGGGCACTTCGAAGAGCTGCCTGGGGATCAGCTCCTTGAGCTTTCTGGTCACCGCCTGCCCCCGATAGTAGGCCGCGTCGGCGTGGCAGATGAAGGAAAAGGCATCCACGGGATCGCCGCCGATGAGCACGTCGACTTTTACTAGGTTACCCGGGCGGAATCCGATGTGCTCGTAGTCCAGGGAGGCAAAGCCCCGGGAGACGGATTTAAGCTTATCGTGAAAATCCAGGATAAACTCCGCCAAGGGCAGGTCGTAGAGGAGACGCACCCGCTCCGGAGTCAGGTAGTCCATGCCCACAAAAATCCCCCGGCGGTCCTGACAAAGCTGCATGACCTTGCCCACGAACTCCGTGGGAAGGAACGCGGTGATCTTTATGTAGGGCTCGCGGATCTCCTCGATCATTCCCTCGCCGGGAAAATCGGAAGGGCGGTGGGCTTCCAGAACCGTTCCCCCCGGCAGTACGATTTGATATTCCACGTTGGGGGTGGTGGCCACCAGGTCGACGTTAAACTCCCGGTGCAGACGCTCCTGGGCGATGTCCATGTGGAGGAGTCCTAAAAAGCCGCATCGGAAGCCGAAGCCTAGCGCCGTGGACGTTTCCGGAATGAATTCAATGGCCGAGTCGTTGAGCTGGAGCTTTTCCAAGGCGTCTCGCAGCTGGGGATAATCCTCGCGTTCCACGGGGTAAAAGCCACAAAAGACCACCGGCTTGACGCGCTTGTACCCCGGGAGGGGACAAGCGGCGGAGCCCCGGGCATCGGTGACCGTGTCCCCCACATGGGCCTCTTCGAGGGTCTTTATGTTCGTGATGAGGTAACCTACTTCCCCTGGTCCCAGTTCGGCGCAAGGGATCATTCCCGGAGAAAAGGTCCCCACCTCTTCCACCTGGTCGCCACACTGGGTCGCCATGAATAGGATCTGCTGGCCGGATCGCAGGGATCCATTAACTACGCGAACGTAACAAATTACCCCCCGATAGTTATCGTAGACGGAGTCGAAGATCAGGGCTTGAAGGGGGGCGTCGGGATCTCCCTGGGGAGGGGGGATCCGGGCCACCAGGGCTTCCAGGAGGGCAGACACCCCTGTGCCATCCTTGGCGCTCACGAGGAGGGCCGAGGATGTATCGACTCCGACCACGTCCTCCAGTTCCTTGAGGGCGCGTTCGGGCTGGGCCGAGGGAAGGTCGATCTTATTTACCGCTGGCACGATTTCCAGGTTTTGGTCCACCGCCAGGTAGGCGTTGGCCACCGTCTGGGCCTCTACGCCCTGGGTGGCGTCCACCAGCAGGAGGGCCCCCTCGCAGGCGGCGAGGGAACGGGAAACCTCGTACCCGAAGTCCACGTGTCCCGGAGTGTCGATGAGGTTGAGAAAATACTCCTCGCCGTCTTGGGCGGTGTAACGCATGCGCACCGGCACCAATTTGATGGTGATGCCTCGCTCCCTCTCCAGTTCCAAAAGGTCCAGGTACTGCTCCCTCATGGCCCGGGAGTCCACCGTGCCGGTCTTTTCCAGCAGGCGGTCCGCCAGCGTGGACTTGCCGTGGTCCACGTGGGCGATGATGCAAAAGTTTCGGATTCGCGATATTTCCAAGAAGTTCACCCCAAACACAAGGATCGATACGGTCCCCAGGAGCCTTTGGCCCTGGCAGGGCGCCCCCCGCTCGGAAGAAAGGGCTCTGCCGAGAAAGGCCCGGCCGCCATCGATAAAGCGGCGACCCCATCCCTCGTATTATACACGCAAAGAGGAGAACGGAAATTTTGTCCCATCAATGGATATGGGACCGGCGGAGGACTCGGGCCTCCGG
>CALMLW010000278.1 GCA_937868015.1 uncultured Synergistaceae bacterium | reverse complement strand
TCCCGGTCCGATCCCACAAAGGCGATGTCCGCCGCGAGGTCTCCGGCGATGCACCTCCGAGCCAGGGCCTCCATGTTGGACCCCCGGCCAGAGATGAGGATCGCCATGCGGGGCGTCATGAGATCACGTCCCCAATTACCACCGGGCTCTCTCCCAGATCCTGGAGCATGGCGGTGACGCCCCTGATGTCCTCCGGGGCCACGACAAAGACGAAACCTATCCCCAGGTTAAAGACGCGTCTCATCTCGTCTTCGGTGATGTCTCCCGCTCGCTGTAGCACGTCAAAGATGGGGGGCCTGTGCCAGGAGCCGAAATTCAGCGCGGGGCGATATCCTCCCAAGATCCGCTGGATATTTTCCTCTAGCCCCCCTCCGGTGATGTGGGCCATGCCCTTGACCTTTCCCGTGGCACAGGCTTGGAGCGCCGAGGAGACGTAGAGCCTGGTGGGGCGGAGCAAGACCTCCTCCAGGGGGGCATCCAGTTCGGGGAGCACCGTCTCTAGATCCATCCGGGCTTCCCGTAGGGCGCGCCGCACCAGAGAGTACCCGTTGCTGTGGACGCCTGAGCTAGTCAGCCCCACGATCCGGTCTCCGGGACGTACCAAGCTTCCGTCAATGAGGTCTTTTTCTCGTACCATGCCCACGGCAAAGCCCGCCAGGTCGAAGCCTTCGTGGGGGTATACCCCCGGCATCTCCGCCGTTTCTCCTCCGAGGACGACACACCCACAGGCGGCACAGGCATCGATGACGCCCTTCAGTATGTTTTGGTAGCGGTGGGCGTCCAGGGCGCCGCAGGCGAGATAGTCCAGGAAAAAGAGAGGCCGGGCGCCGCAGGTCACTAGGTCGTTTACGTTCATGGCCACGAGGTCTTGTCCCAGGCCTTCAAGGCGCCCCGCCTCGCGCCCCAGCTCCATCTTCGTTCCCACGCCGTCGCAACATGCGGCGAGCAGGAGATCTCCCTCCAGGCGGAAGAGGCCGGAAAACCCTCCCAGCCCTCCCACGACCCGGGGATCGGTGGGGTGGTTTTTCATCAGACCCTTGATGACGTCCACCCAGGCGTTGCCTCGGTCGATGCTCACTCCGGCGCGTTCATAGCTCCAGCCCATGGTTCTCCTCCTCCATGTACTCGCCGTTGAAACAGGCGGTGCAGATCTGATCCCCCGGGAGGCCGATGGCCTTCTTCATGTCCTCGATGGAGAGGTACGCTAGGGAGTCAGCTCCCACCTGTTGGCCAAGCTGTTCCAGGTCCATGCGGGCCGCCGCCAGCTCTTCGCTGGTGGGAGTATCGATGCCATAATAGCAGGGAAAGCGCACCGGGGGAGAAGCGATGCGGAGGTGGACGCTCCTAGGCCCGCTCTCGCGGATCATGGCGATCATGCGGGCCGCCGTGGTACCCCGCACCAGGGAGTCGTCTACCACGACGACATCTCGATCTCGAAGGAGCTCTCCCATGGGACTCAGTTTGATGCGAACCCCCAGGTCTCGCACCCGCTGGGTGGGTTGGATGAACGTCCTCCCTACGTACCGATTTCTCACAATGGCCTTCTCGTAACCGATGGCGGCGCTTTCGGCGTAGCCCATGGCGGCGGTGGTGCCGCTGTCGGGCATTTCGGTCACGAAATCCGCCGTCACGGGGAAGACTTTTGCCAGGCGATGACCCATCTCCTTCCGGGCGGCATAGACCCCCACGCCGTCGATGACGCTGTCCGGTCGGCCAAAGTAGACGTACTCGAAGGCGCAGGCGTAACGCCGCCGGGGCTTATAGGGAAGGGCAATGGATCTCATGCCATCTTCGTCCAGAATGACAAGCTCTCCCGGGGCCACGTCCCGGACCACTTCCGCCCCCACGAGTCTCAGGGCGCAGCTTTCCGAGGCGATGTACCATACGTCCCCCCGTCGCCCCAGCGCCAGGGGGCGGAAACCCCAAGGGTCTCGAGCGGCCACCAAGCGGTTTCCCAGAAGCACCGCCAGGCTGTAGGCTCCTCTGAGGCGAAGCAGGGCGGATACCAGGGCGTCCAGGGGGGGCTTGTGGGCCTGGTGGGCCATGAGATGGAGGATGACTTCTGTGTCCGTGGTGGACTGAAAGATGGCTCCTCGCCCTTCGAGGAACTGGCGTATACCGTCGGCGTTGGTCAAGTTGCCGTTATGGGCCACCGCCACAGGTCCCCGGGCATACGAGGCCGCCAGGGGCTGGGCGTTGGTCAGCCCCGATCCTCCGGCGGTGGAGTAGCGCACGTGGCCGATGGCCGCCCGGGCGAAGACCTGGGTGAGGCTTTCCTGGCGCAACGCCTCGTGTACGAG
>CALMLW010000277.1 GCA_937868015.1 uncultured Synergistaceae bacterium | reverse complement strand
TTGGCGCGCTCGAAGGTGTACTTCACATCCGCTGCGGTGAAGGGCTCGCCGTTGTGGAACGTCACGCCCTGGCGCAGATAGAACTTGTAGGTGGTGGCGTCAATGATTTCGTACTTCTCCGCCAGTTGGGGCACCGGCACACCATCGGGGCCTAGGGTGAGCAGGTTGTCGTAGATGTGCAGGCAGATCCCCGAGGATGCCACGTCGTTGGTGGCAACGGGGTCCAAGGTCTTGGCATCGTAGATATTAGCCACCACCAGCGTGTCTTTGGCCTCCGCAAAAGCCCCCACCGCCAGCACCATCGACAGACACAACGCCCAAACCAACGCCTTTCCAAACCTTTGCATGCCTATCCCCTCTTTCTATCGCTATCGACAAGTAGCTTCCCTGGCGCCGCTCCGGTCCTTTACGCCCTTGGCGACGGAGGCCCATGCCTCCATCCGAAGCGCCCGCCCCGCGCCACCCACCCCAGGGATCATGGGGAAATCTAGCGTCTAGCCCCTGACCCCAAGAGCCCTCTTTCCTAAAACCCCTCCGCTGGCGACGTCGGGAGAGCCCGCCTCGCGCCGCCTCCGGTGCCGCCCTGCCCCCATCCCCTCCGGCCTCGCCATACCCCCTTTCCAGGTCTCTTTTGCAAAAACCCTTCCCCTAGGGCAACCCCTAGGTTCCGGCAAGAAAGCGCCACGCCAGGCTCGACAGAAAGGCGCATCCCAAGGGGAGTACGGCCTCGTCGATGTCGTAGGCCGGGTGGTGCTGGGGAAAGGTGGTACCCTTGGCTTCATTTCCCACCCCCAGGAAGAGAAAGGCCCCCGGAAGGCGCTCCAGGTAGAGGCTCATGTCCTCCGCCCCCATGGTGGGCTCCACCAGGCGCACCCGATCCGATCCCAAGAGCTCCTCTCCCACCCGCCTCGCCAGATCGGTGAAGACGGGATCGTTGACGGTGGAGGGGAGGGTCTCTCTGTAGGTGAGCTCCGCCGTGCAATCCGAAGCCCCCGCCACCCCCTGGACGATGCGTCCCATGATCTCCGGCATGCGGCGCCGGACCTCCGGGTTGAAGGTGCGCACGGTGCCCTGCAAAAAGGCCTTTTCGGGGATGATGTTGTAGGTGGTGCCCGCCTCGATCTTCCCCACCGTGACCACGGCGGTCTCCAGGGGAGAAATCCGGCGGCTCACCACCGTCTGGAGCATGCCCACCAGGGCCGAGGCCGCCACCACGGGGTCTACGGCCTCGTGGGGCATGGCGCCGTGTCCTCCTCGCCCCGTGATGACGCACTCCCACTCATCGGAAGAAGCCATGGCGGCACCGGGACGATAACCCAATACCCCCGAAGGGAGGCCCGACCAGACATGGATCCCCGCGATGGCGTCCATCCCCTCCAGGGCACCCTCGGCGATCATGGCCCGGGCCCCGCTACGGTGAGGGGATTCTTCGGAGGGTTGAAATATGAAACGCACCCGTCCCGGGATCTCCGGTTCCAGGCATTTAAGGATCTTGGCAGCCCCCAACAGCATGGCGGTGTGGGCGTCGTGGCCGCAAGAATGCATCACTCCGGGCTTTTGGGACCGGTAAGGGCGATCGGCGGTCTCTTCCATGGGGAGGGCGTCCAGGTCCGCCCGCAGGGCCACGCCCCACCCCGCCCTTCCAACCCCCAGGTCGGCCACCACCCCCGTGGGAACTCCCCCCAGCCCCACCTTCAGGTTGTCGTACCCAAAGGACCTCAGGAGCTCCGCCACCCGACGGGTGGTCCCCACTTCCTCAAACGAGAGCTCGGGATGGGCGTGAAACTCCCGACGCCACGCCGTCATCTCTGCGGCGATCTCCGCCGCCGCCCCCCGAAGGCGCTCCATCATGATCTATTCATCCCCTCTCTCCACCAAGGCCGGAAAGACCGCCGAAGGCCCATATCAAGGCCTTTTGAAGCATCCTCCGCCACCGCATAAGGCCTATTCGAAAGTCACCGGAGTCAGGAGATGGTATCCCCGAGAGCTCAGGACCAGGCCGTGCACGTCCTTCCGAGTGCCCACGATCTGTTCGTCGTTATGGAGGTAGACCCAGGGGCAGAGGGCATCGATCCGCTGTTGAACCGCCTCGTAGACGGCCTCTCGATCGGGCCCGTCTTCCATGCCCCTTCCTTCGTCGAGCCTTCGATCCACCTCGGCGTCCTTGAAGAACGCGAAGTTGGTGGCCCCCGCCATGGAGGAGTGAAACACCCCCGTCAGGGCGAAATCCGGATCGGGGGCCGCCGCCGGCCAACCCAGCAAAAACATGTCATGGGTGCCCCGTTTCAGATTTTCCAGGTAAGACCCCCATTCCAGCACCTTTATCTCCACGTGGATGCCAATTTCTTCCAGCTGGCTCTGAATGATGGTGGCCATGTCCACGCGCTCCTTGCGGTCGTTGGTCCAAATCTCCGCCGTCA
This sequence comes from uncultured Synergistaceae bacterium, assembly GCA_937868015.1. Lineage (GTDB taxonomy): Bacteria > Synergistota > Synergistia > Synergistales > Aminiphilaceae > CALMLW01. Next base: position 6,603 of record CALMLW010000277.1, on the reverse strand, counting down.
TCGGCAGCGCCACGCCCTCTTCCGCCAAGATCTTTTTGGCCCCCTCCACGTCCTGAACGTGGGGGACAAAGTTTTTGGAGGAGTAGCGCACCCCCGGAGCCACCGGTCCGATGGGGGCTTTCCCCACGCCGCGCCAGGCGGCTCTCTGGATGCCGATGGTATCGAGGGCCATGCTCACAGCGATCCGAACCTTGGGGTTGTCGAAGGGGGCCTTGGCGCAGTTGAACCCCATGTAGGTGGTGGTGTTATCCATGGTCCGGAGCAGGGAAAGCTTGGGATTTTCCTCCACTCGCTTGATGTCGCTGGGAGAAACGTAATAGGCGATGTCCGCCGCACCGCTTTCGAGCTCGATGGTCCGGTTCACCGCCTCGGGAACGGAGCGTACCACCAGGGTCTTGTAGGCGGGTTTTGTCCCCCAATATCCGTCGTAGCGCTCCAGGACGATCTTGTCCCCCCGGGCCCAACTTTTCAGCACAAAGGGCCCCGTTCCCACGGGGTTCATGCCGTAGTTGTCCCCGGCGGCCTCCACGGCCTTCTGGTTCACGATGCTCCCCGCAGCGCAGGTGAGGGTGCACAAAAAAGGCGCGAAGGGGCGTTTCAGCCGGAAAATCACGGTGAAATCATCCACCACTTCGACGGAGTCGATGTCGTCCACGTACTGCCGGATGGAGGCCCCCAGGGGGGTCTTGGCGCGCTCGAAGGTGTACTTGACGTCTTTCGCCGTGAAGGGCTCGCCGTTATGAAAAGTCACCCCGTGCCGCAGGGAGAACTTGTAGGTGGTGGGATCGATGACCTCGTAGCTTTCCGCCAGCTGGGGCACCAGCTCTCCTTGGGTTCCCAGGGTGAGCAGGGTGTCGTAGATGTGCAAATCGATCCCCGAAGAAACCACGTCGTTCGTCCCGATGGGGTCCAGAGTCTTGGCGTCACAGAGGTGGGCCACCGTGAGCGAGTCCCGGGCCTCCCCCGCCCCCCCGAACGCCAACCCGAACGCCAACCCCAACGCCAAAACCCACACGAAAATCTTTCCCTTCCGTATCACCGAGCTTCGCCCCCTTCGTTCTGAAAACCGCCGCCTTTTCCCTCCCCGGAGATCTCCCCCAGGGCCCGTCCGCCCCTCAAGGCGCGTCGAAGGCCATGACCGGCTCCTTGAGGATCCTCTTTTCGGCCGCTGCCAGGACTTTTATCCCATCCCGGAGCGCCTTTCGTCGTGCCAAAACCCGGGGGATCGGTTCGGCCCAGTCCCCCGCGCCGAAGGGCTTTTGTCAGAGGCGCCCCTCTCTTTCCTCCTCTCCTTCTTCGGTCTCCATGCCGAGTCTGTCGAAATAGACCTTGAAGGACTCTTCCCCCGTGCGAAAGTGCCGAGCCATCACACCCCTCACCGCCGCCTCGTCCCTCTGGGAGAGGGCCTTTATCAGGTCGTCATGTTCATCCATCAGGCGCGGCACACACTCCACCGTATCCTGGATCATCACCCAACGGCGCTCCAGATGGGTAGCCTTCCAAACTTGTTCCAGGGTGCGCCGCATGATGGCGTTGGGGTAGCGGTCGTAGATGACTTTGTGAAACGCCAGGTTTGCTTCGATGACTCCCAGCCCGTCCCACCGCCCGTGGCGGAGGCGCATCTCCCGGTTCCATTCCGCCAGACGGTCCAAATCGTCTCCGTCCAACTTTTCCATGGCCCGCACGGTCATGGTCGTTTCCAAGAGTTCCTGCATCTCGTAGCTCTGAAAAAACTCTTCCCGGGAAACCTGGGCCACCGTCCACCCCGCCCGAGGGCGGTAGGTCACCAGACGCTCGCGCTCGAGGCGGTTCAACGCCTCTCGAAAGGGCGTGGGGCTCATGGTGAAGGTCCGGGAAAGCTCCTCCAAGTTAATGCGATCTCCCGGGCAGAGGGTCCCCTCGAGGATGAGGTTTTCCAGCTTTTTCAAGGCCAATTCCGTCAGCGTCGGCACTTGCATGGCGCACCCTCCTCCGGGCCATCGTCCATATATTCTATAGGATATAGGATATAGCCCCGATGCCCCATACTAAGGCGTTCCCCGGCTTTCTGTCAAGACCTCTCGGGGGATTTTTGTTCACCTTAGCCCTTTGTCTTTACCCCTCATCGAGCATCGGGTTCGATGAACCCAATCCGGGGGCAAAAAAAAACCCGGCGGGGGTGCCACGCCAAAGGGTGGACCTCCTCCGGGGAGCAAAAAAACCCGTCGCCTCGCAGAGCGGCTCCGGGCGAATACCCCCGCCTTCCCGTGCGGGATAGAATCACCGGGGCCCCCATCGGGGGCCCCTTCTCCCTTCGTCCTACACGCCGGGAAGGGCCCGGAAAAACCCCTCCAGGAGGGGCTCCATCACGGCGGGATTGTCGTAGTCTTCCAGATCGCCCCGATCCCCTCGGACCATGAGCTCCGGATCCAAGGGAAGGCGAATTCGCTCCTTGACTCCCCATCGATCCCCCAAGACGTCCACCGCCTGGCCCCCAAAGGGTCTGGTCCTCTCGCCACAGAAGGGGCACTCGAGGGAGCTCCAATTTTCCACCAGCCCCAGGATGGGCACTCCCAGCCGATCCACCATGCGGAGGGATTTTTCCACCACCATGCCCGCCAGGCCCTGGGGAGTGGTCACCCCGAGGAAGCCATCGAGATCGGCGGTCTGAAGCAGGGTGAGGGGAGCATCGGAAGTGCCGGGGGGAAGGTCCACCAAAAGCACGTCGAGCTCGCCCCAGGAGACGTCGTTCCAGAATTGGCGTACCACGCCCCCCAGCAGGGGGCCCCGCCAGATCACGGGATTTTCGGGATCCTCCAGCAGCAGATTGATGGAGATCGCCGAGATGCCCCACCGGGAGGAACGGGCCGGAAGGATGCCGTCGCCGAAGGACATGGCTGGATCGGTGAGGTTCAGAAGTCGGGGAATGGAAGGGCCCGTGAGATCGGCGTCTAGGATCCCCACCCGCTTGCCCCGGCGAGACAAACCCACCCCCAGCAGGGCGGTGACGGTGCTTTTTCCCACGCCTCCCTTGCCGCTCCCCACCGCCACGGCAAAGCGCACCCCCCGGGGTTTGGTACGCGGGGGAAGGGCGTCCTCCTCCTGAATGGGGGATTCACCGGAGGGACAAGACGGGGCCGAGGGGCAAGAGGGGCAGGAAGATGACGGGTAAGAGGGGGCCGGGCCCCCCTTCGGGGAGAGCTCAGGCATGATGGGGGCTCCCTTCCACCGCCGGGGATAGGCTCCCCGCTTTGAAGGCTTCCGCCAGCTCCCGCACCGTGGCTCCCGTTCCCGACCACGACGCCATGCCCGCCGCCTTCAGGGCGTCCCCCGCCTTGGGACCGTACTTGGGGGCCACCACCGCTCCCACGCCTTTTTGGAGGAGCATCTGCACCACCTTGCCCCCCACGCCGGAGGCCCCTTCGGCCTCCTCGTTTTCCACCACTTCCTTCAAGGTCCCCTTTTCCACCAGCAGGAAAAAGGGAGCCCGGGCAAAGCGGTCCGCCGGAGCGGCCTCCAAAGTCCTTCCCGAAGATGCAAACGCCACGATCATGACCCGCGCCTCCTTATGATATCGATTCTCATTTAGAGTACCCCCCCTGAGGCCCTTCGTCAAGGGGAAGAATCCCTTCGCCCCCCCTTTCGGCAGTGGGGGAACTGTCCGTCGTTCACCAAAAAACCGATGATCATCCCTTCTCCCGTCTTGCGCCCCGGGGGCCCCGGTCGTTCCAAAACGCCTTACGGCGCCCCCGCGCCACCATGCGAGAGCCCGGGGGGCGCCTTTGACCCGGGCCGCCTTTCTCCGGACTTTCGCGATGACGCTTCGGCCTTGAGCGGATAATAAAGAGAACTTCGACGGGCATTTTTTCGCCTAAACTTGATCGCGTCAAAGAGAAACCATAGCAAAGAAAGACCCCTTGACAAGGAACTTTTTTTATCTATACTTCGACAAGGTGGGGTGGTATGGATCGCCCCCCTGCGCCAAGGGCAAAGCCGACCGAAAGGCGGCGACGCAAAGCCACGGGTCTAAAGCCGAAGGGCCATGACAGCCGGGTTGCCGCAGGGAAAAGCGCGAGCGTCTGCGCGGCCTTTTCTTTGTGGCGTCTGTCCACGGGAAGGGGCCGCGCTCCCTTTTGCCCGGCCCTCCCCCCGAGTGAGAGAGGAGGACGGCATGAGACGCTTGTTCACAGGGGCGGTATTTATGGGAGTTTTGGCCACTGCCATGATGGCGGGAAGGGCCTGGGGGGTCGCGCTCTCGGCCTGGGCGCGCCTCGAAGGGCTCTAGTGGGGCTTCGTGCAAAGCTCATGGACCTCGCCGTAATCCCTTTCCTCCCGAGGTCCGGTCTCCGGGGCCCCAGAGATCTTCCCTCCCCGGTCGTTTTTCGCCCCCTCCTTGGCCGAACTCGACCGGGGAGGGGGCGAAAACGGCTTCGGCCACCCTCCACGCCATCGTCGAGATGCCTTCTTTTCGTCACCGATGCCACCCAAAACTTTTCCCCTCGATGCTCCTTTTTTCGGAGCTTCCAGACAAATAGGACTTAAGACCCATAAACATATCTCCCCCCGGGGAGGACACCCTTCGATCCTCGTGGTATCTTTAGGTGGCCGGAAGGACCGGGGCGACTTTGGCTCGTCAAGGGGGCTCCTTCCTGGCTTTTGGCGAAGCTGAACCAGACGCCCTCCCGGGGGGGCGTGTCGTTTCCGGGGCAGGGGCCCCGGGGGGTCAGGCGGTCCCGGGGGCTTTCGCTTCCTCGGGCCTCCCTGTGGCCCGGGCGATGGGGACCGAGGGGGCCCCGGTGCCCTCGACTCCGGGGCGTCAGGATGGGGTTTTCCCCTGCGCCGGAGGGGCCCAACCCTCCTCCCGAATTACCTGCACGAAGAAGCACGAAAAGGAGGATTTCCCCATGTCGATGAGCCATGGAGACCTGTGGTTTCAGTGGATGTGGATCTTTCTTGCCACCGCCCCCTTGGGGGCCCTTCTTTTAGGCCAGTGGCCCCGGGCCAGCACCCTCTGGGCATCGGCCTTCGGCGCCCTGGGATCCCTGGCGGGGATCGGAGCCTCCCTCATCGTCCTGGGGGGATCGGGGGGGGGCCTGCGATGGACCATCGACACGGCGCTCCCTTTCCTGACGGCGGATATTTGTCTCGATGCCCTGGCGGCGTTTTTCCTGCTCCTCCTTTCGGTGGTCAATTTGGCGGTGTCGATCTACATCCAGGGATACGCGGCCCATTACGCGGGGCGAAGACCCCTGGGGGTGCTCCACTTCCTCACGGGGACCTTTGTGATGGCCATGGCGGGGGTCTTCGTGGCCCACTCTTACACCCTCTTTTTCCTCCTCTGGGAAGCCATGTCTTTGCTCTCTTTCTTCCTGGTGGTTTTTGAGCCGGAGGAAAGGGGCACTCCCCAGGCAGGGATGTTCTACCTCGTCATGACCCACCTGGGGTCGGCCTTTCTCCTGGTGGGACTCCTGGGGCTCATGGCCCTTTCGGGGGGGCAGGGCATGACGCCCCTGGCCACCCCCTTGACGGGCCCCCTGCGCTGGGGCTTTTTCGCCCTTTTCCTGGTGGGTTTCGCCACCAAGGGGGGGGTGGCGCCGCTCCACGTGTGGCTTCCCTACGCCCATCCCGCAGCCCCCAGCTCGGTGTCGGCCCTCATGTCGGGGGTCATGATCAAGACGGCGGTCTACGGCATGGTGCGCTTCTTCTTCGACCTCCTGGGTCCCGTGGGGCTGGGGGAGGGGGCCGTCCTCATGGGACTGGGGGGGCTTTCCGCCCTCACCGGGGTGGCCTATGCCTACACCGATCGGAACATCAAACGCATGTTGGCCTACAGCAGTATCGAAAATATGGGGATCATCACCCTTTTTCTCGGCACCGGAGCCGTGGCCATCGCCACGGGCCATCCCGGGGCGGGGGCCCTGGGACTGGGAGCGGCCCTGCTTCACACGCTGAATCACGCCCTTTTCAAGGGAATGCTCTTCCTGGGGGCGGGGTCGGTGCACCAGGCCACCCACACCAAGCACATGGACGACCTGGGGGGGCTCATGAAGACCATGCCCCGCACGGGGGCCCTCATGCTCTTGGGAGGATTGGCCCTGGCCTCCATCGTCCCCATGAATGGCTTCATCGGAGAGTGGTTGGGGCTTCAATCACTGGCCATTCTGGTGATGCGAGGAGGGGCCGCGCTGGGCATTCCCGCCCTGTTGGGGGCGGCGACGGTCTGTCTGGCGGGAGCCCTGGCGGCCGGAGCCGTGGTCAAGTTTCTCGGGGTGGCCTTTTTGGGGACCCCCCGCACGCGCCCCGCAGCGGAGGCCCAGGAGGTGCCTCCCTCCATGTGGGGAGCCCAGGCCTTTTTAGGGGGGCTGTGCCTGCTGGGAGGGCTTTTTCCTGGTCCCTTTCTCGCCCTGGTCCGCCGAGGGCTCGCCCCGGCCCTGACCACCCCTTGGCCCAGCCCTCTGGCGGGGGGCGTGGCCTTCCTCTGGGCCCCCATGAGGGGAGAGCTTTCGTCGGCTTGGCCCCTGGGGGCGATCTTTCTGGGGGCGGCGGCGGTGGTCGTCCTGACTTGGGGCCTGTGGAAGACGATACGCCATCCGGAGATCCGCCGGTACGGCACCTGGGACTGCG
>CALMLW010000276.1 GCA_937868015.1 uncultured Synergistaceae bacterium | reverse complement strand
CGGCGGCACGGTGGGACGGGCCCGGGCTCCGCGTCACGGCAAGAGTTCTTTGGTACACCACGGCGGAGAGCGCCTCTTTCGGGGGATGCCGAGCCCCTTCCGGGCCGGAAGGTACCACTCTTTGGTGGTGAAAGGCGATGCCTTTCCTCCGGAGCTGGAGGTCACGGCGCAAACGGAAGAGGGAGAGGTCATGGCCCTGGCCCACCGCCACCTTCCGGTCTTCGGGGTCCAGTTCCACCCCGAGTCGGTCTTGACCCCCGAGGGCCGGGGCATCATCAGGAACTTCTGCGGTATTTAAGTATCCGATAGGTCGAGAAGAGAAAGGATGAGACGAGCATGCTGAAAGCCTTTTTGGAGAAAGTGACGGCGGGAAAGGACCTGGACGGGGAGGAAATGGAGGCCGCCATGGGGGTCGTCCTCGAAGGGGGGGCGCCGGAGGCCCAGGTGGCGGGGTTGCTCATGGGATTGAGGTGTAAGGGGGAGTCGGTGGAAGAGATCGTCGCGGCGGCTCGGGCCTTGCGCCATCGGGCCCTCCGGGTGGAGACGGAGCGTTCTCCCCTGCTGGATCTCTGCGGCACGGGGGGGGATGGATCGGGTACGTTCAACATCTCCACCGCCGCGTCCTTCGTGGTGGCGGGGGCGGGGATCCCGGTGGCCAAACACGGCAATCGATCCGTTTCCAGCCGATGTGGTAGCGCCGACGTGCTAGAAGAGCTCGGGGTGACCTTTCCCGGGTCGCCGGAGGAGGTGCGAAGCAGCCTGGCGACCTCCGGCATGGCGTTTCTCTTTGCCCCACACTTCCACGGCACCATGAGGCAGGTGGCGGGGGTCCGCCGGTCCCTCGGGGTGCGGACCATCTTCAACGTCCTGGGTCCCCTGGCGAACCCCGCTGGGGCCACGCACCAGCTGGTGGGGGTCTTCGGCGCTCCCTTGGTGCGCCCCATGGCCGAGGCCCTTTCGGCCCTGGGGGTCCAGGGGGCCGTGGTGGTGCACGGCCACGGGGGGGTGGACGAGCTCTCCCTCTCGGGACCCAACGTCGTGGCGGTGCTTCGCCACGGAAGAATCACCGAGGAGAGGGTGTCTCCCGAGGACGTCGGGCTCTCCAGGTCTCCCCTCGAGGCGCTCCGGGGGGGCGAGGCCCGGGAGAACGCCGGGGTTTTGCGGGGGGTCCTCGCCGGCCGACCGGGGCCCCAGAGGGACGCCGTGGTGTTTAACGCCGCCGCCGCCTTGGTGGCGGCCGGGGTCGAAAGGAGCTGGAAGGAGGCCGCCGTCCGGGCCCAGGGGAGCATCGACTCGGGGCGCGCCGCCGAGGTCCTGAGGAGGTTGTCGGACTTCTCGGAGGAGGAGCGCCAACGGCGGCGCCTGGGGGATCCCTGCTGCGGCGGTGGGGCGGTGGCCCTGGCATCCCCGGGTTCCCGGGCGTTTTGCCCCCTGGTGGGGGTGTCGGCATGATCCTGGAGCGCATCCTGGAGCGCAAACGAGGGGAGGTGGCCGCTCTGCGGGCCCCCCGCCGATCCCTGGCCGATGCCATCGCTTCCCCCGGACTAGCGGTCATCGCGGAGATCAAGCGCGCTTCGCCGAGCCGAGGCGTGATCCGGGCCGACGGAGATCCTGCCTCTTGGCTTCGCCGCTACGAATCCGGCGGGGCGGCGGCGGTGTCGGTGGTCACCGACGGCCCCTTTTTCGGCGGCGATGGGGAAATGCTCCGGAGGCTGGCCCCGATCTCCTCGGTGCCTCTGTTGCGTAAGGATTTCATCATCGACCCCCTCCAGATCTTCGAGAGTTTCTTCCTCGGGGCCGATGCGGTGCTCCTCATCGCGGCGGCCCTCGAAGGGGAGGCCCTTCCCCGGATGATCTCCCAGGCGAAGGAGCTGGGGATGGAGGCCCTGGTGGAAGTGCACGACGAGGCCGAGCTCGAAAGGGTGTTGGAAACCGAGGCGCTCCTGGTGGGCATAAACAACCGGGATCTGACCTCTTTTGAGGTGGATTTGCGGACGACGGAACGGCTCGTGGCCCATCTGGATCGCCGGGAGCCCGGATCCCGCAGGCTGGTGGTGGCGGAAAGCGGGGTAAAAAATGCCTCCGATGCCCATTTCCTGCGGGAGTGCGGCGCCGATGCCATCCTCGTGGGGGAGGCCCTGATGCGATCGGAGGCTCCGGAGGCCCTCGTGGCGGCCCTAAGGGGGAGCCCCGCATCGAGGACGGCATGATGCCCCTTCCCCTTCGCATCAAGATGTGTGGCCTGACGCGGGAGGGCGATGTGGCGGCGGCGGTGCGTCAGGGCGTCGATGCCTTGGGATTTATCCTGGCCGAAAGCCCCCGGCGCGTGTCTTTGGAACGGGTGCGCCAGCTCACGGTGGGGTTACCCCCCTTCACGACGGTGATAGGGGTCGTGGTGAACCCCACCGACGGGGAGCTCCGGGAGCTCGTGGCGTCGCGCCTCTTCGACGGGGTTCAATTTTCCGGGGATGAGCCCCCGGAGCTCCTCCGGGATTTCCCTCTGAGGACCATCAAGGCCTTCGGAATCCGCGATGCCGCCGACGTGGAGGCCGCCCTCCGCTACGAGGGCGCCGACGTGGCGCTCTTCGACGCGGGAAACCCGGGCGCCCGGGGAGGGACGGGGCGTCCCTTCGATTGGGGGCTCTTGCACCGCCGCCCCCGGGGCCCCTTCCTTCTGGCGGGAGGGTTGGGGCCGGAAAACGTCGCCGAGGCGGTGCGAGCGGTGCGTCCCTGGGGGGTGGATTTTAATAGTCAGGTGGAACGATCCCCCGGGGAAAAGGACGAAGGATTGGTGCGCCGGGCGGTGGAGGCGGCGCGCCGGGCGGGATCAGAGGTCGCCAGCGAGGAAGAAGGGAGTGGGGGTCATGGGTGATCGAGGGACGGGGCGTCGGGGATACTTTGGATCCTTTGGGGGGCAGTTTGTGCCGGAAACTCTTATGGGTCCCTTGGAGGAGCTGGAAAGGGCCTTTGACCGGTACGGGAACGACGGAGACTTCCGGCGGGACCTGGGGGATCTCCTGCGGGACTTCAGCGGCCGTCCCACGCCGATCTACGAGGCCCACCGCCTGTCGGCCCAGCGGGGGGTGAGGGTTTTCCTGAAGCGGGAGGATCTGAACCACACGGGGGCCCACAAGATCAATAACGCCCTGGGGCAGGTCCTCCTCGCTTCGAGGATGGGCAAACGCCGTATCGTGGCCGAGACAGGGGCGGGGCAGCACGGTGTGGCCGTGGCCACGGCGGCGGCTCGTTTCGGCATCGCCTGCACGGTCTACATGGGGGAGGAGGATGTGCGCCGCCAGGCCCCCAACGTGGAGCGCATGGCACTCCTGGGGGCCGAAGTGGTCCCCGTGCGCGCGGGGAGTCGCACCCTGAAGGACGCGGTGAACGAGGCCATGCGGGACTGGGTGGCGAACGTGGAGACCTCGTTTTTTGCCCTGGGCTCCGTCACGGGGCCCCACCCCTACCCCACGATGGTGCGGGATTTTCAGCGTGTCATCGGCGATGAGGCGAGGGCCCAGATCCTCGATCATCTGGGGCGCCTTCCGGACGCGGTGGTGGCGTGCGTGGGGGGCGGGAGCAACGCCCTGGGGATTTTTTCGGCCTTCGTTGCCGATGAAGGGGTCCGCCTGGTGGGGGTCGAGGCGGCGGGGGAGGGCCTCGGCACGGGGCGCCATGCGGCGACCCTCACCAGGGGCAAGCCGGGGTATCTGCACGGGGCCTTTTCCTACGTCCTGCAGGATGACGACGGGCAGATCCTGGAGGCCCATTCCCTCTCGGCGGGGCTCGATTACCCCGGCGTGGGCCCCGAGCACAGCTTTTTTCGGGACTCGGGGCGGGTGACCTACGCCACGGTGGACGACGACGAGGCCGTGGCGGCGTTCCACGAGCTGTCCCGCCTGGAGGGCATCATCCCGGCCCTCGAAAGTGCCCACGCCGTGGCCTTTGTGCGGCGCCTGGCCCCGGAATTGGCGCCGGGGAGCGTGGTCTTAGTGAACCTCTCGGGAAGGGGAGACAAGGACATGTACTCCGTGGCCGCCTTCCGAGGAGGCCCGGGCCTCCGCCGGGGCGCCGACCTATCCTAGCAAGGAGGAATCGTCATGGCCTTTACCCAGGCTTTCCAAAACAAAGCGCTTCTCACCTATATCTGTGCCGGGGATCCCGATCTGGGAGCCACCGCCGACGTGCTTTGCGCCCTGGATGACGCCGGAGCGGACGTCCTCGAGGTGGGGGTGCCCTTTTCCGACCCCGTGGCCGACGGCCCCGTGATCCAAGAGGCGAGCACCCGGGCCCTGGCCCGGAAGACGTCCCTGGGGGGCGTCCTGGAGATGCTGCACTCGGTAAAAGGCGCCCTGCGAGCCCCCCGGGTGATCATGAGCTACGTCAACCCTTTGGCGGCCTATGGCTTCGATCGCTTCGCCCGGGATGCCCGGGAAGGGGGGGTGAGCGGCGTCCTGGTGCCCGACCTGCCCCGGGGCGAAGGCGCTCCCCTGGAGAGGGCCCTTTCCGAAAAGGGGATCATCCTGGTGCGCATGGTGTCGCCCAACAGCTCCGACCGCCGCCTCGCCGCTGTGGGGGAGGGGGCCGAGGGGTTTATCTACTGCGTCTCCCTCCTGGGCGTCACGGGGGAGGGAGCCCGCATCCGCGACACCGTCCCCACCTATCTGGGGCGGGTGCGGCGTCACACCCGGGTTCCTTTGGCCCTGGGTTTCGGTATCGACGGCCCGGAGCGGGCCCGGGCCCTGGCGCCCCACGCCGATGGCCTCGTGGTGGGGAGCGCCCTCGTTTCCCGCATCCACGATCACCGGGGAAACCGGGGCGCCATGCTTCGAGAGGTGAAAACCTTTGCCGCGTCCATGAAAGAGGTCCTCCGGTAGCCCCGGAGCCTCTGGCGCGGGGAGCCAAGTTCTTCCCCTTCGGGAGTTCCAAGGGACCAGGGACGCCTTTTTCGTGGGGTTCTCCCCTTCCCCATGGTGTCATCGACGCCCTTTTGTGGTAGCCTAGGCTACGGGGAAAGCGGAGGGCCTTCCCCGGTGGCGCGACGGCGATGCCTTGGCCGTGGAGAAAAAAGGCGAAGAGGGGGGAACGGTTCATGCGGGCGTTGAACCTGCCCAACTTACTCAGTCTGTCCCGGGTCTTTCTCGCACCCCTGGTGATGGTCTTTTTGACCCTGAAGATCACCGCCCCGGTGAAGCCCCTGGGGTCTTTCGGAGTGGACGCCACCTATGGCGACCTCCTGGCGGGGGTGGTATTCATCCTGGCGGCCCTCACCGACACCGCCGATGGCTACCTGGCTCGCAAGCACGGCATGGTGACCAATCTGGGCAAGCTCATCGACCCCTTGGCGGACAAGATCCTCGTCACGGCGGCGCTCATTTCCCTGGTGGAGCTTCAGCGCCTTCCGGCCTGGATCGTGGTGGTCATCGTGGCCCGGGAGTTTTTGGTCACGGGGCTGAGGATGGTGGCCGCCGCCGAAGGGGTGGTGGTGGCCGCCTCCCGAGGGGGCAAGGCCAAGACGGTGAGCCAGATCGTGGCCATCAGCATGGTGATGCTGGGCATTCCCGGAGGGCTCGCCGCCATGGGGGTGGCGCTGGTGCTCACGGTCTGGTCCGGCATGGATTACCTGGTGGGGTGTCGAGATATTTTCATGAAAGATTAGCGTGGCCCCGGGGGCCCTACCCCCGGAAAGGGCCCTGGCCCATGGGGTCGGGGCGAGAAAGCGAGGATGGGACGATGCGGCAGAAGTTGCGGGAACAGGTGAAGGCCCTGCAAGGCGAAATGGTGGATACCCTCTGCGAGCTCGTGCGGCGCCCCGCCGTCTCCCCCCATGAGGGAGGGCAAGGAGAGGAAGAGAAGGTGGCGTACCTGGAGGATCTGGTGCGGCGCCTGGGATACTCGGCGGTGGAGCGCTACGATGCCCCGGATTCCGGGGCTCCCCGGGGAATTCGTCCCAACTTGGTGGTGCGGGTGCCCGGCAAAAATCCCGGAAGGATCTGGTTCATCGCCCACACCGACGTGGTGCCCGAGGGGGATCGCTCCCTGTGGCACTCGGACCCCTTCGAACCCGTGGTGCGAGACGGGCGGGTCTACGGCCGGGGTAGCAACGACAACGGCGAGGAGTTGGTGGCGAGCCTTTACGCCCTGGAAGCCCTCCGTCGGCTGAACCTGGTGCCGGAGCGGGAGGTCTGCTTGGCCTTCGTGGCGGACGAGGAGATGGGGAGCACCTTCGGCATCCAGTACCTTATCGGCCAAAAGCTCTTTTCCCCCGATGACCTGCTGGTGGTCCCCGACGGGGGCAACGAGGAGGGTAATTTCATCCAGGTGGCGGAAAAATCCATCCTGTGGATGGAGTTCACCGTGGAGGGCGTCCAGGTCCACGCCAGCCGCCCCTCCAGCGGGAACAACGCCTGCCGGGCCGCCAACGCCTTTTCCGTGGCGCTGGACCGCGCCTTGCACGAGGCCTTTCCCGAGACGAACGATCTCTTCAACCCCGCCGAGTCCACCTTCGAGCCCACCCGTCGAGCCCAAAACGTGGCCAACATCAACACCGTGCCGGGCAAGGAGGTCTTCTGTTTCGACTGTCGGGTGCTCCCCGGCGTCCCCCTGGAAGAGGTCCTCAAGGTGGTGGACGCGGTGCAGAAGGAGCACGAGGCCCTCTCGGGGGTCTCCATCTCGCGAAAATATCCCCAGAAAAACCAGGCGGCGGCCCCTTCGGCCAAAGACGCCCCCGTGGTGCGTCTCCTGGAAGGGGCGGTGCGCGAGGTGCTCGCGGTGGAGCCCACGGTGGGGGGCGTGGGAGGAGGTACCTGCGCGGCCTTTTTCCGAGCGGCGGGGATTCCCGCCGTGGTATGGGGGCAAGAGGCCGATGTGGCCCACCAACCCGACGAGTACACCCTGGTGGAGCACATGGTGAACGAGGCTCAGGTCTTCGCCCTCATGATGGGGGGCTCGGCCCTGGAGTAGGGCGCTTCGTCGCCACGACCCCTCTGTCACAGCCATGGCCCCGGGAGCCGATCCCGGGGCCATGGCTGTGACGAAAAAGTCCTCGGGGGGGGTCCCTCAAAAAGGGGGGGACTGCGGCGCGTCGGCCCGGGGGCCCCCGTCCTCTCGGGGATCTGCTAAAGGATAAAAGCCCCGGCGGTTCGGGGCGGATCGGGGAGTTTTGTGGCACCCCTCCATGGGGGGCCACCGGAAGGGGGGGGCAACACCCCCCGGGGGGCGCACATGGAGACCTAAGGAGGTTTGGACCATGGAAGATACGAAACGAACCCAGGAGCTTCAGACGGCCTATTTTGCGGGGGGGTGCTTCTGGTGCATGGTGTCTCCCTTTGATGTGCTGGAGGGCATCGAAGAGGTGCGTTCGGGGTACATGGGGGGAAGTGTGGCAAACCCCACCTACGAGGACGTGAAGGGACAGACCTCGGGGCACTACGAGGTGATCCGGGTGCGTTACGACCCCGGGGTGATCACCTACGGCAAGCTCCTGCAGGCCTTCTGGCGCCAGGTGGACCCCACGGACCCCGACGGTCAGTTCCACGACCGGGGCCCCTCCTACCGCACGGCGATCTTTTACACCACCGAAGAGCAGCGGCGAGAGGCCCTGGCCTCCCGGAGCGAGCTGGACGCCTCGGGGCGCTTTTCCGCCCCCGTGGTGACGCCGGTGCTCCCGGCTCCCGCGTTCTACGACGCCGAGGAGTACCACCAGGACTTTTACCGGAAAAACCCCGGGGAATATCAGAGGGACCGGACCTTTTCCGGAAGGGATGAGTTCATAAGGAAGCACTGGGGGGAGGAGTACTTCGACATCTACCGGTGACCGTTCCGCCGGGGCCGCCGCCGATCCCCGGGGCTTTTGCCGGCGGTCTGGCTCCGATCGGCCCCGATCCGGGCGCACGGGGGAAACCTTCTGGCCCGTCGCACCCTAAGACGGAGGGCGGCGCGGATCGCCCCGTTTCAGGCCTACCCCGGAAAGAGGCCGAAAAACGAGAGAAAGAGCATGCCGTTCAGCAGAATCACCAGGGCGGCGATGATCCCCAGGACGATGTTTTCCTCGAGGGAGTTGGCGTGGGGACCCATCACCCGGGGGGACGCAGTGAGAAAGATCTGGGTCAGGATGGTGAGGGGAAGCTGGATGCTCAGGAGCATCTGGGAGATCACCAGGCCCTGAAAGGGGTCGGTGATGAAAAAGATGGCCAGGAGGGCTCCCCCCAGGGTGAGGGCCACCCCGATGCGGCTATGTCGGTCTCCCATGTCGAAGGGCTCTCCGAAGATCCCGGCGAAGATGCTCCCCCCCGCCATGCCCGCCGTGAGGGAGGAAGAGAGCCCCGCGAAGAGCAGCGCCAGGGCGAAGACTCCGGCGGCGGCGGGGCCCAGTACGGGCTGGAGGAGGGCCGAGGCCTCCTCCAGGGCGGTGACGGTGTGCCCCGCCGAAAAGAACGCCGCTGCCGCCACGAGGATCATGGCGCTGTTGATGGCCCACCCGATGCCCATGGAAAGCAGGGTATCCAGAAACTCGTACCGGAGCTGGCGCTGGATCACCTCCTCGGACTCCCGGTTCCACTGGCGGCTCTGGATCACCTCGGAGTGGAGGAAGAGGTTGTGGGGCATGACCACCGCTCCCAGGACGCTCATGACGATGGGCAGGGATCCGGAGGGGATGCGGGGCACGACCCACCCTTCCAGGGCTTGGCCCCAGGGGATCTCCACCTGGGAGAGCTCGAAGACGAAGGCGAAGCCGATGAGTGAGACGAATCCCACGATCCACCGCTCCAGGCGGCGGTAGGAATTGGTGACGATCATCCAGGCCACGAGGATTGTCACTCCGACGCAGCCCAGGCGCGGGGGGATGCCGAAGAGCAGGGTCAAGGCGATGCCCCCTCCGAGGATCTCCGCCAGGGCGGTGGCCACAGCGGCCCCCACCGCCGACAGGAGCACCGGCAGCGCCACGGGAGCGGGGAGGTGGGTCCGGGCGGCCTCCGAAAGGCACAGCCCCGTGGCGATGCCCAGATGGGCCGCATTGTGTTGCAGAAAGATGAGCATCACGGTGGAGAGGGTGACCATCCAGAGCAGGGAGTAGCCGTACTCGGAGCCCGCCGCCACGTTGGAGGCCCAGTTTCCCGGATCGATGAACCCCACGGTGACCAGGATGCCGGGTCCCAGGTACCGGAGGAACTCCATGGCCCGGGCGTCGGGGCGAAGGCTTCCTAGGATCGCCCGTCCCAAGGAAGTAAGGCGGGAAAAAGACACAAGAAATCGCTCCTTTCTCAAAGTGCTGCAGGGGCTTGCGCCCCGGGATCATACCCTGTTATCGCAATGGGGTTTTGTCGGGACGGGAAACCTGGGCTTCCCCCGCGACCACAACACGTTATCGCAACGAAATTCTGTTGGGGCGGAAAACACGCTCGCCCCCACGGCCGTCCCCTGTCATCGCAGGAAGGTCCTGTCGGGGTGAAACGCCTTTGCGCCCCCTACGGCACCCACCCATCACCTTCGGTAGGCATCGGCCGGGAGCGCGCAGATTCCATCCGGCATCATCGTTCACATTCCACGGCCATGCCCTGTTATTGTAATGAAATTTTGTAGGGGCGGAAAACACGCTCGCCCCTACGCCGCACCCTGTCGTCGCAGGAGGGTTTCGTCGGGACGAAACGCCTTTGCCCCTGCGACGTGCGCTTTTATCCTACGGATGCTTGTTGGCGATATCGCACCGCCGTGCCGTAGCCGATGATCTCCGCCGCCCCCTGGGCGATGGAGGTGGTGGAAAGGCGAAATCCCACGATGGCGTC
>CALMLW010000275.1 GCA_937868015.1 uncultured Synergistaceae bacterium | reverse complement strand
CCGACGGCAAGATCCGCATGGATTGCTCCTCTCCCTTTGCCATGGCGAGCCTCATTTCCCTCCGGGATCGCTTCAGCGTGGCCTTCGGCAACGATCCGGACTACGATCGCCACGGCATAGTCACCCCTTCGGCGGGGCTCATGAGTCCTAACGCCTACCTCGCCGTGGCGGTGTCGTACCTCTTCGGTCACCGGCCGGAATGGTCCCCCGGAGCCATGGTGGGCAAGACACTGGTGTCCAGCTCCCTCATCGATCGGGTGACCGAAGGGATGGGGCGACGGCTCTACGAGGTTCCCGTGGGGTTCAAATGGTTTGTGGAGAGGCTGCGGAACGGATCCTGCGGCTTCGGCGGCGAAGAAAGCGCCGGGGCGTCCTTCCTGCGGCGGGACGGCACGGTGTGGACCACGGACAAAGACGGCATCATCATGGATCTTTTGGCGGCGGAGATCACCGCCGTGACGGGGAAAGACCCTGCCGAGCACCAGAAAGACCTGGAGGCCCGCTACGGTGCGCCCCTTTACGAGCGCCTCGACGTTCCCGCCACGGGAGCTCAGAAAAGCGCCCTGGGCAAGCTCTCCCCGGCGCTGGTGACGGCCCGGGAGCTGGCGGGGGATCCCATCACCGCCATCCTCACGACGGCTCCGGGCAACGGGGCCCCCATCGGGGGACTCAAGGTCACCACGGCGGAGGGGTGGTTTGCCGCCCGCCCTTCGGGCACCGAGGATATCTACAAGATCTATGTCGAGAGCTTTCGGGGGAAAGACCACCTGAACCGGTTGAAGGAAGAGGCCCGGGCCCTGGTGGCGGCGGCTTTTGTCGCTGCGGGAGTCTAAAGGCGCGAAAAGAAGCTCCCGGAAGCGTTAACGCTTCCGGGAGCTTCTTTTCGCTTATGACCCGGCCCTACGCCAAGGCGCCGCAGGGTGAAGGGCAGCAGGACGACGTGTCGGGTTCGTCCTCGCGCTGGAGGTAGCCCCGAACCTCCTTCAAGAAGGCTTCAATGTGGGCCTCGTTGGTCACCAGATTGGTGGTGGCGGTGTCGAGCACCAGCAGATTCGGAATGGTCTTTTCCGCGTTCACCACATCCAGGAACGTGTCGTAGGCGGTGTAGAGATCGCGCCAGTACTGCTCTCCCGTCCGGATTTCGTCCTCGCGCCCCCGGACGTCGATGCGCCGCAGGATCTCCGGCAGGGGGCACTTGAGCAAAATCAGGAGCTTGGGCATCCGGAGGTGTTTCAGCAGCGAGTTGTACAGATGGAGATAGCTCTGGAACATGCCGTCGGAGAAGTACCCCAACCGGTGGTACAGGGCGGCGTAGATCTTGTCCCCGAAGATGCTGCGGTCCAGGATGTGGACGGAGTCCTCCGAGGCGCAGAGATACTGGGCGAACCGGGTGACCAGAAAATTGAGCTGCATGGGAAAGGCCCAGCGGCGCTCGTAGTGAAAGCGCCGTAACAAGTCGTACTGGTCCCGGAACTCCTCGGGCATGACGGCGAGCCCCAGCCGACGAGCCAGCAGCTCCACGGTGGTGGATTTGCCGCTGGCGGTCATCCCTTCCACAATGATCTGTACCTGCCCCACGACCATCTCTCCTGTCTTTGGTGAAGCTTATGCCCTGCGGGCCAGGGCGCCCCGTTCCCGGGCATTGTAGCACGTTTTTACCCGATAAAGGCCTGGGGAGTGGAGGGGATCTCCCCGTTCTCGGCCCCCTCTCCCATCCGACGGAGCCGTCGACACTCCGCCCCGTAGAAGAGCGCGGCCATGGCGCCCCCGACGACGTCGGAAATGGCGAAAGCGACCCACACCCCATCGAGCCCCCAGAAACGGGGCAGGAAGACCAGCAGGGGCAATATTATGAAAATTTGCCGAGAAAGACTCAGGACCATGCCGGTGGTGGCCTTTCCCAGTCCTTGAAGGAAAAAGACCGCCACCATGTAGATCCCCACGCAGGGGAGTCCCATGTAACCCAGGCGCATGGCTCGCACCGTCATGGCCAGCAGGCCATCGTCCCCTCGGGTAAAGGCCATGACCATGATCTCCGGGAAAAATTGTACCGCCAGGGTACTCATGGTGAAAAACGCCGTGCATAGGGCGGTGCCCAGGTGGGCGGTGATGACGGTGCGTCGGTAGTATCCTGCGCCGTAGTTATACCCCACCAAGGGTTGGATGCCTTCTCCCACTCCTAAAACCGGGAGGAAGAGCAGGGTGTCGATGCTGAAAAAGATTCCCATGGAGGCCAGGGCCATGTCTCCGCCGTACCGCCGGGCCATGTGGTTGAAAACTCCCATGAGGACCGTGAAAGAGACCTCCATGAGGAAAGGCGGAATGCCCATGGAGGCCACCCGTCGCAGCAGGCTCCACCGGGGGCGAAGCCGCTTCTTCCGGAGGCGCAAGGTGCTCTGCTTTCGGAAGTAGAAGGATACGGCCCAGGCGGCGGAGATCATCTGAGATATCACGGTGGCCAGGGCGGCGCCCTGGATCCCCATGCCCCAGACGATGATGAAGAGGGCGTCCAGCACCACGTTGGTCAGGGCCCCCAACACCAGGGTCATCATGGCGAAGTAGGGAGCTCCCTCGGCGCGAATGAGGCTATTGCAAGTGAACGCCGTGAGGGAGAAGAAGGATCCCCAGACGATGACGCCGGTGTACTCCCGGGCGTAGGGGAGGATGGTGGGGCTGGCTCCGCTCGCCCAGAGCAAGGGATCCAGAAAAAACCACCCCCCCAGGGTGAGAAGGGAGCCTGCGACGATCAGCATGAGGAAGGCAAACCCGAGGAATCGTTCGGCCCTCCCCCGGCGACCGTTCCCCAGGGCCAGGGAGATGAGGGTGGCCGACCCCACGCCGATGAAGTTTCCCACGGCGGAAATGGCTATCATGAAGGGAAAGGCCACGATGATCCCCGCGATGGCCGAAGGTCCCACCCAGTGCCCCACGAAGAGGCGATCCACGATGTTGTAGAGGGCATGGGCCAGGATACCGGTCATGGCCGGGAGGGCGAAGGAGAGCATGAGCTTTATGACCGGCTCGCGCCCCATGCGTTCGGTATGTTCCATGGTAGGTACGATTCCTCCTTGAAGAAAAAAAGCGGGTCCTCCGCTTCGAGCGAAAGGACCCGACGATGGGGCAGTTCCCCGGGGTAAGAGTCGCCGAAGGGGAAGGAGGAACCGGATCAGAAAGGGTCCGGTCGACTACTTCGCATCCTCCACGACGATCTTGCCGTCGATGATCTGCTGTTCGAGATCCTTCAACTGTTGCTGCACGTCGGCGGGAATGTTCTTTTTTGCCACATCGCTCCAGGAGAGCCCCACGCCGCCGTTTTTGAGGCCGTAGGTAAAGACCCCTCGCTGGAAAGAGCCCTCCTGCTTGGCCTTGATGATGTCAAATACCGCCACGTCCAGCCGCTTCAGCATGCTGGTCAACACCGTATCCGGATAGTCCAGCTCCTGGGCCGAGTCCACCCCGATGCCCCAGAAGCTCCCTTCCTTGGACGCCTCCAGGACCCCCGTCCCCGTTCCCCCGGCGATCTGATAGATCACGTCCGCGCCGCCATTTTTCTGGGACAGGGCCAACTCTTTCCCCTTGGCGGGGTCGTCCCAGCTTCCGGAGAAGCCCGATAGCACCTTGATGTCCGCCTTCACCGCCTGAGCCCCCTGGGTGTACCCCGTGAGGAAGCTGTGCATCACCGGGATGTCTTCCCCCATGACGGCGCCGATGACGCCCCCCTTGGACATGGAGGCCGCCAGGGCCCCCGCCAGGAAGGATCCCTCGTTTTCGAGGAAGTCCACGTAGCTCACCCCCGGGG
>CALMLW010000274.1 GCA_937868015.1 uncultured Synergistaceae bacterium | reverse complement strand
GCACTCCAGGGCCACCCGGTCGTTCCAGTCGTGGGCCGGAGCCGCCGAGGGATCCGCCAGGACCTCGTCAAACCAGGGGTCCTCCCGGGGAGGTTGGTAAAAGTGTCCGTGAATGCATACCGCGCGCAGGATGATCACGTCCTCTCTCGTTTTCCCCTCGGGCCCCGGGGCTCCTCGAAGGGGGGCTCCGGCGTCAGGGGGCAAAAAAGCCCCGGGCCCGGTCCGAGGATCCTCCTTCTTCCCCGGGGACTTCCAGGCTCCGGCAGCGCTCCTCCAGGCTCTCCAGGTCGTCGGGCGGTGGCACCCGGAGGCGCACGGCCCGCTCGTCCAAGTCCATGTACCCCGATCCCGGCTCGGTGGCAACGCCCCTTTGGGACATGAGGGCAAAGAGATCCCCCCGGGGGGCGGAAAGGGTCACGATGGGGGTGCGGCCGTCCGTGGCCGAAGGGATCAGCTCTCCCCGGTCGCCCAGCGCCCGGAGGACCCGGGCCTTGGCGGCGGCGACGTAACGCCGGGTGGCCTCGATGAAGTCCCTATCCTCCAGGACCACCGAGGCCAGCACCATCCCCGGGGTGCCGAGGGAGAAGGGGGGCTGGGTCTTGCGAAAGATCTCGAAGAGCTCCTGGTCCCGGATGACCCCATACCCCACCCGCACCCCCGCTAGTCCCCAGGCCTTGGAGAAGGAGCGCGTGACCACCAGGTTCGGGGCTTCGATACGCACCGCGCTCTCTTCTATGGGAAGGTAGTCCCCGTAGGCCTCGTCCACCACCACCCAGGTCCCCTGGCGAAGGCCCAGGGCACAGAGCTTTTCCAGGGCCTCCTGGGGGATCACCTGCCCCGTGGGGTTGTGGGGGCGGTCCACGTAGAGCACGTGGGGGTGGGATCGGACGGCCCGGAGCCAGCTCTCCTCGTCGGCCTCGAAGAGAGGGGGCTGGAGCACCACGGGGTGGTAGCGCCCGTTATTTAGCATCACCTGCAGGGGCACATCGGTGAACTGGGGGGAGACCCCTCCCAGGAGGGATCCGGCGGAAAGGAGGAGGCGCATCAGGTGGGTCAGCACGTCGAAGGATCCGTGCCCCAAAACGATCTGCCCCGGCGTCACCCCCGGGCCGAGGTAGGTCGCCAGCTTACCCCGAAGCTCCTCTCCCACCGCCGAAGGGTACGCCGCCGGGTCCCACTCCTGGGGGCTCCGGAGGAAGGCCCGCACCGCCGGGGCCACCCCCAGGGGGTTCGTCCCCAGGGCACAGTCGATGGCCCCTCCCACCTCGTCTCGCCGGAGATGGCTCGTATCCCGGCTCACATAGCTCTCCCGAGTCTCCCTCAGGACCTCCCGAGACAATCGACCCCGCCACATGAAAACACCCCCCTGCCTGGGCACGCCGGGGCCATACCTTAGACCTCTTCCGCCAGGCCCCGGCGTGGGCCCTCTAGTATTAAAAACATCCCCACACTCCCGCCCTGCCGAAAAGGGGCCTTTACCCCGGAAGCGCCGCCCCCCTCGGAGGCCTCCTCATCGGCCCGTCGTATCGCCTTCTTCCAGGGTCGTCTGGTCGTGGTCATAGGGGGGAAAGCACAGGCACAGAAAGCGCATCCCCCCGGGGCCCGCCTCCACTGCGTGGCGCGTTCCCGGGGGCAAAAGGGCCCCATCGCCCCGGGCCAGCGTCGTCCGCCCGCCTCCCACCAGGAGGACCCCCTCCCCTTCCAGTACGTAGTAGGTCTCCAGGCTATGCTCGTGGCGGTGGGGCACCGTGCGTCCCCCCGGGGGCACGGTGGCCTCCGCCACGCTATAGGGCACCCCGGGCACGGTGGCGGGGTGAAAGATTTCCACTATGAGGCTTTCGTCCTTGGTGACGTAGGGCGCCGCCTCGGCGGCACGAAAGATCCGAGGTTCCATGAAACCATCCCTCTCTACCCTAAAACCCCGCCATCGCCGCCCCAGGGACCGGCGTCCCTCGAAAAGTGTGGCCCTTCCGACTCTCCTTCGGCCCTACGCCGCCTTTTGCCTTCCCTCGGCGGAATCGGCCCCCGCCCCTAGGAGGGGTTCTCGTCCCCCCGGCGCCGCTGGATGTCTTCCCGGATGCCCTGGGGGTCCAGGAGGTGTTTCACCACGACCTCCCAACCCGCCGTCCCCGCCGTGGCCAGCCGGATCTCCCCCACCCCCAGGAGGCGGTCGATCAGGGTCTGGTGCACCTCGATGGTCTTGATGTCCCGGATCTTGATCTCCGTGGAAGACTTGGAGAAAAAACCAT
>CALMLW010000273.1 GCA_937868015.1 uncultured Synergistaceae bacterium | reverse complement strand
TTCCCTTAACGAAAGAAGTAAACTTCTGCCGGAGTTTTGTTTCCTAACGCCTGATAGGGTGGCAGTCATTTTACGAGATCCGAAAAACGGATAATCTGTGAAAAGCTCGTTCATGCGGTGGCGTCAGCGAAATCCTTCCGCTGATGGTGCCACGGGGCGATAATACAACCCGCTTCGATGCAGGGCTAAAGGTCTGGCTTGCGGCACCGAAGGTACGGGTGACTTTTCGTCCCAGTCAAGGCACTCTGCGCGCTAGAGGCCTCGGGAGCTGTGCGACCACATTTTTTCCCAACCAGTCAAGCTGCATGGGAAGTCACCCGACCTGGGAGTAGAGTTCTCTTATGAGGGCATCCCTGTCATCCCGCTCCTTCTTGCGGGGGTCTTCAACGATCCTGGGAAGCCCTTCGAGGAATTCCCTGCGCCACTTGGGCAGGAGCGCGTCATGTACCTCGTAGAGGGCTGCCAGTTCACGAACGCTTTTTCTTCTTTCACCAACTCCAGAGCTGCTTTAGCTTTAAACTGGGGCGAAAACGTCCTTTTGGCGATCATCCTGTAGCTCTGTCCCCCCCCCTCAAAATCTGTCCGATTTTCGGAGTCCATTATAGGTTGACATCCGGTTTCATCTGAGCCCCCTGACGGCGGCGGAGACCGCGCAGTACATGAAATGTCATCTGGAGGCGGTGAAAGCTCCGGGGGAGATCTTCACTCAGGCTGCGGTGGCAGTCCTGCACGAGTGTAGCGGCGGCATTCCCCGAAAGATAAACAAGGCGGCGACCGCATGTCTGATGGCGGCGGCCTGTTCGCAGGCTCGGCTGGTAGATGACCATCTGGTGCGCGTCGTCATGGCAAGCGAGTTTGAAATGTAGCAGAAAAACGTTCACCCGGGGCGGGGAAACCTGCCCCGGTCACCGATCTCAAGCCGATTTCACGGTCACGAAGCAAGAGCTGCTCCCGGACAGGGATGTCGAGCCGCTACAGTCTGGAAAAGGGCATGGAAAAGGGCATGGAGAAAGGCCGGATGGAAGGGAAAATCGACACGGCCCGGAAGATGCTGGCCCAGGGGGAGGGACCCCGTCCAGACCTTAAGACGTTCCCCGTGGATCCCACGCCTGGGAGCGCGTCACCGGGAGTGAAAATCTTCCAGTCGTTATCAGTTCATCTCGCCCGATCGAAAGTGCACGGCTGGGAGCTCATAGCCGGGAGCGCGCGTTTTCCAGCCGGCATCGGTTCTTTTTTATTTAACGCCCCCCATGGTGGCTTGCATCCCTGCCCTCTGCTGGCGACGTAGGGTGAAATCCGTAGGGGCGAGCGTATTTTCGCCCCCATGTCGCTGGGGCCGACGAGGCTCTCCCCATTGGGCGACGGCCGTAGGGGCGAAAGCCCAGAAGATGACGCACAGATAAAAAGATTGAAGGGAGCCAGCTGGAAGCTGGCGCTCCCGGCTCGCACACCCGTAGGGGCGCCCCTCTGGCCCATGCTCGTGACACAGGGAAAATGCAGCGCAGGGGGAAATCTGTAGGGGCGAGCGTATTTTCGCCCCTACTTCATTTTAGGTTGCGTGGTGGTGCTCGTGGCCATGGCCGAAAAACCTCCTCCCCGATGGGGGCTGGCATCTCTGCCCTCGGCAGATAACCTGCGGCGGACCTCTGCGGATGCCCGGCCGCCTTGGCCGCACTTTCAGGAAGAGAGTGTGGCATAATAGAACCTCAGAAGAGATCAACGCGCTGGCCCTGTCTTGATCTCGGTGCCGCTGGCAGGCTTCGGGGAGGTGGCATGGATGGAGGACGCCAAAGGCCTTGAAACGCAAAATCCCAGTGAAACTCTGCTCCTGTTGGGGGGAGAGTTGGCCCTGTCGTGCCAGGAAATCGCCCTGCTCGAAAGCGCGGGATACCGCGTGGTACGGGCCGCCTCGGAAGAACAGGCCCGGGAGGAGGCTCGACGGACCCGGCCTGATCTGTGGCTTGTGGATCTGGAGCCCGGGCGGGAGGACGAAGGTCTCCACATGGCGCGACGTTTGGCGCGGGAGCTGCCGACAGCGCTGTTCTTCCGGGTGGACCTCCTGGCGACGGGGGAGCTGCTCAATCAGACGGAGGAGCTGAACCCCTGTGGATACGTGCCCCGGGGGGTGGGGGGAGCCCTTCTTCTTGCCGCGCTACGACGGGGAAAAAACGTGGATCGCGCGCGGCGACGGGAGGAAGGCTCTTTTCAAAAGGACGTTCTGGGAGATGCGGTGTTCTTTCGCCGCTCCCTTTCCGGCGTGTGTCTGGTGGAGCTGGAGACCGACCATGCGGGGCGGTGGGTGGATGGGCGTTTTCTGGATGTGAATGCATCGTTTGAACGTCAAACTGGCCTGAAACGGGAGACCCTCCTGGGGCGCCGGGCGTCGGAAGTGCTGGCTGGCGTGGGGTGGGAGGTTCTGCTGGAATCCTTAGCGTCGGTGACTTCGGAAGAAACGCCGCTCCGCTGCGAGCAATTTTTTTCCGGCGCGGGGCGGTATTTTCTTGTCACCGCCTATCCGGTGGAGCCTCGATCCCTGGTGCTGGTCTGCGACGACATCACCGACCGGAAGATGCGGGAACAGGAGCTGGCCCGGAGTCATCTTTGGCTGGAGAGCGTTCTCCGGAGCACGGGGGCCGGGTTCTGGGAGTGGAATGTGCAAACCGGAGAGACGGTGTACAGCGAGGCCTGGGCCGCCATGCTGGGGTATACGCTCCAGGATCTGGGGCCCACGACGCACGAGACGTGGAAAAAATTGGTTCACCCCAAGGACGCCCCCGCCTCTTCCCGGCTTTTGGCCCGCCACGTGGCGGGGGAGCTGCCGTATTACGACTGCCAGTACCGCATGCACCACCGGGATGGGCACTGGGTCTGGATTCACGACCGGGGGCAGGTGGCGACCCGGACCGAAGACGGCAAACCCCTCATGGTGTACGGCACGCACATGGATATTTCCGCCATCAAGAAAGCGGAGGACGCTCTCCGCGAGATGAAAAATCTCCACGAAGGGATTGTCCGGACCATGTCCGACGGGGTGATGCTGACGGACGACCAGGGGCGCGTGGTCTTCGTGAATCGGGAGTTTGCCGCGCTCCTGGGGGAGCCTCCGAAGGCGCTCCTCGGCAGAAATTGGATCGACTTTGTTCTGCCCGCCCAGCGCTCTGTCGCCGAAGCGGCAGATCTGCGGCGAAAGCAAGGGCTTTCAGACCGATACGAGCTGGTGTTACAGCGGAGGGACGGTACCCGGCGGGCGGTGTTGGTGGGGGGATGTGCCCGGCACGAGAAGAGTACGGGGAAATTTCTCGGCACCATGGGAATCTTTACGGACATCACCGAGCGCCAGCGGGCAGAGAGGGAAATCCGCAAACTTCTGGAAGAGAAGGATCTGATTCTTCAGGAAGCTCATCACCGCATGAAGAACCACATGAACACCATGTGTAGCATCCTCTCTCTCCATGCCCAGACTCTGGAGGACCCCAAGGCGGTGCGGGCCCTGGCGGACGCCTGGAGTCGGCTGGAGAGCATGGCGATGCTTTACGAGATGCTCTATCGGCGCGGAGCTCCCCAGGCCATGTCTCTGGGAAGCTATCTTCCCGAGTTGGTTCGGTCGGTGGTGGCGCTCTTTCCACAGGGCTCCCGCATTCAGGTGGAGATCGCCGTCGACGAGGTGATACTCTCCTCCCGAACGCTTTCGGCGCTGGGCATTCTGGTGAATGAGTTGGTGTCCAACGCGATGAAATACGCTTTTGCCGGAAGAACCGGCGGGGTGCTGCGGATTACTGCCCGCCAAGAGAAGGGGCAGGTGTACCTGGCGGTGGAGGACGACGGCCCCGGCTTTCCTCTGACCATCGATTTGGACCGTCCGTCGGGGTTCGGGCTCCGCTTGGTGACGCTTTTGGCCACCCAGCTTGAAGGTACCTTGGCCGTGCGTTCCGGGCAAGGGGCGCGCATTTCTCTGGATTTCCCGGTGTCATAGGCTTGAGGGGGGTGCGGCGGACGCGCACTTCCCAGCGGGCGTTTCGCTTTCTTGCGCTGACGTACGGTGTTCTCCAGAAGTACCACCCTTGGCCAGGGGCGAAAAAATGAAGAGTGGTAGGAGAGTTTTAAACAAGAAAACCTTAAGGAAGGGGCGAGGAAAATGGGGTGCGAAGGGCGCCGGAGAGCGCGGGGCGTGGCGAGGCGTTGGCGGTGGGCGCTGGTCCTGGCGCTGGGCATGGTGCTGGGAATGGCCCCGGGGAACGGGGGGGAAAACCCCGCCCTGGCGGCAACGGGAGATCGGGATATCGCCGACGTGCGCACGTTGCCCCAGGATCCCGCCCTGTATCTCCCGGGGGATCCGGGGGCCTTTCTGGTGCCCCGGGAGACGACGGCCCTCTGGGAGATGAGTTTTGACCGGGCGTTTTTTTCTCCCTGGGAGCAGCGAGGACCCCGGGGAGGGCGGGATTCCCTTCTGTGGGCCTTTGACTATCTGGCTTCAAAGGATGTTTACGGAGAAAACCGGCGTCTTCGTTCGGAGGAGTGGTTCGCCCGGCAGCGGAAAAACTCCCGGGAGGAGGCCTTCGGCACGGTGAACCGACCGGGGATCACGGTGGAAGAGACGGATCTCCGGGCTTTTCCCACGGAGGACCCGGCCTTTTTCTCCTTCGAGCGGGCGGGGGAGGGGTACCCTTTTGACTACCTCCAGAACTCCCGGCTCAAGCCCGGGGAGCCCTTCTTCGTGTCGC
>CALMLW010000272.1 GCA_937868015.1 uncultured Synergistaceae bacterium | reverse complement strand
GCAAACCGTGGCGGCCTACGCGGACCAATACGACGACCTCCTCCAGGAAATGTTTTCCTAGGGGATCGGCCGTCGGGGAGCGAAAGAGAAGGAGGACCCCACCATGAGCACACTGTCCATCGGCCTCGGCGCCCTCATCGCCGCAGGAGGAGCCTACCTCGCCTTCGTTCAAAAGAAAAAAGCGGAGGAAAAAATAACCGAACTAAAATTCATAAAGCCCTCTTCCCTGGTCGAAATCCGCGACACCTGGCGGGCCTTCGTCGACCAGAACTTGGGAAGGAACTATCGAGAGTTCATCAAAACCAATGGTCAGGCCGCCACCGACGGCGAACAGCTTTCCCCCTACGGCCATGTGGACTGTGCCTATTACGTGGCCACCGTGGAGCGGGAGTACGAAAAAGACGAAACTACCACCGACAAAGACGGCAAAACCACCCGCAAGACCACCCGGGGCTCCGAGGTGATCTCCTCCCAAAAAAGCCCCGCCCCGGTCTACGTCGCGGAGGGAGACGTGCGCATCGCCCTGGACCTCGACGGCGCCGCCGTGGACTACAAAGACGGATGCGATCGCTTCGAGCCCTACGAGAACACCCGCACCTACTCGTTCTTCGGCGTGCCTTTCACCCTTCCCCCCTCCTCTTCCGTCCGCACCCTGGGCTTCAGGTACAAAGAAAAAGTCATTCCCGCCGGGCACCCCCTCCACGTGGTGGGAGAGGTGCGCGACTCCTCGGGGTCGCTTCGCATAGGCAAGCCCACGGAGAAGGACAAGCCCTTCGTCGTGTCGGTGAAATCCGGAGAGTCCGTGGTGCAGGACCGCGAGAGCGGCGCTAAGGCCACTTTCTACCTGGGGATCGTCCTGATGGTGGTGGGCGTGGCCGTGGCGATTTTCATAAAATAAGGGCCGGAACGCCCCAAAGGGCCGTAAAAAGGGGCCAATCCTCCCGGGTAGTAAGGTCATGCCCCAAATGGTATGATACCCCCGGGCGTACCCCTTGAGGCCGGTGGCCAATTCTTCAAAATTCTTCAAAGGGGAGGCGTTATCATGAGAGTGCTGAAGTCTATGGTACTGGTGGGCGCGCTGACGGGAGTTCTTTTGGGGTTGGTCGCCGGGGCGGGAGCCGCCACGGTCCAGGAGATTAAAGACCGGGGGGTGCTCCGGGTCGCCGCAGAAAATGAAGGTCTGGAACCATTTAATTTCATCCAGGATGGCGCCAGCGTCGGCCTTGAGGTGGACCTGGCCCAGATGGTGGCGGACAAGCTCGGCGTCAAGGTGGAGTTCGTCCGCATTCCCTGGGACAACGGCATCACCCTCTGCTGGGATCCCGCCTACCCCTGGGACAAGTTC
>CALMLW010000271.1 GCA_937868015.1 uncultured Synergistaceae bacterium | reverse complement strand
AGGCATGTAACACCGTGGTGTGGTCTTTTTTCCTGAAGGCAAAACCAATCTGTTGCAAGCTGGCCTCGGTGTGGGAGCGGCAGAGGAACATGGCCACCTGACGAGCCAGGGCCACTTCGGCGGTCCGTCGAGTGCCCGAAAGGTCTTCCACGCTAAGATTAAAGGTCTCCGCCACGTATTGTTGGATTAAATCAATAGTCACCGGCCCTCGGGCCACGTTGCGCAGGATGTCTTTAAGCCACAAGGCCACTCGGTCAATAGTAATACTCTCCATATTAAGTTGAGAACAAGCCATTACTCTATTTAATGCTCCCTCTAGCTCCCGGATATTACTAGGAATATTTTGGGCAAGAAAATGAAGAACATCCTCAGGAACTTTATAGTCTCTCATTTCAGCTTTTTTACCTAAGATAGCCATGCGTGTTTCTAGGTCAGGTGGCTGAATATCGCTTACCAACCCCCAGGCAAAACGGCTTACGAGACGTTCTTCTATGCGTTGAATTTCTGTGGGAGGTCGATCCGAGCTAATAACAATTTGTTTTTTTGCGTCATAAAGGCTATTAAAAGTATGAAA
Organism: uncultured Synergistaceae bacterium; assembly: GCA_937868015.1. GTDB lineage: Bacteria > Synergistota > Synergistia > Synergistales > Aminiphilaceae > CALMLW01. The sequence continues at coordinate 11,475 of CALMLW010000271.1, read as the reverse complement.
AAATTCTTCTTGAGTCTGAGTACTTTCTCGGTTAGCTAAAAATTGTATATCGTCAATAAGTAGGAGATCAACATTACGGTATTTATTTTTAAAATCTTGTGTGCGGTTATTTTGTATAGCAGAGATGAGTTCATTCATAAACTTTTCTGCGCTCACGTATACCACCCGGGAGGCGGGGGTTTTGTCCATGACGTGGTGAGCGATGGCGTGCATGAGGTGGGTTTTTCCCAACCCCGATCCACCCCATATGAAAAGGGGGTTGTAAGCTCCTCCGGGAGATTCAGCCACCGCCAGACTGGAGGCGTGGGCCAGTCGGTTGGATTTTCCCACCACGAAGGTATCAAAGATGTATTGATTATTAATCCCAGCTTTAGATTTTTGAGATGGTTGAGCCGCCCGCTCGGCCCTTTTTTGTTCGTCTCCACGAACTTCTGCGGCGACGTGAAAGACCACGTGTTCGGCGATGCGCTCTTTTCGGGCGGCACTTTCCAGGGCGGGAAGAAACCTTGATTGAATTTGTTCCTTTACGAAGACGTTGGGGACGTCCACGGAAAAAGTTCCGTCCTCCAAAGACAGGGGAAGACAGGTTGAAAGCCACACGTCCACCGTGCCTTCGGGAAATTCTTCCCGGGCCCGGCGAAGGAGGGAGTTCCATAGGATGTCCACGCTTTCCTGCATGTTTTAGTTCACCTCGGGATGGGGGAGGTCGGAAAGCCCATTGTAGCACATCGGCCTGGGGAAAAACTTATCCACAAAATTTTTCTCCCGAGGATAGTTCTGTGGATAACGCCTTTCTCCTCGTTCCAAGGAAAAGAAGGGGAAGGCCCCGGAAGAACGCTTTCAAAAAAACGTCCTCCGAAGGGATTCTCCAATGGCGGAAAGTTATCCACAGCCTTGTCCACAGATGTGGATAAGAACCCTCAGAAAAGTTTTCCTATCCACAAAAGGAAAAGAATCCTATACTGGGGGGGAAAGGACGGTGCTCTCCCATGGAAAAAAAAGTTCTCCACATCATTAGCCACACCGACCTCGATGGCGTAACGGCGGCGGCGGTGGCGTGGCACGCATCGTTTCCCGAAGAAGCGCCGTTACGGGTGAGCCTTGTGGGATACGGAGACGTGGATGCTCTGGTGCTCGAGACCCTTCGTACGGGGCTCCGCCCCCGCGTCATCGACCTCTTTTGCCAGCGCCAAGAGACCGTCGACCATCTGGACAAGTTCTTCGAAGAAGGGGCGGAACCGTTCTTTTTCGATCATCACAAGACCACGGAGGAGCGTTTCGGCAACCGTCCCTGGGCCCTGGTGGACCCTTCGTGCTGCGCCGCCATGGTATACCACCGGTGGGCCCTGGAACGGGCCACAGATCCTGCCGTGAAAAAGCGTCTTAGGGCCCTGACGGAGATGGTGGCCGTGGCCAACGACCGAGACCTTTGGCTGGGACAAGACGAAAGGAGCCGCCTATGGCAAGCCCTGGTGACCCTCTGCGGTCCCTGGGGGGTGCTCATGCGCCTGGGGGCCAACCCCTCCCCCGATCTCTCCTCGGGGGAACGCCAAGCGGCGGAGTCCTTCGTGGAACGACAAGAGATCCGTTTTTCCTCCGCCCTGGAGAAGGTGACACGCTTTGGCTCCGACCTCACGTGGGTGGGACCCGATCTCCTGGAGTTCGGGGACGTGTCCGACTTTTGCGGCCTGGTCCTGGACCGGATGGATAACCCTCCCCGCCTGGTGGCGGTGGCCCATCGTCGTCCCGGGGGGGACTGGGCGGTGTCCCTCCGGAGCCGGGATTCCTTCGCCGCTCGACTGGTGGGACTGCTGAAAGACGGAAAAAAGATCCGAGGAGGGGGGCACGACGACGCGGCGGCGGTCTATTTCCCCGCCTCCTACCGGGAGATCCAGGTCCAAGACGCGGTTTTAGCCGCCCTGCGCATGGCGGAGGAACGGGAAAAACCCCTAGAAATGACCCTGGGAGACCTCTTTCGCCCAGGGGTTTCTTCAGAAAAACGGTAATCTGTCATAAAAAATATAAAAAAGAAGGGAACTTTTGGCGAAGGTATCGCGGATCCATCGTCCACCGGGTTCCTCACACCTTTTGCCCGGGGATGGCGGTTTACCGGTGGAGTTTTCCGCCACGGTGGCGCCCAGGATTTTATGGCGGTGCCATTAAGGAAAGAGTCCTTCCAACACCTGGGCCACTCCGTCGTCGTCGTTGGATTCCGCCACAAAATCAGCCAGGAGCTTCAGCTCCTCCTGGGCATTTTTCATGGCGATGCCATATCCGGCGGCGGAAAAGAGGGTGTGGTCGTTTTCCGAATCCCCCATGGCCATGGTCCTTTCCCGGGGGATCTGGTAGAACTCCCCGATCCTTTCCAAGGCGTACCCCTTGGAGGCCTGGGGGTGACCCACGTCGAGAAAAAGCGCCGTGGAAAGCACCGCAGAAATCGCCTCGCCGAAACGCTCCTTGGTGGCGCGGCGCATTTCCCGGGCCTCCTCGGGGGTGTCCGCCATGGCGAGGAGCTTGAAAGGGTCTTCGGTGGGGGAAAAGAGGGCCTCCCCCAGGGGCACGGGAGGGAGGCCCGCCAGCTTCTCGTAGGACCGGGCCCGGGAGTCCAACCGCTCCACGCAGAAGTCCTCCCCCAGATAGCTTTGGATGTACCATCCGTTATCCCGAAAGAACCTCATGATTTCTCCCGCCAGGAGGCGGGGAAGGGGGAAAGACACCAGGGGTTCCTTTCGGGAGGGCACGGTGGCCAGGGCGCCGTTATACGCCACGATGGGCAAGGGCACGCCGAAACGTTCCGCCACGTCCCGGGCGGAGGCGTACATGCGCCCCGTGGCGACGGCCACCACCGCCCCCGCCTTCACGGCCCGCCGCACGGCGTCGATGGTGCGGGGGCTCAGGGTGTTGTCCGACCGGAGCAGGGTGCCGTCCAGGTCCAGGGCGATTAGCTGATATTTCATGGTATCTTTCCTTTCCTTCGAGTCCTTCGAGTCCTTCGAGTCCTTCGATGATCTCGGATCCTCTTCCCGGGCGCTTCGGGGCCTCGGGCTATTCGGTGGGCTTGGGGGCATCTCCGGGGATAACTTGTTTTAGTAGCATTTCCAGAAGTTGTTGCTGGAGTTGCCCCTCCACGTCGTCGCTCACGGCGGAACCCTTTCCCGTGGGGAAGGAGAGGGTGAGGGAGATATCACTTCCGCTTTGGCCCTTGGGCCCCGATCCATTGGTGGGCCCCGTCACTTCTCCCGGCACCAGGGGGGGATTGAGCCCCGTCTTTATCTTCCCTGAGACCGACAGGTCGGAGATCACGGGGTCTTCCAGAGGACCTTTCACCTTGAAGGAAACCTGGCGAAAGTCCCGCCGGGCCGTTCCTCCCACCAGTCCCCCCAAAATCACGTCTTGGACCAGGTGTTCCGTGTTCTGGGCCGCATCCATGAGCCCCTTTAGGGCCCCCAGGAAGGTGTTGAGGCTACGGGCGTTGATCTCCCCCAGGCAGCTCAGGTTCATGGGCTTTCCCGTGAGGGGCAGGGATCCATCCACCATGAGGTATCGGTAGGAGGAATCTCCCGGAGGGGCGGCCATGCGGCTCCCGGGGAGGATGTAGAGCACCCGGCCGTTCACCGTCATGGTGCTTCGGATGGAAGAAAAGGCCACGGATTTTCCCCCGTCGGTGGCGGAAGCCATGGCCTGGGCGGCGGAAAACCCCGAGATGCGTCCCTCCACCACCTCCGCCGCCAGCTGGGCCTCGGTGGCGTAGAGATTTCCCAGGCGGCCCGAGAGGATGGCCTTGAGGTTCCCCCGACCGGACACGTCACCGCTCAAGGGGGCCACGTCCTTGAGCAGGGGAGAGACGTCCGCGCTGGAGATCTGGACCGAGGCATTCCACCCCCCCTGGAAGGCCAGGCGCCCCGAGGCCTCCATCGTTCCCCCGTAGACCTGGGCCCGGGCCTTTTCCACGGAGATCCCTTTTCCATCGAAGCGCAGGGGCACCGTGAGGTCGTTGACGGTAAAGCCGTGGAGGGCCAAGGAGGAACTTCCCAGGGATCCTTCTCCTTTTAGGGAAGACCCCGAAAGGCGCCCCTGGATCCGAGCAAAAAACCGCCCTTGGAGCCCCGATGGGGCCGATTTTCCCGCGTTTTGAAGCAAAGACTCCACTTCCAGATCCTGTCCCCGGGCGGTGAAATCCACGCGCCACCCCTCTTTTTCCCCCTCGGGGGAGGCGTCCACGCTGGCGGTGACCCACCCCGGGCCCACGGCGCCCCGGAGGGGGGCGAGGTGGATGGTCTTCCCGTCGGTGCCCAGCGTGCCGGTGACGTCGGAGAAAGAAAGGCCGTTGACGATGAGCCGGGGCACCGCCCCCCGGAAGCGCAGGACGACGCTCTGTCCCCTTTGATCCACGGAGAGGGTGCCCGAGAGCTTGCCCCGGAGGAAGAGCCCCGCCCGGTCCCCCAGGAAGGAGTGGGTGTTCTGGAGGGGGATGTCCTGGAGGGTGCCGTGGATGAAGTACGTCGGGTCGCCCCCCAGAAGGACGTGTCCCGAAAGGGCCGCCGTGCCCCCGTCGGCTCCGGAGGCCGTCAGACGCCGCACCGTGAGGCGCCCCGAAGTCAGGGAGAGCTCGCCCTTTATCCCCGTGAGGTCCACGGGGAGCCCCTTGATCCGCTCCGCCGCAAAGGTCGCCTCGGCCTCGGGGCGGGAGAGGGGCCCCCGGAAGGCAAACTCCCCCAGGAGACGGGCGTCCGCCGAAAGTTCCCCGGGAAAAAGGGGCTTCAGGTCGCGGAAGTATAACCCCTTGAAGGATCCCCGCAGATCGACCTCGGGGTTTTTCCCCAGGGAAAGGCTTCCTTTCATCGACAGGGATCTCTCCGCCGTCTCCGCCTGGCAGCGCCGGAGGGTGAAGCGGTCGCCCTCCCATGACCCCTCCATCACCAGGGAGCCCAGGGGAACCTGGCGCAGCGAGGCCTGGGGACTGCGGAGCGTCACCTCTCCCCGGGGGCGAGAAAGGGGCCCTTCCACCTTCCACTGGACGGAATTCGTCCCCCCGGGGGCCAGGTCGGCCAGGGCGGGGATGAGCTCGACCAGCGCCCGGGAGGGGAGGTTTTCCGCCGTGCCCCGGAGGTCGCACCGCGTCGCTTCCACCACCCCCGAGGCGGTCAGGGGGCTTTTGCGCCACGTCCCTTCTCCCCGGGAGAGTTCCAGACGGCCATTTTTAATTAAAAAATCTCCTCTAACGTTTTCCAGCCCCATCCCCCGGACCTCCAGGGCGCTGGCGCCGAGCCGTCCCTGAAGTTCGGGGGCTTCCAGGCTTCCCCGGAGCGTGGCGTTCAGGGAGGCCCTCCCCTTCAGTCCTTCGGGCCGAAGGGTGGGAAAGGGCTCCCCCAGGCGATCCAGGGGTAAGTCGACGAGGGCGATGGAGGCGCTGATCCGGGGGGCCCCCAAGGGGTCCATCACGTCTCCGCTCACCTTCACCGGCGATCCCAGCCACCGCCCCGACCCTTGGAAGGTCACTCCCTGGGGGGAAAGGGAGCCCAGGCACCGCCCCTCGGCGATCTCCCAGGCTCCGAGGGATGCCTCGAGGCCCCGGAAAAATATTCGCCCCGTGGCGCCGTCGTCCCGGAGCTGGAAGAAGAGGTCCACCCGCTCCAAGCCCCCCTGGAGCCCCGGGGGCAGGATCCCCAAGGGCCCCCAGGGGGCCAGGTCCACGCTCTGTCCCCATCCTCGCCCCTCCACCCAGCCCCTTCCGGGGGAGAGGTCCGCCGACATCTCTCCCCTCCAGGGGGCCCCCTGGATCGACCCCCGTAGCTCCTTCACCCGGAGCAGGGGAGGGGTCAGGACCCCCGAGGCGAAGCCCCCGTCCAAGGAGATCCCCCGGAGGCGCCCCTCTTCCAGGGATAGCTCCCCCGAGATCAGGGGGTCTTGGTACGTCCCCCGAACTTCGACCCTCCCGGCGATCTTTCCGCAGTCGTCGCTTCGTGCCCCGGGGAGGGCGAAGGCCAGCTCCTCCAGGCGCACCCCCTCCCAGGATCCCTCCAGGGCGATCTCGGGCCCCAGGACTCCCTGGAGGGTGCCATGCCCCGCGCCTATTTTAACAGTGCTTTCTTCCAAGAGGACCCTTTCCCCTTGGATGTCCCAGGTTCCCCGGAGCTCCAGGGGGAGGAGATCCCATGTCATGGAGGCCCGGAGGTCGAAGGATTCCCCCCGTCGGCTCAGGTCGAGGCGATCCACGAGGAGCCGGTGGCGGTCCAGGGAGAGGGCGAGCTGGAAGAGGTGGAGGGAAGGAAGGGGCATGGAAGAGGGGGCGGCGTCCAGGGATCGCACCAGGGGCAGGGCTCGGGGGCCATCCACCGCCAGGGGGCCCACCTCGATGAGCCCCGGGGCGGGAGATCCCCTCACCAGGGAGCGGAGGTCGAGGAAGATCTCCATCTCCCCCGCCCACAGGAAGGGGACCCCATCTCGGGATAGGGTGAGGTTCTTCAGGGTAAAGCCCCCCAGGGGGTTGCCCGAGACCTTTTCCGCCTCCACCGCGCACCCCGTGGTTTCCCACACCGCCCCCTGCAGCTGGGCCAAGACGTATTTCCCGCCGAAATCCGCCGTAAAGAGCGCCCCCCCCAGGCCCAAGCCCAGGATAGCCGCCCCCACGAGAAGCCCCACCGTGCGGGACGGAGGCCTTTTTTCTTCGCGGACCGCCATACGCCCATCCTCCCGATCTTCGCCATATCTCGAGATCTTTTTCCAAAAGCTCCCATCCACGATTCCTCAGAAAGGGGCGTCGCCGTGACAAAACCCCGCCCCCGCCGCGTCTTCCGGTTCCTTCGTCGACACCTTCCGAAAGGAACTCCCGGGGTTGTCGTCGCCATTTTATCACCCTTCGACGAACTTTTTCTCGCCCCGGGCCTTTTATCCACCACTCCTCTTGTGTATATGTGGACAACTATTGTGGATAAGATGGGGGTCCTTGGCTTTCAAGGCCAGACCTCCGGAAAAAACTCCGGGGAGGGCGGAGCGTTGTCCACAACTTCGATCTGGAGCGGATCGGCGACGGGCATTTCGCCGCCGGAGAAGGAGGGGACGGCCTTTCCCCACGCCCGAAGGGTGCGCCCCAAAAGGCTCCGGGGCGAAGGAAAAAAATCCCGGGGAAGGATGACGGGAATGCGAGATCCCCTTTCCCGAAGAATCCACCGCGTGGGGCGTTCTTCCACCTCGTCCACCCGCAGCGTGAGCACGCAAAAAGACCCCGCCACCAGGGAAAACTCCGCCCAGAGCTGGGCGCAGGAGAAAATCCGCCCCCGGGCCCGGCCCCACCACCCCCGCCCTTCCCGCCGGGCTTCCTCCAGGGCCCGGTGGATATCTTCCCGCCCCCCGGAGTTGGGAGGAATGAAAAGGGGGAGCGCCAACCCCCGCCGCACCAGCTCGGTGCCCACATCCACGGGGCCCCGGGGGGTATCCACCACCACCCGGGCCAGCAGGCGCCCGTAGCGGTCCCGGGGCACGGCGTCGGTGATCAGGCGCACCCCGCGTCCCTCCACCAGATCTCGGTTTGCCTCCCGGGCCTCGGGGCCCAGCTCCTCCTCCCGCCGCCGGGGGTGGTGGAGCTCCGGCGTGTCGATGTACAGATAGCGCACCGTCTCCTCCTTGCCGTCTTCACCCCGCACCACCACCGTGTCCCCGTCCAGCACCGCCAGCACGGTGCCCCGCCAGTCCCCGGCGGCGCAGCGTGGCACAAAAAGCAGCAGCAGGAGGAGGATGCGGCGAAAAAACTTTTTTGTCAGCACGACGACTCCTCGGGAAAAAAGAGCACCGAAGGATCGTGGTGCAGCGAAAAGCACCGCCATTCGAGGGCGGCGCAGTGCCAGGGATTTCCTCCGGCGGAAATATGTGTGAGAATGGCAGGGAAGTTTTCTCCGGTCCAGGTGGGGAGCACCAGATGGCTGAACCCCAGCTCCCGAAGCAGGGGGGGGTGCCAGGGCACCCCGGGCCCCTGGAGCACCGCCCCCCGATGTTCCCGGAGCAGGGGGGCCAGGGCGAGCATGCGCCGGTCCCGGAGGGCGTCGAAGGCCACCCACACCCAGGGGGTCCCCCGGAGCAGAGGGGCCTCGGTCCAGGATGGGAGCACATCGACCCCCGGACGGAGGTCATCGAAGATGATCAGATGCCATCCCCAGCGCCGCAGCCGGGGCACCAGCTCGTGGTCGTACCCCAGAAGGGCCACCTGGTCCCCTTCGGGAAGAGGCGCCAGGGTCTCCAGGGACTCCCCCGGCTCTTCCGGAGGCAGGAGGGCCGAAGCCACCGCCGACGCGGCGGCGAACTCCTGGGGATAGGGGGAAACCAGAAGCTGGAGCACCTCGTGGGCGGTGCCCTCCACCAGGTGCCGGGGAAAGCGGGGGGTGCTCCGGAGCACCTCCTGACCCGGAAGGGGCACGGCGCCGAGGCCGCACCGCCCGTCTTCCAGCACCACGGCGCTGGCGTGCCATCCCAACATGAGCGTTTGCAGCGGGCTGTCCGGCTGCCGCAGCCCCTCGGAAAGAATACGTTCAAAAAGACGCACGAAAATTCCACCTCCCCAGACCCGGCGGAGCCGGGCTTCCCTCCAAGGGGGCAAAAAAAGGCTCCTTTGGAGAAGATGATACCCATACTAGCGCAAAAGGTCGCGCCGGAGGACGTTTCAGGGGGGAGATTCCTCCGTGGAGGGGCTCTCTCCTGCGTGGGGTCCCCGATCCCCGAAGGAACGGCCCGGCCAGGGTCGGAAAAGAAGGCCGTTGTCGGAGGGCAGAGAGCCCGGAAAAACGCCCCTCCGCCGGAAGGGCGGGGGGGGCGGGGGGCGAGCGAGGGAACTCCCCTCCGCCCCGGAGAGGATCATAGAGGTCGCAAGGAGGATGCCATGACGGAAGAAAAAAGCGCCACGGTGAACCGGGAGGAAGCCCGGGAGCTCCTGGCGGTGGGGGAAAGTCTCCTGCGGGAGTACGTGCGCCTCCTCCTGGAAGAAAACGCCCGGGCCCGCCTCGTGGGCCCCACGGACCCCGACGTGATCTGGCGGAGCCACGTCCTCGACTGCGCCGCCACCCTCCCCCTGGTGCGATCCGCCCCCACCCTTCTGGATCTGGGGAGCGGCGGAGGGCTTCCCGGCATGGTGTGGGCCGCCTGTCTGCCCAAAAGCGCCGTGGTGCTCTGCGACAGTGTCCGCAAGAAGACCCTCGCCCTGGAGCGCATGGCCCGGGCCCTGGGCCTGGCCAACGTGCGGGTGGTCCCCGACCGGTCGGAAGACCTCGCCCTCCGGGAGCGGGGGAGCTTTGGCGGCGTGGGCACCCGGGCCGTGGCGGCCCTGGGGGTGGTGGCGGAATACGCCGCCCCCCTGGTGGCTTCCGGGGGCTTTGCCCTGGCCATGAAGGGCCCCGCCTGGCGGGAAGAGGCGGCGGAAGTGGGCCCCCGGTGGAGGCGTCTGGGCTTCGGCGCTCCGGAAATCTGGACCTACGATCTGGGAGAGGGGCTCCGCACCGTGGTGCGCTGGTGGCGCACCGGTACCCCGCCGGCGTTTTTGCCCCGCCGTCCCGGCATGGCGGAAAAACAACCGTGGTGGAGGTGAAGGTCGTTGATCGTGATAGCGGTGGCAAATCAAAAGGGCGGCGTGGGAAAGACCACCTGTTGTGTTAACCTGGGGGCGGCCCTGGGGCAGATGGGATTTCGGATCCTGGTGGTGGACATGGATCCCCAGGGAAACTGTACCAGCGGCCTGGGAATGGAGCGGGGGGCCGTGGAGCGTAGCATTTACCACGTCCTCGTGGAGGGCGTTCCCCTGGAGGACGTGGTGCGCCCCACCCCCTGGCAGGGGGTGTCTTTAGCCCCCGCCACCATCGACCTGGCGGGGGCCGAGGTGGAACTCGTGGGGGCCCTGAGCCGGGAGACCCGCCTCGCCCGCCCCCTGGAAAAACTCTCCGGGTACGACGTGGTCCTCATCGACTGCCCCCCCTCCCTGGGGCTTCTCACCGTGAACGCCCTGGTGGGGGCCCACCAGGTGCTTGTGCCCCTTCAGTGCGAGTACTACGCCCTGGAGGGCATCGGCCAGCTCCTGCGCACTCTGGAGCTCGTCCGGGGGTATCTCAACGAAAAACTCACCCTGGGGGGCATCGTCCTCACCATGTTCGACCCCCGGACCCGGCTGGCCCGGGAGGTGGTGGAAGAAGCCCGGAAGTCCTTTAAGGAGCAGGTCTTTTCCACCGTGATTCCCCGGAACGTGCGCCTCTCCGAGGCCCCCAGTTTCGGCGAACCCATCCTGTACTACGACGCCGCCAGCTCCGGCGCGGAGGCCTATCGGGAGTTGGGAAAGGAAGTGGCGGAAAAATGGCTCGAAAAGCGCTAGGCAAAGGGCTGGGGGCCCTCCTGCCCGGAGGGGGCGAGGTGCTTCGGGAAGGGGAGGGGGTGCTCCGGCAGCTGCCGGTGGACGCCCTGGGGCCCAACATCTTTCAGCCCCGTCAGAGCTTCGACGCCGAAGCCCTGCGGCAGCTGGGGGAATCCCTGCGGGAGCACGGCGTTCTCCAGCCCCTGCTGGTGCGCCGGAAAGCCCCCGACGACGGGCCTGAGCGCTACGAGATCGTGGCGGGGGAACGGCGCTGGCGGGCGGCCCGGGCGGTGGGATTGCCCCTGGTGCCCGTGCGGGTGCTGGAGCTCGACGACACCCAGGCGGCGGAGATCGCCCTGGTGGAGAACATCCAGCGGGAAGACCTCTCCCCCCTGGAAGTGGCGGAGGCCCTGGAGGAGCTGGTGGACAAACACGGCCTGACCCAGGAAGAAACCGCCACCCGCATCGGGTGGAGCCGGGCCGCCGTGGCCAACAAGCTGCGCCTGCTTCAGCTCTCCCCTCCGCTCCGGGCCCACCTTCAGGAAAAGCGCCTCTCCGAGGGGCATCTCCGGGCCCTGCTGGGAGCCCCCGAGGAACTGCGCGAGGCCCTGGCGGAACGGGCGGCCCAGCGCGCCCTCTCCGTGCGCGATCTGGAAAACCTCGTGCGGCGGGCGGAACAGGAAGGGCAAAAGTCCCCCCGTCCTGCCCCGGCCCTTTCCTGGGCGGGGGCGGACCGGCTCCGGGAGCGCTTCGGCTGGGAATGCCACGTCACCGCCCAGGGAAGGCACCGCACCCTCACCCTGAAAAAGCTCACCGAGGAGCAGCTTGCGGAGATCCTGACCCTGCTGGAACGCCACGGCGCGGAGGAAGCCCCCTAGGGGGTCATCCGGTGGCGCACGGAGGGAGAGAAGCCAGAGACTCCAGCGTGCGGAAGAGTTCTTCGAGGACATGGGGTTTCTTTGCGAAAAGCACGTCGGGGCCTCCGGCGTGCAGGGAGCTGAAGGGGGCCTCGTAGAGTGCCGAAGCCCCCACGATGCCCCGGGACGTGAGTTGGTCCACGATCACCACCCGCCGTCGCCGGCTTTTGAAGAGATCCTGATCCCCCTCAGGCCAGGGCCATGCAGTACGAAAACATTGTTCCAGAGGACATG
>CALMLW010000270.1 GCA_937868015.1 uncultured Synergistaceae bacterium | reverse complement strand
GTGGGGATCATGGAGACCGCCCTGCGGGATGCGCACCAGTCCATCATGGCCACCCGGCTTCGCACCGAAGACATGCTCCCCGTGGCGGAGGTCATGGATGAGGTGGGGTACGCCTCCCTGGAAGTCTGGGGAGGGGCGACCTTCGACACGTGTATGCGCTTCCTGGACGAAGACCCCTGGGAACGGCTGAGGCTCCTGCGAAAGCGCTTCAAGAAGACCAAGCTCCAGATGCTCCTGCGGGGGCAAAACCTGGTGGGGTATCGGCACTATGGCGACGACGTGGTGCGGGAGTTCGTGAAGCGCGCCGTGGGGAACGGCATCGACATCATCCGGGTTTTTGACGCCTTGAACGATCTGCGCAACATGGAAGTGGCGGCCGATCAGGTCAAGAAAGAGGGAGCCCGCCTTCAGATGGCCCTTTCCTACACCATCTCCCCGGCGCATACCCTGGAGGCCTTTGCCGACTTGAGCGTCCAGATGAAGGACATGGGGGCGGACTCCCTCTGCGTCAAGGATATGGCGGGCCTCCTGAGCCCGGTGGCGGCCCGGAGTCTAGTCCAGTCCATGAAGGATCGCACCGGACTTCCGGTACAGGTGCACAGCCACTATACCAGCGGCATGGCGGCCATGTCCTACCTGGCGGCCATTGAAGCCGGGGCGGATGTCGTGGATTGTGCCATATCTCCCTTTGCCATGGGGACCAGCCAGCCCGCCACGGAGACCCTGGTGGCGGCCCTGGCGGGAGGGCGCTTTGATACGGGGATTTACCTGGAGAAGTTGGAGCCCGTCTCCCGGTATTTCAAGGAAATGGCGGAAAAGTATCACAAGATGATGATGGGCCTCGAAGGCGTGGACATCAATATCTTGCTCTATCAGATTCCCGGGGGCATGTACTCCAACTTGGTGAGCCAGCTTAAGGAGCAAAACGCCCTGGAAAAATTGGAGGCGGTGCTGCAAGAGGTGCCCCGGGTACGCCGAGAGATGGGATATCCCCCTCTGGTAACTCCCACGAGCCAGATCGTGGGGAGTCAGGCGGCGGCTAATGTCTTGGTGGGAGAGCGGTGGAAGGTGGTCCCCAAGGAGGTTCGCATGTACTTTTTGGGTTACTACGGCAAATCTCCCGCCCCGGTGGATCCAGAGGTGGCCCGCAAGGCCACGGGGGGCGAAGAGCCCATCACCTGCCGTCCGGGGGAAAAGCTGGGCGACGAGCTCCCCGGCGCCCGAGCGGCGGCGGGACCTTACCTGCTTCAGCCCGAGGACCTTTTGAGCTATGTCCTCTTCCCCTCGGTGGCTAAAGACTTTCTGGTGAAAAAGTTTGCCCGGGAGACCCGGCGTGATCCGGGAGTGCAGATTCCCACGGAAGGAGTGGGCGCTCCGGTATGATGGGAGCTAAAGGATCCGATCGGAGGCGCCCCTCCTTGACGGAGCGATTACAATAGGGAAGATCTCCCTGGCCTCGAGTTTCTCAGCCTCGACGGGTTAGCCTCGGGAGGATCCAAGGGGCACCCCTAAAGAGATCCTGGGGGCGTGCCGGGGTTCTCCCGGGAAAAGACGATAAAAAATGGCGGAAAGGATGTCATCCATGATAACGACGGAAAGGGTCCAAAAAGTCATTGAGGAAGAGATTCGCCCCGCCCTCCAGAGCCACGGGGGGGATATAGAGTTTTTAGGGGCCGACCTGGAGGAAGGATCGGTGAAGGTGAGGCTTACAGGGGCTTGCGGAGGCTGCCCCTTTGCCCAAGAGACCCTACGCACGCAGGTGGAAGAAGTCCTCAAGGGCCAAATCCCCGAGATTCGCCGCGTGGTCCGGGGATAGCTCCATGGCGGAACCTTCGCCCGCAGAAGGGGCCCCCGTCGCCGGAGCGCCCCTAGGGGGCGAGCCTCGGAATCGAAGGGGATCGCTGGAATCTTCGGGGGCGACTTGGTCCTTGCCCCTCCGGGGAGAAGAGCTGGTCTCCTTGCTGGGAAAGAACGACGAACACCTCCCCCTCCTGGAGGAGCGTTACCCCGTGCGCCTTTTCGTGCGAGACGGAGAACTTCGGGTGGAGGGGCCCGACGCTTCGGCGGTGGAGACCGTCGGGACCCTCCTTTCCGAGCTGGCCAAGGTGGTTCGTCAGGGGCATACCCTTTCGGCGGCCGAGGTCCGTTATGCCATGGACGCCCTCGCCCAAGGGGAGCTCCCGGACATGGCATCACTTCACGGAGAAGTAATTTGTTTTACCAGTCGGGGCAAGCCCGTGCGCCCCCGCACCTTGGGACAGCGACGCTATATTGATGCGGTGCGCCGAAACTCTGTGGTTTTTTGTATCGGCCCCGCAGGGACGGGCAAGACCTATCTGGCGGTGGCCCTCGCCGTGGCGGCCCTCAAAGCCCAGAGCGTGAGTCGGGTGATCTTGGTCCGGCCAGCGGTGGAGGCGGGGGAGAGCCTGGGGTACCTCCCCGGAGACCTGAAAGAAAAGATCGAACCGTACCTACGGCCGCTCTACGACGCCTTTTACGACCTCCTGTCTCCGGAGCGCTTCCTTCGGTACGCAGCCAAAAACGTCATCGAGATCGCCCCCCTGGCCTATATGCGTGGAAGGACTCTCAACGACAGCTTTATCATTCTGGACGAGGCCCAAAACACCACGCCGGAGCAGATGAAGATGTTTCTTACCCGGATGGGCTTCGGGTCCAAGGTGGTGGTGACGGGGGACATCACCCAGGTGGATCTCCCGGCGGGGAAGATGTCGGGATTGCGCGTCATTTCCTCCGTGCTGCAGGGGATCGAGGGGATTGAGTTTACCTCCCTGGACAATCGTGACGTGGTGCGGCACGAAATCGTGCAGAGGATCGTGTTGGCCTATGAAGATTTCGAGAGTCGGTCGTAGCGTCGATCGGTGGTGGTTTTTCGCCCTATCTCGGTGGAAAGAAACACTGCCCCTCTGGTGTATGCGGGGGGGGCTGGTACTGGTGGCCCTGGCTATTTTCCTCGGAGGGTGGTATCTGGACCGGGACCTAGAGGGATTTTCCGTGGGCCAGCCCGCCCCGCGGACCTTTCTGGCGGTCTTCCGCATGCGCTTTGAGGACGTGGAAACGACGGAAAAACTCAAGCTTCGCATCGCCGATCGGGTGGTGGGCGTGGTGGTCCAGGATCCATCCCGGGTGGAAGACATCCTGGTAAAGCTTGATCAGCTCCAAGAAAACCGCGCAGCCCTGCTCCCGGTGCTTTCGTCCCCCCTGGTGGAGATCGTGGAGCGCCTGCCGGAGGGCGAAAGGATCCTGGTGTTGCGAGAGGCCCGACGCCTGGGAGAGATGCTGATGGAAAAGGGCATGCTCGGGGTGGGACGGCGAGCCCCGGAGCTCTGGGAGGTGTTGGACGACACCTCCCTATCCTGGTCCCAGAAGAACGTGGCCTTTCAGCTTTTGGATCAAATCTTGCTCCATGCTCAATATGACGATCGCCGCCTGACGGCGGCCGTGGAGCGTCAGCTTCAGGACTCGGTGCAGCCTGTGGTGCGAACCCTTGACGTGGGGCAGGTCATCGTGGAGCAGGGCGACGTGGTGACCCCCTTCCTGGGGAGCCTGCTCCGGTCTCAGGGTTTCCCCGAGGCCCTTTTTCCCTGGGGTAGCCTCTTGCTCGTGATGGCGGCATCCTTCCTTTGGGGGCTCTGGCTCACTTCCTTCCCCATACGGGAAAAGGCCTTGGAGGACCGGAGATCTCTGGTTTTTGTCACCTTGCTACTGGCCGTTTCCTGGGGAGTGGAAGTGGGGACCACCTATTTCCGCATGGCGGGCATGGGGACCCTGGTGCTGGCGGGGTGGTCCTTCCTCGCCCTTCCGCCCTCTTTTGCCTTTCAGCTGGTCCTAGGGGGAGGGGCCCTGGGGGTTCTTATCTCAGAAAGCGGCGGTTTGGCCCATATTTCCCTGGGGATGATGGTGGTGTCCGTGGTGAGCGGCACGGGATTCCTCCTCTTTCGCCAGGTGCGTAGCCGGGTCCACCTCTGGCGGGAGATCATCGTATTAGGGCTGGTGACCTCAGGGGTGGCCCTCCTGGCGTGGTGGGGAAGCGGAGCCCAGATCACCGCGACGCTGGTCCTGCGATTCCTCTCCGCCAGCGCCATCCTTGGGGCCCTGGTGGTGGCCGTACTTCCCCTGTGGGAGAACGTTTTCGATATACTATCTCCCCTGCGCCTACTGGAACTGAGCCATCACGCGAGTCCGCTATTAAAGCGCCTCCAAATCGAAGCCCCGGGGACCTATCACCACGTCCTCATGGTGGGAACCTTGGCGGAGAGGGCGGCGGACCGCCTAGGCATGAATAGCCTTTTGGTGCAGGCGGGGGCGTACTATCACGACATCGGCAAACTCAAGCGCCCACAGTTTTTCGTGGAAAATCAGATGTCCGGGGTGAACGTCCACGACGACCTTTCTCCCTCCCTTTCGGCCCTGGTGATCATCGCCCACGTGAGAGACGGCATGGAGATCGCCACCGAGGCCCGGCTTCCAAAAAGACTCAGGCAGTTTATCCAGGAGCACCACGGTACCACCCACTTGTCTTACTTTTTTAGAAAAGCCCTGGCTCAGGGGGAGAGGGTGGATCGAGAGCAGTTTTGTTATCCCGGCCCCTGCCCTCAGTCCCGGGAGACGGCGGTGGTGATGCTGGCGGACTCGGTGGAGGCCGCCGTGCGGGCGGCCTGGGGGGCTCCTTCCAGGGAAACTCCGGGAGGAGACAGCCCCAGGACTCCGGAGGGGAAGGACCCTTCTAGGCAGGACGCGATCCAGCGCCCCGCAGCCATTCAGAGCATCGTCCAAGGAGTGGTGGAGACGAAAATGCGGGAAGGGCAGCTCTCCCACGTGGATCTATCCCTAAAAGATATCGCCTTGGTGGAAAAGACCTTTGTGGAAACGCTCCAATTCATGTATCATTCCCGACAAACAAAAGACGACGTGGGTCCCAAGGCCCCGGAGGGGCGGTGACCCCCATGCCCATGGCGGTGGATTTTTACGGTCGGGAGCTTTTAGGAGACTCCTGGTCTTTGCCCCAGGAGGCGGAGCGCGCCTTGGAAGACGTTTTTTTTCAGATTCTTCGCGCTCACTGCGGCCCTTTGGCTCGCTCCAAGACCTCGGTGGAAGTTTCGATCAACCTCGTATCCCCGGAGGAGATGGCCGAACTGAACGAGGCGTACCGGGGGACGGCGGGCCCCACAGATGTGCTCTCCTTTCCCCTCTGGGAAGAGGGGGAGCGTTTTTCCCCTCCGGTGGGGTGGAAAGACCTCCCCTTGGGAGACATTGTGGTGTGCGACGAAGTGGTGGCCCACCACGCCGGAGAACGGGGCGTCCCCGTGACGGAAGAACTGGCGCTGGTACTAGTGCATGGGTTCTTTCACCTTCTGGGATGGGATCACGACACCCCCGATAAAGAAATAGCCATGTGGCGGGAGCAGGACGGCCCCGTCCAGAGCCTGCTGAGACAGTGGGGCCTCGGGGCCCCTAAGGACTAGAGGAGGTCGAAAGCGAACGTGAGCAGTGACATAGGCAGTAGTGTGGCCTTACTGGTTTTTCTCTTGATTATTTCCGCCCTGTGCAGCGCCACGGAAACGGCCATTACGGCGGTGGGGCGAGCCCGGCTCCTGGCGCTCCAAGAACGTCAGCCCCAGCGCCGGGGGCTCTACGGCTGGCTCATGCGGGAGACCCAGGGGGCCCTCACCATGACGTTGGTGGCTAATAATGCGGTCAACATCGGAGCCAGTGCCGTGGCCACGTCGCTGACCATCTCCCTGTTTGGGCCTTCGGCGGTATGGCTTTCCACGTTGCTGATGACCTTTGTCATCGTGGTCTTCGGAGAAATTTTCCCCAAAAGCGCCGCCATGGTCAACGCGGAGCGCTTCCTCGTGTGGGGCCTGCCCGCAGTGCGCCTCTTCCATGCCATTCTCGTGCCCCTCCTCTGGTTTTTCTCCGGCATCGTCCGATTTCTAGGAAGAATCCTCCGGGTGGACCTTTCCTCTCAGCGCACCTTCGTCACCCGGGAAGAGATCGAGCAGGTGGTCTCCATGGGAGAGGTCTCCGGCGCCCTGGAAGAAGATGAGCGCCGCATGATCCATGGGGTGATCGCCTTCGA
>CALMLW010000269.1 GCA_937868015.1 uncultured Synergistaceae bacterium | reverse complement strand
CTCTTTCGGCACACATCGCCTTCGAGCAGGCCTATGACGGCATCGAGGGAGATAGCGCATCATCCACGGAGCTCTATGGTCTCCTTTCGGCCCTTTCGAAGTGCCCCATCGACCAGAGCATTGCCGTGACAGGATCGGTGGACCAGTTTGGTCAAATTCAGCCCATCGGCGGGGTGAACGAAAAAATCGAGGGATTTTTCAAGTACTGCAAGGTTCGAGGGCTCACGGGACGCCAGGGGGTGATCATCCCCGTCCAGAACGTGGGACACCTGATGCTGCACAGCGAGGTCATAGAAGCCGTGAACCAGGGTCTTTTCCATGTATGGGCCGTGGCCACCATTGACGAAGGTATCGAAATCCTCACCGGCATTCCCGCAGGGGCGGCGGGGGAGGATGGGGCCTTTCCCGATGACACCATCCACGGGAAGGTGATGAAACGCCTCCTAGGATGGATGAAACGCAGTGCGGAGCTCAAGAAAGAGTTCAGCGGCAAGGGGGATAAGCAGAAGAAAGAGGACGAAGAAGCCCCCCAACCCCCAGAAGGGCGCGAAAATTCAGGCGACGAGGACGACGAAAACGAGGACGATGAGGAGCGATCCTCTCGATGACCCCTTCTAGGTGGAAAGGGGATCCCCGGTCTTCGCTCGTGGAGGTCCTCGACACCCTGGAGCGGTGCTGGCACCAAGGCGATCTCTTTCGGCCGGACTTCTCTAAAGAGCCGCTAGATGGCCTTGTGCTGACCGTCCTATCCCAGAACACGAACGACCGTAACCGGGACATGGCCTATGGCCGGTTACGGTCGGCCTTCCCTTCCTGGGAGGCGGTGGCCGCCGCCCCCAGGGAAGAGGTGGAGGAGGCCCTTCGCCCTGCGGGGCTGGCCCCGGGAAAGACCAAGGCCATCTTAGCCATCTTGGCCCAACTACACCGGACCTTCGGTGCGTTCTCGCTGGAATCTCTACGTCTGATGCCCCCCGAAGAAGCGCGGAGCTTCTTGGAGCAGCTCCCAGGGGTGGGGCCCAAAACCGCCGCATGCACCCTGCTCTTTGATCTGGCCGTGCCCGCCTTTCCCGCCGACACCCATGTCAGCCGGGTATGCCGGAGGCTTGGCCTCGTTCCCCCCTCGGCCACGCCTCCTCAGATCATGGCCTTCGTGGAATCCTTTCTGCCCCCCTCTTACTTCCTCCCCGGCCATCTGAATATGATTGAGCACGGCCGGCACCGGTGTCGGGCCCGGTCTCCCCGGTGCGATGAGTGCGAAATCAGGGACTGGTGCGAATTTCCGGCCTCGACCTCCGCCGAAAAAGAGGTACGACGACCGGCGCGATCCTCCAACAAGCGTAAGGATTTGGCCTAATTCTGGCGCCTTCTCCCTCCGGGGAAAAAGCTTTTTTGGGGGGCCGCCTGGGGGCGCCGTCTCCAGGGGCCCATCTTTGGGAAGGGGAAAGGCGTCAACGGTTTCTGATGCCCCCCGTACGAAGCCAGGCCACATCCTTACGCTGACGCAACCGAAGGGGAGGGGAGACCATGAAAAATCTCGACCAACTCGAACTCCTCCTATCCTTTCTCGGCGATGGGGGAGAGGGAGCCTCTGACGCAGCATTGGGGGAGCAAAAAAACGGCAGCGAAACGCGCGACGATCTCAGGAGAAAAAGCGCGCAACGACGAGAATTTAACTCGGAGAAGCCGGGATCTTTTCCTCTCTTTCGCGTGGGCATTGCCCGGTGCGAAGACTACGCTCCGGAGTCCGTTCAAAAAGCCCTTCAGCAAGCGGTAGATCGGGCGGGGGGATGGCCTCCTCTCCCTTCTTCCGTGTTGCTCAAGGCCAACCTTTTGGCTCCCCGAGCCCCAGAAGATGCCGCCACTACCCATCCGGAAATTCTTCGCGGAGTAGTACTAAGCCTTCGCCGAGACCAACCGACGAGGAAAATCGTGGTGGCCGACTCCCCCGGTTTTTTATATACCCACCAGCGAGAAGCCCTTTTCGAACGCACCGGCCTGCGGGCCCTGGCGGAAAGCGTGGGGTGCGGACTGGAGATCCTCTCGGACGACGGTTTCACTTCGGTGTATCCCCCCGGAGGCATGGCTCTGCTCCAAGCCCACGTGGCCGAGAAGTTCCTCCGGGCCCCCGCCGTGATCAACGTGGCCAAGATGAAAACTCATGTAGAAACCCGGATTTCCGCCTGCATAAAGAACATCTTTGGCATCGCCGACACCCCCACTCGGAAGCGAGCCCACTCCACCCGGGATCCGGAGCACCTGATCCAAGCCATAGTGGATCTTTACAGCGTCCGCCCCCCGGCCTTCGCGGTGCTCGACGCCGTGGAGGCCATGGAAGGAAATGGACCAAGCCACGGGACGCCCAAATTTCTAGGATGGATCTTGGCGGGAGAAAATGCCCTGGCGGTGGACCTGGTGGCGTCTCACATGATGGGATACCCCGATCCTCGGGCCGTGCCTCTGCTGCGAGAGGCCATGGATAGGGGTCTGGGGCCCACCGACAGGGGGCAGATCGCCCTGTGCGGCGGGACGTGGGAAGAGATCGTCTGTGAGGGCTTTCAGAAAGCCACGACGCGGATCGACTGGGTCCCCTCCGCCCTGAAAAGCATACTGTACCAGATCACGGCCCTTCGCCCCGCCCTCGACACGGCCCGGTGCACCTCCTGCGGCATCTGCGCCCAGGTGTGCCCCGTGGGGGCGATCTCCCTACGCCACGGTCGGCCGGAAATCGATCGGCGGCGCTGCGTCTCGTGCATGTGCTGCCACGAAATGTGCCCTCCGGGGGCCATGAAATGCCAGCCCTCCCCCCTGGCTCGCCTCATGCTCTGGTGGCGTCCTCCCTCGAGAGGACGCACCACGAAGGCTTCCTCAGGACCTTCATGACGGGGCTGTCAAACGCCCCCGGCCCGTCCCTTTTAACCCCCTGACCGGCCCGATAAACCCGACAGCGGTGTCAAAGGGCCTCGGAGGCCGTAATAATCATCGAGAGAAAGGGTCTTCCGATCCCCTAGGCTAGGTCCATCCCTGGACCCTGCGCACGGAAGGGGCCCGCTTCCAGGGTAAGGAAGCGGGCCCCTTCCGTGACACGGCGAAGGTCTTTCAGTCGGGTTTGTTTGCTACGCCAACTCTCGGAGCAGGTCTCCTGGAAACGCCCCCAGGCTTCCTACTCCTTGATGCGGTCTAGCACCAGCTTATATCCGTCGGCGCCGTACTCCAGGAATTTCTTCACCCGACTGATCGTCGCTGTGCTTGCCCCCGTCTCCTTGGCAATCTCAGGATAGGTGTGTCCCTCGCTCAGAAGCCGAGCCACCTCCAGACGCTGCGCCAGGGCCTTGATCTCCCCGATGGTGGCAATGTCCTCCAGAAGGCAGTAGACCTCTTCCCGGTCTTTCAAAGACAGGAGCGCCCTGCAAAGTTGGTCGGTCAATCGATCCTTCCATTTATCCGCCATCACGCAATTCCTCCCTTACGTTCGAGAAGGATTCTTACTCCCCTCCTCTTTCTCGTCATTATAACACGACAATCCCCCGGAGCTCAAGCACTCTCTTAGACAAGGCAGTCTGCTTTCCAAAAAGAACTTCGCCGCCGTGACGGTTAAGCCCACAGGCATGATACCCCCACCACCCATCGGCCATCGCCAAGTTGACGTAATGCGGCCTTAGGCGGACGCCGGCGCGAGGAGATCTTCGTCCTCTCCTCGGGAGACGGTCACGCTAGAGAAGGTCTCCACCACCCGGCGCATGTCCTCTTCTTTTCCCACAGTGACGCGCATCCAGCATCCCTTCCAGGGCAAATCATCAAAGAACTTCACGCAAAGGCCCGCCTGTCGCAGGACCTCCTGAACCAAGCCCCTCTCTTGAGGAGTGTGCACCAGGACAAAATTGCCCTCGCTTGGAGCGGCTATCCATCCCTTTCCCAGGCCGTTTACCGCTTCCACGAAGCGATCCCTGATATAAGTAAGGCTCAACACGCGGCTTTCCATCCACTCGTCGAAAGACAGAAGGAGCTTCGCCGCAGCTTGGGGCCAGACTCCCACGTTGAAAGGGCTGCGCACCGCGTCCATTTTCTCTATCATCTCCGGGCGGGCCACCGCATATCCCAGGCGGAGCCCCGCCAGTCCCCAGGCTTTAGACAGGGTGCGCACCAGCACCGCTTGGCGAGGAATGCCTCGCGTCGCCACGCCGGGCAACACCGTCTCGGTCGCGAACTCTCCGTAGGCCTCGTCCACGACGACAGGGCTAGGGGAAATCTCTCCAAGCTTTCGCAAAAACTCCACGCCGATGGTCACCCCTGTGGGGTTATGGGGGGTATCCAACAGGACAAGCTTAGGGGACGTCGCCGCCACAGCGTCTAAAATATGTTCCTCGCTGACGGAAAAACGCCCCTCTCTCCACTCCACAGGCACTCGACGCTCCGTGGCACCAAAGAGGCGACACAGGCGAGGATACTGGGAAAAGCAGGGATCCAGGCGCAAAACCACGTCGCCCGGGCGAACAAAGGCAAGAAAAAGGTTTAGTAACACCTCGTCCGCGCCATTTCCCACAGCCACGTTCTCCGGAGCCACCCCCCAGCGCGACGCCAAGGCCCCCCGAAGCTCCCTTGCGTTCGGATCGGGATACCGGTGGAACTCTTGCGCCGCCAGAAGCTCTCGCAGGGCCTCGCGAGGTCCGGGGGGAAGGGCAAAGGGGCTTTCATTAGCATCAAGCCGTATTTCGCCCTGTAGGGGGGACGGGGAACCGATGGAAGAAAGGGTCGCCATGGGTCGCAAAGAGATCTCCTCCTCTATTACTTTAGCAAGATAAATTGATTTTTGTTCAGCGGTTGCAGATTACCACATAACATCCATGTTGTCAACATGTCGAAGAAAAATTTGTGACCAGCCTGTGGTATTGTCATTCCTGAACGGGACGTGGATAATGTCCATCA
>CALMLW010000268.1 GCA_937868015.1 uncultured Synergistaceae bacterium | reverse complement strand
ATCTGCCGTAGCAGGCCCTCCACTTCCCGCTCGGGGGAGCCGTAGGCCACGCCCAGGGCAAGGGAGAGCTTGAGCGACGTGGAGCCGTAGGTCTGGTTGGCGATCTGGTTCCCCCAGAACGAGCTGTTGGGGAGAAAGATGTCCGTGCTGTCTAGGGTGGTGACCCGGGTGGCCCGGGCGCCGATTTCCTGCACCACGGCCAGTTCTCCCCGTACCTCCACGATGTCGTGGATGCGCAGTGGTTTTTCCACCATGAGCAGCACGCCGCTGATGAGATTGCTGAAAAAACTCTGGGCTCCCACACCGACGCCGATGGCCAGTGCGCCCCCGAGAAAGGCGAAGGCCGTGAGGGGAATGTTTACTTTATGGAGGGCGAAGAGTACCACGGCAAAGGCTAGCAGGTAGAAAGAAATCTTGCGTATCAGCACTACGGCGTGAAGATCGAGGTTCAGGTGCCGCGAAAGACGGTCTCCCAAAAACCGGGAGATGGCTCGGACGAGGAGAAACCCCAACACCAGGATGCCCAGGGCCTTCACCACCTTGGCCACGGTCACGGCGCGGTCCTCGATGACCCAGAGCTCGGTGTTCCAAAGGGCGTCCCCCTCGGCGCCGAGGAGTTCAGACATCCGAAAGGCTAGGGACTGGGCCCTTTGATTTTTGGTGGCGTCCTTTTCAAGGCGGCGTTGTTCCCGCAAAAGGGCTGTAAAGAGGGTTTCGCACTCCAGGGTGTTTTGCCGGGTCTCCTGAAGGAGGGCTCCCATTTCGTTTTCCATGGAGCGTCGTAGCGTTTCGTTTGCCAGATCCGCCAAATCGTTTCGCAGCGTGGCGATGCGGCTTTCCAGCGAAACGAGCCATTGCTGCCGCAAGGGGAGGGAAGTGTCGCCATAGGAGTTCCAGCTTTCCCAGTCTTTCTTCCATTCGGCCAGGGTGGCGGCGTCCGGAGGGGCGGTGGGGAGGGCGTAGCGCCGTTCCCGGGTCACCTGGCGTTCCAGGATAAGCTCTTCCATGAGGCGGC
>CALMLW010000267.1 GCA_937868015.1 uncultured Synergistaceae bacterium | reverse complement strand
TGGCGGAAGCGGGGCGAAAGATCCGGAGCTTCCTGTCGTTTCGCTCCCTGGCCTTCTACCTCTTTTCGCCGGACGGATTGGAGTTTTTCCCGGCGTACTGCGACCCCCCCGAGGCCCAGGAGTACTTTGAGAGGGAAAAAGACCCCCTCATCGAAGACCGGACCTTTGCCTGGGCCATCGACCGCAACAAGGCGGTCATGGTCTCCTCGTCGGACCAAAAGGACACGCTGCTCCTGCACGCCCTCATCGGTTCGGGGAGAACGGTGGGGCTCTTCTTCGGCCAACTCATGGAGGAGCCCCGGGATGTGCTCGACGTGACCTTTGCGTTCCTCACGGTCATCTTGAATTCTACGGCCAGCTTGCTGCAAAACCTGGAGCTTTATGTCATAGTCCAGGAGTTAAACCGCGACCTGGCCCACAAAGTAGAGGAGCGGACCCAGGAGCTGGCCCGGGCGAACGAAGGCCTCCGCCGGGAGAACGCGGAGCGGCGTCGGGCGGAGGAAGAGACCCGCCGCAGGCAGCTCCTGGCGGAGGCCGCTCGCCGGGAGGCGGAAAAGGCCAACCGGGATCTGGAGGCCGCCACCGAGGCCGCGAACCGGTTGGCGATGGTGGCGGAAAAGGCCAACCGGGCCAAAAGCGACTTTCTGGCGAACATGTCCCACGAAATTCGCACCCCCATGAACGGGGTCATCGGCATGGCGGAACTCCTGCGGGACACCGACCTCACCGACGACCAGAGAGATCAGGTGGACGTCATCCTGGGATCGGCCCGGGCTCTGCTCCACATCCTGAACGACGTGCTGGATTTCTCCAAGATCGAAGCGGGAAAGCTGGAGATTCTTCCCGCCCCCTTCGACCTGCGGGAGGTGGTGGAGAGTGTGGGGCTGCTTTTTTCCGTCAAGGCGGCGGAAAAAGGCTTGGAACTCCTGGTGCGATACGCTCCGGAGGCTCCCCGGTACGTGGTGGGCGATGGAGGGAGGCTCCGCCAAATTCTGGTGAACCTCTGCGGCAATGCGGTGAAGTTTTCCGAGCGAGGCTGGATTGAGATGACGGTGGCCTGCGTGGAATCGGACGAACACCGGGCGTCTTTTGTGATCGAAGTGACGGATACGGGCATCGGCATGGACGAAGAAACCCAGGGGCGCCTGTTTCAGAAATTTTATCAGGCTGACGGGTCGAGCTCTCGGGCCCGGGGGGGCACGGGGTTGGGACTGGCCATCGCCCGCATGCTGCTGGAGCTCATGGGGGGAAGCATTTCGGTCTCCAGCCGTCCGGGAGTGGGGTCGACCTTTCGAGTGGCCCTCTCCCTCCCCCGGGACGAGCGCGAAGGGGAGGAAGAGCGCCGGATCCTGGGCAAGGGGGCCTTCGTGGGGCGGAGGGCCCTGTTGGCTCTCCCCTGGGAGGGGTGGAGGAAGGCCTTGGCGGAGCAGCTCTCCTACTGGGGGGTGGAGTGCGTCGAGGGGCGATCTCCCCAGCTTGTGCTCCAGGAATTGAGGAGCCGAGGCCCTTCGTACCACGTCATCTTCCTGGACTCCGTGTGGGAAGACATCCGTGATATGGATATGCCGGGGATGGCCCTTCCCTCGGTGGTATTGGTGGCATCTCCCGGGGACCAAAGGGAAAACGGCGGAGCTGGGGCCGAAGAGCGGCTTACCAAACCCCTACGGGGGCACGCCCTGTGGAATGTCATGGAACGGCTGGGGCGATCCCAACCCTTTACCGGCGCGGCGGATCCTGCCCCTGATCGAGATTCCCCCCGGAGGATCGAACTTCCCCGGGAAGAGGGCGAGGGAACTTTTCGCATCCTCCTGGTGGAGGATAACAAGGTCAATCGGACGGTGGCCCAGGGGATCCTCCGCAAATTTGGCTTCCAGGCGGACGAGGCGGTGAACGGCCAGGAGGCGGTGGAGCGCCTGCGCTTCGTCGACTACGATCTGGTCCTCATGGATTGTTCCATGCCTGTCATGGATGGTTTTCAGGCCACCCGGGTCATCCGAGAAGAAGAGGGGCTTCGCCGCCACGTCCCCATCGTGGCCATGACGGCCCACGCCATGTCCGGGGACCGGGACATGTGCCTGGAAGCGGGAATGGATGACTACCTATCCAAGCCGGTGCGCCCCCAGGAGTTAAAAGACATGCTGGATCGTCACTTGCGGAAAGGCTAGCGCACGTCATGGCAACCGGCTGACGAACAAATGATGAGTAATCTTCTTTGGCGGGGCTAGGGCGGAAGGCAGTGTTTTTTTCGGACATTTTCCCAGGGATTTCGCGGGATGGAGGGGAGAGGATGACTTCTTGGGCAAGGTGCGGATGCAGGTGAGCGAAGCGCGCGAAGGCATGGTTTTGGCCCAGGATCTCCTGGCCCCCAACGGGCGACGAATCCTTCCCGCCGGAGCCGTGATCAAGGCGAGCTACCTTCAGACCATGAAGGTCTGGGGGGTGACCGAGCTGGTGGTGGAAGGAGGCGGAGAAGAAGAGGGTACCGATCGCCTGTCCCCGGAGGAAGAAGAGCGGCGCCAGAGGGCCGAGAGGATGGTGTCCCGCTTCTTTGCGGCCACTAATCGCTCCCACGAGGCCATAGAGGAGCTGCGCCGCCTTTGTACCCTCCGGGTGGCGGAGCAGTTGGCGAAAAACTCCGGGGCGATGGGTGAAGAGCCCCCGGGGCAGCCCGAAGGAATGGATCTGGACGCTCCAGGGCGGCGCCCTGCCCTTTCCGATCTGGTGCAGCGGGAAGTCCAGCTGTGCTCTTTCCCGGACATCTACTTTCGCATAAAAGAGGTGCTGGACTCCCCTCGCAGCTCGGCCAGTCACGTGGCGGAGGTGGTGAGCAAAGACACCAGCCTTTCGGCCAAGCTCTTGCGGGTGGTCAATAGTGCCTTTTACGGCTTTCCTTCCCGCATCGACTCCATTTTCCGAGCGGTGGCCATCATCGGGTCCAATGAGCTGTCCACCCTGGCCCTGGGCATATCGGCCATAAACCTGTTTAAAGACATACCGCCGAATTGCGTGAACATGCGCTCCTTCTGGGAGCACTCCGTGGCCTGCGGGGTGTATGCCCGGGTGTTGGCCTTCTCGAAGAAATCTTCCCACGAGGAGCGCTTTTTCGTGGGGGGGTTGCTCCACGACATCGGCCGTTTGGTCCTTTTTCGCCGCTACCCGAAGTACATGACCCGGGCCCTGTATCTATCAAAAGAGCGGTCGTGTCAGCTCTTTGAGGCCGAAGGGGAGGTGTTTGACTTCAGCCATGCGGCGGTGGGGGGGCTCCTCCTGGCAGAGTGGAAGCTTCCCCCTGTGGTGGCGGACATGGTGCGCTATCACCATAACCCCACCAAGGCTCCCACGCTTTTCGACGCCTCGGTGCTCCACCTGGCGGACATCATCGCCGGGGCCATGCGCCGGGGGTCCAGCGGATCGTTTCTCGTCTCCGCGCTGGATGACGAAGCGTGGAAGGCCCTGGATCTTCCGGTATCGGCTCTAGAAAGTGCCATTGCCCAAGGAGAGCGCCAGATCCGGGAGATTATCCACGCGTTCTTCGGGGACGAGAAGCCGTGACATCAAAGCCCCCCGAAGGGCGTTTTCTACACCCTGTTTCCGAGGCGCGGCGGAGTCCCGGTGGGGGAGCGGGCGAGAGCGGCGGTCTTTTATCGCTCAGGCAGGCGGTGCGGCATATTTGGGTGAAGATGCCCCCCGGGGCACGAGGGGCGGGAGAGGAGATCACAGTGCACGACAGAAAAAAGGCATGGGTTGCGGTTTTGCTGGCATGGGTGGGGATTGGGGCTTTTGCCGGGATAAGCGGGGCGTCGGAGGTACCCCTCACGGCCGATGGAGCCGTGACCTTGGCCCTGGAGCACAACCCCATGGTTTTGGTGCTCCAAGAAAAGATATCCCAGGATGAGGCCCAGGTCCGGGAAGCCCGGGCCGCCGGAGGCCCCAAGCTCGACGCCCTTTTGGCCTATACCCGGGTGAACGAGGCCCCCCGGAGCGTGGCCCTGGACCCCGTCACGGGAAACCCCGTGGGGGTCGTGCCCCTGGGTTTTGAGTCGGCCTACAAGGTGGCCCTCCAGCTTTCCCAGGTGATTTTCAGCGGTGGTAGCATCGAAGCGAAGATCCAGTCCGCCCGGTGGAAGGTGCGAGCCACCGAGGCGGAGCGGAGCCGCACCCTGCAGGGAGTGGCCAACGGCGCCCGAAGGGCGTACTACAGCGTGAAAAGGGCAGGAGACAAGTTAGCCGTGGCAGAAGAAGCCCGTTCCCTGGCCCAGGAGCACCTAAAGCAGGTGGAGTCGTTTTTCCGAAACGGCGTGGTGGCGAAAAACGAAGTCCTTCGGGTGGAGGTGGATGTGGCGGGGGCCGAGCTCGCCGTGATTCGGGCCCAGAACGCCGTGGACGTGGCGTGGACGGCCCTCGAGCGGGCGGTGGGCGCTCCACTACGGAGCTCCTGGACCCTGGCGGAGGGGGAAGAAGGCGCTCCCGTCCCTCACGAAGGGGGCGACCCCGAGTCCCGGGCCCTGGCCTCTCGGCCCGAGATCCGCATGCTGGAGTCCTCGCGGCAGGCGGCGCTCTTTCTTGCCGAGGCGGCGGCGGGGGCGGCCAAGCCCCAGGTGATGATCCAGGGCGAAGTGGGGCGCCAGGGAGATTCGTTCTTCCCCGAGGAGGATGAGTGGAAGATCACCTTGGCGGCTCAATGGCGCCTCTACGACTCGGGAGAAGTAGCCGCCCGGGTGGATCAGGCCCGGGGAGTGGCTCGGGAGCTCTTGGCCCGCATCGGAGACCTGGAAAGCCAGGTGCGCCTGGAGGTGTCCACGGCCCGTTTCAACCTGACCTCCGCTCAGGCAAGTGTGGGGGTGGCCCATAACCAAGTGGCGAGCGCCGAAGAGGATTATCGCATGGCCCTGAAGCGATACGAAGCCCAGGTAGGCACCAACCTGGACGTGCTGGATGCCCGATTGGCCCTGAACCAGGCCCGCACGGCGCTGGTGGACGCCATCTACGATGCCTGGTCCGCCGACGCCGACTTACGCTATGCCGTGGGGGAGGAGGACTTCGTCCCCGCTTCCCGGGGGGCGGTAAAGCCGTAAAACAAGCGCCAAGGGCCTCAAGGCCCCCGGAGGGACCTTTTTTCGGTAGGGGAAGACCGATGAGACCCGGGCCGCTTCTAATTTTCCCCCGGGCCTTTGGCGACCGGGGATAAAAGGTCCCGTGGTGGAGATCGACGCCCGGGTGTTTTGATCTGGACGCTCTGTGGCCCGGGGAGGTCCTTGAGGAAAGTTTGCGGTGTTAAGGAGGGGGATTGCCGACGGCCGAAGGGACCCCGGGGGAGGGATTTTCCCCTATGCGGGGTGACCCCTTTGGCCTTGCCAGGCTCCGAAGGGGGTTTTTGTGATGCGAGTGTGGATCGACGAAGTCCCATGGGGTGAAGGACCCGTGGCCGGAACAAAGGAAGAGCTGTGGGAGGCGCTGAATGGCCATTTGGCGTCCCTGGGGCGGATTTGTCGCGCCCTGGAAGTGGATGGAGAGGCCATGGAGGTCGAAGCTTTTTTGCAGGTGACGGGGGGGCAGGAGCTCCGAGTGACGAGCTGTCCGGTGCGGGAGCTGGTGCGAGAGTCCCTGGGTCAGGCCATCCGTTACCTCCCGGAGCTGCACAAAGGAGCGGAAAAGGTCGCCGACCTCCTGGAAGAAGAGAACCTCCCGGAGGCCTTCCCGGCCCTCTCCCAGCTCTCCGAGGGTACGACCTGGGTCCTCCAGGTGCTGGGGCGCAGCCAAGTCCTTCTGGCCCTCTCGGATGACGAGATCGGCGATGGGGAGCTTTCTGCGGTGCGAAGACGCCTTTTGGCGGTGCTCCGGGACGCGCTCTCCTCTATGGAGGAGAAGAAGTTCTTCGAATTGGCCTTCCGGCTGCGGGAGGAATTGGCTCCCACCCTGGTGCGTCTGGGGGGGTACTTGGTGGCCCTGAACAATACGGCGGAGAGCGTGCAGTGAGGCGATGTCGGCGAGGCACGCCCCCGAAAGTCAACGGGAGATCCGGTAGAAAGAGGATCTCCCGATGACATTTCGTCGAGGAGTGGCCCTTTTTCTTATCATATCCATCGCGGTGGTGGTGGCGATCCTGTCCTTTTCTGCGGATCGTCACACCATGAAAATCCTCATGAACGCCCGCAAGGAGGGCATAGTCCTGGCCCTCATGATGGTGGGCGCCATATGGTTTTGTGACGCCACGCGCTTTCGCCTCTTCTCCCGGGTGGCGGGGGAGCGCCTTCCCCTCCGGCTCGCCTTCGTGCTCACGTGGATCAACTACTTCGGCTGCGCCATCACCCCCATGCAGGGAGGAGGGGGTCCCTTCCAGATGTACGTCCTCTACCGCCATGGAGTATCCCTGGGGAAAGGGGTGGCCATCACCCTGGTTCGGACCTTGGTGACCCTCTTTCTCCTGGGACTGACGCTGCCCGTCACCCTCTTGGTGGAGCCCCAAATCCTGCGAGGTCAGGGTTTTATCCAGGGCATGTTCATCTGGATCTTGGTCTTTGTTGTGGGAGCCTGGATTCTCATCACCCTGAGCCTGGTGCGCCCTCGGCTCATAAAGCGATGGTGCGGGGTGCTGACCTTCTGGCTCAACCGCGCGGGGGTGGTGCATCGCCGGTCCATCCTCCGGGTGGTGCGTCGCATCCACCGGGAGATCGACGAATACAACAATAACATCCGGGTCTTCTGTACCACGGGAAAATGGTATTTCCTGGGGGCGATCCTGGCCTCTTGCCTCTACCTATTTTGCATCTTCTCCGTGCTCCCCTGCCTCATCTGGTCCTTGGGCCAGCCGGTGCACTTCGTGGAGTGCGTCCTGGTACAGGCCATGTTCATGTTCATCCTGTACTTCGTTCCCACGCCGGGGGCCAGCGGAGTGGCCGAAGGGGGTGCCATGGTGCTCTACAAGCTCCTGGTCCCGTGGAACTTGGCGGGAGTGGTGGCCATTGGGTGGAGATTTTTCACGGAGTACACGGGCATCGTCATGGGGGCCTTTGTGGCCATGAGATACATCGGCTGGGACTTGGCCTCCCGGCTCATGGACCAAGAAAAGGCCGAAGAAAAGGCCGAAGAGAAAGTAGGATGTCCGGGAGGAGACGATGGCAAAGGTTGATCTCCCTCGGTGGGGGGAGCGAATTTTCCCGTGGCGAGGAGGGATCTGGACGATCCTTTTCCTGCTCATTCTGGGGTACGCCCGACCGTCGCTCCGGTCATGCTTTTTAGGGCTGATTCCCTTGGTGGGTGGGCAGCTCCTGCGCTTTTGGGCCGCAGGCACCATTGGGCGCTACCGGGGCGAAGAGGTGGGCGCCGTCCAGTTGGTGACCTGGGGTCCCTACGCCTTCGTGAGAAACCCCCTGTACCTGGGAAACGCCGCCATCGGTTTGGGATGGGCGATCATGGCGAACTCCCCTGGGGTCCTGGGGGTTTTCCTTTTGGCCTTCCTCGCGATCTATGGGGGGGCCATCATCCCCTACGAAGAAACCTTCCTCGAAAAGAAGTTTGGTCCGGCCTTTCGGGCCTACCGGGATCGCACCCCCATGTTCTTTCCCCGGCCTCCTTTCTCGAAAAAGTGGCGAGGCCCCTTCGACAGAGCGGTGCTTTGGCGCAGCGAACGCCACTCCCTTTGGGTGACCCTGGGGGGATCGGCGGCCTTAATCTCAAGACTGTGGTGGTGACTAGGGCATGAAAGACGACGTCGTGACGGGGCATCAGAGGGCGGAGCTCCCGGGACTGGTGGGGGTGTGGCGCTTGGCGTGGGAGGACGAGGGCCTGGTGGAACTCGCTCCCCTTTCCCATGGGAAGCTGATCCCTTCGGGGGAGGCTGTCCTGGCGGAGGGGCAGGGCGTACTCCCCTCCTGGCTCTGGGACGGGTGGATCCGATTTTGGCGAGGGGAGGATCCCGCAGTGCCCCTGGTGGGTCGCGTTCCCCCGTTCTTTGGCCGGGTGTACGCCGTGGTGCGGCGCATTCCTGTCGGGGGGGCCCGGACCTATCGCCAAGTGGCGGAAGAGGTCGGGGTGCCGGAGGGGGCCCGGGCGGTGGGACAGGCCATGAGGAAAAACCCCTGGGCCCTCTTCGTGCCCTGCCATCGGGTGGTGCGGACCGACGGGGGGCTGGCGGGGTACGGAGGCCCCACGGGGACTCCTCTCAAGAGGGCCCTGCTCCTCATGGAGGGCGTGACGGCGCTGCCCGGAGGGGTCTCTTTAAAGGGTGGCCGCCCTTAAGGCCCCCATGGGTCCTCCGACGGCGGAGGAGCACCGAAATAATGGCAGGGGGGCCCGTTGACGGGCCCCCCTGTTCTCATGTACGGGATCAGATTCCTCCCTGGCGGTTCCCGAAGATGCGCTGCCAGGCGGAGTTATAGACCTCCCCCGGGGGCAGGGGGTTTTGAGCTAGGTTAAGTTCCACCGCCCTTTGGGCCACGGCCTCTGCCACGCGGGGGGTCGTTTCGTCACAAAACAGGTCGGGGACCACGTTCTGGGGGGAAAGACGCCGGGGATCCACCACGCTGGCCATGGCCTGGGCCCCCGCCAGGAGGAGCTCCTGGGGAATGTCTTTGGATCGCACGTCCATGGCGCCCCGCAGCAGCCCGGGAAAGGCGAGCATGTGGGTGAGCTGATTTTTCCCTCCGGTGCGGCTCAGTCCGGTGCCCACCACGGCGGCTCCGGCGGCCACCGCTTCCTCGTAGGAGATCTCCGGGGTTGGTAGGGCCAAGGCAAACACCACGGAGCGCGGAGCCATGGACCGGATGAGGTCGCCGGAAAAAAGGCCGGAGGAAGAGATCCCCACCAAGACGTCGGCCCCTCGCACCACTTGTTCCAACCCCCCCGTCAACCCCTCGGGGTTGGTCCGTGCGGCGAGTTCTTCCTGGACGTAGTTCATGGAGGGGTTTTGGGGTCCCAAGATCCCCTTGCTGTTCAGCAGGACCAGGTTGCGGGCTCCGGCGTGGAGCAGCAGCTGGGCGGCGGCGATGCCCCCGGCCCCGGCGCCGCAGAACACGATGCGGATGTCTTCCAGTTTTTTACCCACTACCTTCATGGCGTTGATCAGAGCTCCGACGACCAGCATGGCGGTGCCATCTTGGTCGTCGCAGAAGACGGGCATGTCCAGCATGCGCTCCAGCTTCCTCAGGATGGTGAAGGTGTTCGGAGAAGAGATGTCTTCCAGGTTTATCCCCCCGAAGTTCGGGGCGATCATGGAAACCATGTGGATGAACTCGTCGGGGTTTTCGCTACTGACGCAAAGAGGGATGGCGTTCACATCGCCGAAGAGCTTAAACAGCAGGCATTTGCCTTCAATCATGGGCATTCCCGCCAGGGGCCCCACATTTCCCATGCCGCAGATGGCGCTACCGTCGGAGACCACCGCCAAACGGTTTCCCTTGCCGGTGTACTCGTAGACCATGTCCTTGTTTTCCACAATCGCCATGCCCGGGGCCACGCTTCCCGGGTACGAGGCGAGAAAGGCGTCTTCTTCGTTGTTGACGCTTATGGTGGGAAATATTTTCACCTTTCCTCTGGCGCGGCGGTGTAGCTCCAGGGATCGAATTCGATCGTACACGAGCATCAGTCTCCTTTCTTGGGCCCCTTTGAAGGCGTGACGGGGGCCCTCCCGGGGCCTAAGGGCAGGGGATTTTGTGACGCCTCCAGGTCAGGATAAGAGAGGGACCAGGAGGGGCTGTAACCGATCCACCGCCTCCATCAGGCGGGGGAGTTCCTCTTTGCTGAGATCCATGCGGACGTAACCCCTTCCGGCGTCGCCAAAGGTCCTTCCTGGCGTGAAGACCACCCCCGCCTCGATGAGGCAACGTTCTACGAAGCGATCGTCGTCCCCTCCGGGCACGGGGGCCCAGACGTAGAGAGGACACGGAGAAGGGGGAATGGCCCATCCTACGGAGGCCAGGGCCTGGAGGAGGGCATTGCGTCGATCTCGGTATAGGACCCGGACGCCTTCGATGGCGGCATCCCGGTCGCTGTGGGTGAGGGCCTGGATGGCGGCGCGCTGGATGGGGAGGAAGGGGCCCAAGGGAAAGGGCCCCCGGGTACGCGCCATGGCGGCGATGAGGGGGGATCCCCCCACGAAGTAGCCCAATCGGGCCCCCGCCATGTGAAAGGAGTACGTGAAGGAACCGTACTCCACGGCGACCTCCCGGGCCCCGGGGACCTCGAAGACGCTGGGGGAAGAGACCCCATCGTCCGTGATCTCCCCCAGGCGGCGGTCGTGGACCAGCACCAGATCGTGGCGACGACAGAAGTCCACGGCCTGGGCCAACAGATCCCGTGACCCCACCGTGGCCGTGGGATCGGAGGGGAGCTGGAGCACCAAAAGCCTCACCCGGGGAGTGACGAGGGGCTTTAGGGCCTCAAAGGACGGGAGAAAGGATCGCGCCGGGGAGAGAGGATAGAAGGTGACTTGGGCGTCCACCGTGGAGGACAAAAAGACGTACTGGGGGTTTCCAGGATTGGGAAGGAGGATGCCGTCTCCGGTGTCCAGGAAGGCCAAGGGAAGGGATAGCAACCCCTCCAGATTGCCCCAGACGGGAAGGATTTCGGAGTTGCGGTCCAGCGATACGCCGAAACGGCTCCGGTACCACTCTCCGATCGCCTCGGGGAGCGACGGAATGATATGGGGGGAGCTGAAGGCGTCCTCGGCGCGGCACCCATCGACCACGGAGGCCAAGACGTGGGGGGCGGGAAGGCGATGGGGACCCCCCCATCCGAGATCGATGAGATCTTCCCCCTGATGGCGAAGCTCCCGGAGCAGGTTGATCAGACGAAAAGGCACGCCGGGGGGGTGCTCCCGAGTGCGGCGGGCGATGTACGGCACGACGATCCCCTCCTTTGGAGTCCCTCATGGCCCCTGGCCGCGCCGGAGCGCCTCTTGCCGGCGGCCCCGGGCGCCGGGGGACAAAATCCCCATACAAAATACTCTGCATCGGCTTCCTGGAGGAAAATTGTAGCGGATTTTATCGGCGAACACAACGGCTCTTTTCCTTGGGAAGACGCTTTTCTCATGTCCCGGAGTAGGGGCTTTCCGGCTCCAGCGTATCCAGATTTAGCACCATCCCGTCCCAGGCCGCGATAAAGCGCGTGCGATCCGACGACATCTCCTCGGCCAGTCGGCGGGGATCCTCTTGAAGGATTCCCCGCCCCAGGTGCGTGAGGATCATCAGGCGAGGGGAGGCCACCTCCGCCATGGTCCGGGCGTCCTCCAGGCAGAGGTGGTCGATGGTGTCCACGGCGTGGCGCAAGGTGGTGTGCGCGACGATCATATCGCAGGAGGAAAGGAGTTTTCCCAGGTGGGGCAAGGGGCGAGTGTCGCTCACCACCCCCCAGGTGGGGAGCCCTGGGGAGCGGGCCACGAAGCCGAAGCACAGGACCCCGTGGTGTTCCAGGGGTACCGGGGTAAGCTCCGTACCTCCGGGGAGGACGACACCCCTCTCCGGGCCCCAGATCTCCACCCGATCCACCCGGTCCCGCACGTGGCGGAAAAAGACGGGTTCGGGTCCCGAAAGGGCGTCTTCGGGGAGCACTACGCAACCGTGCCTTCGACGCCCTCCTCCGGTGAGGGCCTCGGCCAGGACGTTCAGATCCGTACTGTGGTCGATGTGGCGGTGGGTCAATACCAGAGCGTCCAGGGACTCCGGATCCAAGGGAGGGCGGGCCTCGCAGATGCGCACCAAAGACCCCGGCCCCGGGTCCACCACCCAGGAAGCCCCTCCCAGGCGCACCCAGAGCCCCCCGGAGGCCCGCATCTGGTGTAACACCGTGAAGCGGGCCCCCGCCGTGCCGAGGAAGCGAATGAAATTTTTTGGATATCCAGAGAGGGGTTCCGCCGAGGGCATGGGACTACGCTTTGAAAAAAGGCAGGACGCGCTTAAAGAGCTCGGTGCCCGCCTGGCCCAGGAGCTGGTAGACCACGCTTTCCGTGGGTAGCACCGTCCCTCCGGCGGAGCGCAGGGCGGCGAAGGCCTCGTCCCGGTGGACTTCCCGGCGGCTTCCCGTGGCGTCTGAAGCCAGCACCACGTCGTAGCCCTCGGCCAAAAGCTCCAGGGCGGTGGACAGGACGCAGATGTGAGTTTCCACCCCGAGCAGGATGACCTGGCGCCGGGCCGTCTCCTCCAGGGTCCGGACGATCGCGGGCTCTCCCCAGCAAGAAAAAGAGATCTTTTCCACCACGGGGCTCTTTTCAGGAAGGACCTGGACCAGGGATGGGAGGGTTTTCCCCAGCCCCTTGGAATAGTGCTCCGAAACCAACACCGGCACGCCCAGGGCGTCTGCGCAGCGCAAAAGCAATGCCCCCGTCTTTTCGATCTCCTCCCGGTGGGCGATGGCGGGCATGAGCTTTTCCTGCATGTCGATGAGCAATACCAGGGAGCGGCGGGCGTCGAGGACAAAGGGTTTCATGGGACAATCTCCTCCATTCGGGGGGTGATGGTTGGCATATGGCGCCTCTTATTATAGACTCTTCCGGGTGGGATTTACTTCGGAAGAGATCCGGTGGGTGAAAAATTTTTTCCGTTTGGATCTAAACCCCGGAGGAAATCTGTGGCGAAGGGGAGGCCCTTGTGTTATGCTGGCGGAGGGATCGGGGTTTCGAAGCCGGAGGAGGTGGAGAGAATGCAGCGCAGACGTTTTTTCGACGGTAAGGATCGTCCGGTAACGGTGGGAGACATCCTGCGGGCCATGGAGTCTTCCTCCTGGCCCGGTTTCGTGACGCGGGCGGCGGAGCAAGTGTTGCAGTGGATGATGGGCGAGCTGGCCGCCGAAGAAGCCTTCTACGAAGAAGAAAACCCGGCGGAGGGCGTCGACCCCCGGATGATGGGAGACACGGAGAACCTCTTTTTGCAGCTCAGCTGGCTGGAGGAGAGCGTTGACCTTCTCCCCACGCAAAACGGAGGGCCGGGGCGGGGTTGGCCCGAAGCCCTCGTGCTGGCCATCGGTCCCATAGACATCGACGAAGGGTTGCGCATCGCGGTGGATCACGCGGCCCTCTTTGCCCGGGGAAAGTGCCATCGGGTTTGGGTTTTTTGTGACAACTGGATCGTGGGGGATGCCCTGCGCTATCTGCCCCACGTCCGCATGTTGGCGGACCAAGGGGTGGAATTGCGTTTCGTGCTGCTTACCCCTTGGGGATGGACGGAGATCCCCTTGGGTAAAGACCCCGATAAGAAAGGCCCCCTGCCCTGGAGAGGCTCGTCGGACGAAGGATTGGGTGGGGCCTCTCCTCGCTTTTCTAAGGAGGGGCGCAACCGCAACGCGCCCCACGGAGCGGGGGATGACCCGGGGGGGGCTTCGGGAAAGCCCCACTAGGATCGGTAATTTTAGCAGAAAAAGGAGTGTAGCGCAGTGAAAAAGAAAGAATCGTTCACCAAGGGAGACCTGGTCCACGAGGTGGCGGAGTCGACGGGGCAGAAGATCAAAGACGTCACGGTGGCCGTGGATGCCGTATTGGATGCGGTGATGGGCGCCGTGGCCGGGGGGAGGAGGGTCTCCTTGGTGGGTTTTGGAGTTTTCGAGGCCCGAGTTCGTGCCCCTCGCCAGGGGCGAAACCCCCAGGCCCCGGACCAGGTGGTGGAGATTCCGGCCCGCACCGTGCCAGCTTTCAAACCGGGCAAGGCCTTCAAAGACCGGGTCGCCGATTCCTAGTAATTTACCTAGGCCCTTCGGATCTTTCCGCAGGGGTGGCCCTGCGTTTTGTCTCCCATCATCGATGCCTTAGACCGTAGTGATCCATCGCCCGGGGGCCCAAGGCGCGTCCCCGGGCGATGTCGTCCCCCCGCCCCTTTCCGGCCCCTCGTTTTCGACCTCCGAAATGGCAGCGCTCCGGATCGTCTCCGGGGCGATTGCCCCTTGAGCGGATGGGAAGAAAGGGATACAATGAGAGCGGAGTTTTTCCCGACTTTCGCCTTTTGAGGGGAAAGGGGCGTACTTTGACAAATCCATAAGGGGTGAGACGACGTATGGAAGTATTGTTTTTTGTGGCGGGGCTCGCGGCGGGCATAGGCGGCGGCTTCCTGCTTCGCAAAACTACGGAAGAGCGGGCCATGAGCGATGCCCGAGCTCGGTCTGAGGCGCTGCTCCGCGATGCGACGGCGGAGGGAGAGCAGCGCAAGCGCGAACTCCTCACCGAGGCCAGGGAGGAGAACCTGAGGCTTCGACAGGAAATCGACAAAGAAGTCAAAGACCGTCGCAACGAGATGCAGCGGGCCGAGCGGAGGCTGGAACAGAAAGAAGAGAACCTGGATCGGAAGCTCGATGCCCTGGGGCGTCGGGAAGAGGAGCTAAAGGCGGGGC
Organism: uncultured Synergistaceae bacterium; assembly: GCA_937868015.1. Taxonomy (GTDB): domain Bacteria; phylum Synergistota; class Synergistia; order Synergistales; family Aminiphilaceae; genus CALMLW01. The sequence goes on along the minus strand of CALMLW010000267.1, from coordinate 14,820 downwards.
AAGAGGCCCTTAAAAGACGCATGGAGGACGTGGACTCCCTGTACACGGAGCAGACCCGCAAGCTGGAAGAGGTGGCGGCCATGACCCGGGAGGAGGCCCAGCAGATCCTTCTGGCGGCGGTGGAAGAAGAGGCAAACCACCGCATCGGAGTGCGCCTGCGAGAGCTGGAAGAAAAGGCCAAGCGCGAGGCGGACCGCAAGGCCCAGGAGATCATCGCCACGGCGATCCAGCGCACCTGCGTGGAGCACACCTCCGAGGCGGCGGTGAGCGTGGTGCCCCTGCCTTCAGACGAAATGAAGGGGCGCATCATCGGTCGGGAGGGACGCAACATCCGGGCCTTCGAGACCCTTACGGGGGTTGACCTCATCGTGGACGACACCCCCGAGGCGGTGACCATCAGCAGCTTCGATCCGGTGCGTCGGGAGGTATCCCGGCGGGCTCTGGAACGCCTTATCACCGACGGCCGCATCCATCCGGCCCGCATAGAAGAATTGGTGGAGAAGTGTTACCAGGAAGTGGACCAAGAGATGATCGACCGGGGAGAAAACGCCCTGCTGGAAGCGGGGGTCAAGAACATGCACCCCGAGCTCGCCAAGCTGGTGGGACAGTTGCAGTTCCGCACGAGCTATGGCCAGAATACCCTCATGCACAGCCTGGAAGTGGCCCACGTCGCGGGCATCATGGCGGCGGAGCTGGGGGTGGACGAAGCCCTGGCCCGACGGGCGGGGCTGCTTCACGACATAGGCAAGGCCGTGGACCATCAGGTGGAAGGGCCCCACGCCCTCATCGGGGCCGACCTGGCCCGGCGGTACGGCGAAGCTCCCGACGTGGTAAACGCCATTGCCTCCCACCATGAAGACGAAGAACCCCAGACCGTGCACGCGGTGCTGGTGGCGGCGGCGGACGCAGTGAGCGCCTCCCGCCCCGGGGCCCGGAGGGAGAGCCTGGAGGCCTACATCAAGCGCCTGGAAAAACTAGAAAGCGTGGCCAATTCCTTCCACGGCGTGACAAAATCCTTTGCCATTCAGGCGGGACGCGAGGTGCGGGTCATGGTGGCTCCCCACCAGACAGATGACGCCTCCATCGCCAAGATGGCCTTCGATATCGCCCGGAAGATCGAAGAAGAAATGAAATACCCCGGCCAGATCCGGGTTACCATCGTGCGAGAAAGCCGGGCCGTGGAGTACGCCAAGTAATGCGCCTTCTGTTCGTGGGAGACGTGGTGGGGCGTCCGGGGCGAGAGGCCTTGGCCCGGGCGCTGCCGGAGCTTCGGCAACAGGAGGGGCCCTTCGACTTCGTCCTGGCCAACGGCGAAAATGCGGCGGCGGGCTTTGGTCTCACGGAAAAAGTGATGAACGACCTTTTTTCCCTGGGGGTGGCCTGCCTCACCGGAGGCAACCATATTTGGGACAAAAAAGAATTCATCCCTGTGCTCGGCGGCGAGAGCCGGGTGTTGCGCCCGGCGAACTACCCTCCGGGGTGCCCGGGGCACGGGGTGGCCCATTTGAGTAACGGCAGGTCTCGCCTAGCGGTGGTGAGCCTCCAGGGACGGGCCTTCATGCCCCCGGTGGATTGCCCCTTTCGTGCGGCGGACGCCATCATCGAAGCTCTGGAGGAGCGGGCGGTGCTGGTGGATTTCCACGCCGAGGCCACCTCGGAGAAGTGGGCCCTCTTCCGGCACCTCGACGGCCGGGTGTCCGCCGTGGTGGGTACCCACACCCACGTGGCCACAGCGGACGAAGAAGTGCTCCCCGGGGGGACGGCGGTCCTCACCGACGTGGGCATGACCGGCGGTCATGGAGGAGTGATCGGCATGACCACGGAGACCACCCTATGCCGTTTCCTGGACGCCCTGCCCTCGAAGTTCGCCGTGTGTGATACCGACCTACGCCTTCGGGGCGCGGTGATCGACATCGACGACGAGACGGGGCGGGCCCTGGCCATCCGGCGCGTGGAAAGACGATTCTAGCCCGGGCCTTTTTGGACCTCAGCCAGCGGCCCCCTTCGGGAAAACCTTCCCGAAGGGGGCCGCTTTTTCGTGGTGCTCCGCCCCTAGGTGAGGCGGGAAAAGATCGCTCCCCGGAGGCGTAGCCCTTCGAGGATCTTGGGGATCAGCTCGTCCAGGGGCAGCTGGAGAAGGACTTTCCCCGTGCTTCGGTCCCGCAGGGTGATCTGCTCGATGTCCGTCCCGGGAATCCGGCGCCATTCCGAGATCACGTCGAAGTTCTTTCGGACCCAAGCCAGCACGTCCTCTTTGTTGAAGAGGCGGGCCCGGGAAATCCCTTCCAGCCGTTCCTCGTTGCGCTTCTGATCCGCCAGGGGCTCCAGAGGATCGAAGGGGGAGATTTTCTCCGGAGGGCGAGGTGGGGGCGTCAGGGGGTGAGAAGGGGGCAAGACCCAGGAAGCCTCGCCCACCAGGGGGCGCCCCTCGCCGTGGCGCCCCCCCTCGGGGAACTCCCTGGCCCCTCCGGCGTGTCGAAGACGACGGCGTTCCCGGGCCGACTGTCCCAGGATTTCCGCGAAAAGGCGTTGGTTAGCCAAGATCCTCCCGGGGTCTCGTGCCAGGATCTCTTCCGTCAGAGAAGTGCCCATGACATCACCCCCCTTTGTCGAAGTTTATCGAAAACACTCCGGTGCTATTATAGCGCAGTGGCGCAAAAAATGCCACGGGGTGGACTCACTCCGGGGGACCTTCCAGATCCTCCGGCCGCATGGAAAGGGCGATGCGGCGCCGGGGCAGGTCCACCTCGAGGACGGCCACGGAGACCCACTGTCCCACGCGTACCACGTCGAAGGGCGATCCTCCTCGTTTTCCCAGGCGGCTCACGTGGACCAGGCCATCCTGGTGCACCCCCACGTCCACGAAGGCCCCGAAGGCCGTGACGTTCGTCACCACCCCGGGCAGCACCATGCCCGGGGCCAGGTCCTCCACCCGGTGCACCTGGTCGGAGAAGGCGGGGAGGGCGAAGGAGGATCGAGGATCCCGCCCGGGCTTGGCCAGCTCTTCCAGGATGTCTTTGAGGGTGGGTAGGCCCACGGTGCCCTGGACGTAGGCCGAGGGGTCGATGCGTTGGCGCAGGGCCTCGTGCCGCAGGAGATCTTCCACGGTGCAACCTAGGTCGGAGGCCATGCGTCCCACCAGGTCATAGTGCTCGGGGTGGACGGCGCTGGCGTCCAGGGGTTGTTCCCCTCCCCGGATGCGCAAAAAGCCCGCTGCCTGCTCGAAGGCCTTGGGCCCCAGGCGGGGCACCCGGCGGAGGGAGCTCCGGGATCGAAAGGGCCCCTTCTTCCGGCGAAAGGCCAAAATCTGGGTCGCCAACTTGGGCCCCACCCCGGGTACCCGCTCCAAAAGCTGCTGGCTGGCGGTGTTCAGGTCCACCCCCACGCTCGCCACGCACCGTTCCACCGTGTCATCCAGGGCCTGGCGCAGGGCCTTTTGGTCCACATCGTGTTGGTACTGCCCCACGCCGATGGACTTGGGATCGATTTTAACCAATTCCGCCAGGGGGTCCTGGAGGCGGCGGCCGATGGACACCGCCCCTCGGTAGGTCAGATCGAGGTCGGGGAACTCCTCCCGGGCCACCTCCGAGGCGGAGTACACCGAGGCGCCGCTTTCGTTCACCGTCACCACCGGAATGCCCCGATCCGCGAAGACCTCCCGGAGAAAGGCCTCCGTTTCCCGTCCCCCCGTGCCATTGCCCACCCCCACCGCCTCAAGGTCGTGGGCCGCCACGAGGCGGTCCACCTGGCTACGGGCCTCTTCCCGTTGGTGGGCGGAAAGGAGAAAGAACGTCTCCCGGTGCAAAAGGTTTCCCTGGGCGTCCAGGCACACGGCCTTGCATCCGGTGCGCCACCCCGGATCCACGGCGAGGATTCTTTTTTCCCCCAGGGGGGGCGCCATGAGGACGTCCCGGACGTTTTCCGCGAAGATGTGGATGGCTTCGTCATCGGCCCGCTTTTTCATCGCCTGGCGGGCCTCCGTCTCCAGCGAGGGCTGAAGAAGGCGCTTCCAGGCATCGTGGACCGCATCGCGGACCTCCTCCGCGTCGGCCCCTCGGCCGTGGACGAAGATCTTTTCCAGGATTTCTAGGGCCTCGGGCTCCGGGGGGGCGATGTGAACCCGAAGGGCCCCCTCGGCCTCTCCCCGGAAGATGGCCAGGACGCGGTGCGATGGTATTCGGGCCAGAGGCTCATTCCAGTCGAAGTAGTCCCGGTATGTCCCCCCCGCCTCCTCCTTGCCCGGCATCATCCGGGAAGAGAGGGTCCCTTTCTCGACGAAGAGGCGACGGAGGGCCCGGCGGGCCTCCAGGGACTCACTCACGCGCTCGGCCATGATGTCTCCCGCCCCATCCAGAGCGTCGTCCTCGGTGGGGACGCCCCTTTCGGCATCGACGAAGGGGCGGGCCGCTTCCAGGGGCAAGATCCCTTTTTGGGCCCAGAGGAGGTCGGCCAGGGGCTCCAGACCCCGTTCCCGGGCCACAGAGGCCCGGGTGCGGCGCTTGGGACGGAAGGGGAGGTAGAGGTCTTCCACCTCCGTGAGGGATTTGGCGGCGTCCAGGGCCCGGCCGAGCTCCGGGAGGAGGAGCCCCCGTTCCTCCAGAGAGGCCCGCACGGCGTTGCGGCGGCGGTCCAGCTCCGCCAGGGCGGCCATCCGGTCCCGAATGGCGGCGAGGTCCACCTCGTCCAGGGATCCGGTGCGCTCCTTCCGGTAGCGGGCGATAAAAGGCAGGGTGCATCCCTCGTCGAAAAGGGCGGCCACCGCCTCCACCTGCTCCTGCCGGAGGTGGAGGCTCGAAGCCACCAGGGCGGCATGTTCGGTGCGCATAGGGGTCCATCCTCCTTTGTTAAAAAACAAAAAATCACGGTGAGGGAGGTTCGCAGGCTCCCTTCGGGCCATTATAGCAATTGTCGGGGCATCGCAAGGTTTTATTAAGATGAACACCCTGCGGAGTCGCCCCCCGGGCCTTGTGGAGAGCCCTGGCGGCGGAAAAATCCGAAAGAAAGGGGGCGGAACCCGGTAGATCTTTCAGAAAGTCCCCTCATGCCTCGGTCGGGAATTTTTCGCTTGACAGAAAAGGCCTGGCCCCCTATCATAGGGTCGCCGGTAGTCCTATCCGGCAAACGTTTTTCAGCACGAGGAGGCTGTGTTTTGGCGACTCAGGGTACTGTCAAGTGGTTCAACGAAACGAAGGGGTATGGGTTCATCACCACGGACGACGGCAAGGATGTGTTCGTCCACTATAGCGCCATCCAGGGCGATGGGTTCAAAACGCTGGGCGAAGGTCAGCGCGTGTCCTTCGACATCACCCAGGGAACTAAGGGAGACCAGGCGTCCAACGTTTCCAAGATCTAGGGGCGGACTTTTTCTTCGATCATATTATTATACGGTAGTGTGATTTGGAGAAAGACGAGAGATGAAGGCGGGGGCTCCGATGGGGCCTCCGCCTTTCGCGTAACCCCCTTTAGGGAAGGGGGCGGGGAGCCCTCCGGGACGCCCCGGGGGCGCTCTTGTCAACGGTCGGGGGAAGAGGATATAATTTATCCTGGCTGTGGCGGCCCAGCACGAGAAGCGTAAGGGGGGATATCCGTGGAAGTGCTCAAAGTGAGTGCGGGATCTCAACCCAAGTCCGTGGCGGGAGCCATTGCGGCGGTACTCCGCGAGACGGGGGCGCTGGAGATACAGGCGGTGGGGGCTGGGGCGGTGAACCAGGCGGTGAAGTCCATCGCCATCGCCCGGGGGTACGTGGCACCGAACGGCATCGACCTGATCTGCATCCCGACCTTTTCCCGCATCGATATTGGCGGCGAGGAGCGTACCGCCATCAGGTTCCAAGTGGAAAAGCGCTGATTTCGCGGGGTACGGGAAGGGGAAGAAGCTGGGGGCGGCCCGTCGGGCTGCCCCCAGTTATCATAGGGGGGAGACGGGCCCCAAGGCTAGGATCGACCGGCATCGTCCGGCGAAGGGAGGAAAGGCGTATGGAGAGCATCAAGGCGCCCCGGGGAGTGCGAGACATCCTTCCGGAGGAATCCTGGAAGTGGGCCCACGTGATGGGGGTGGCGAGGAAAACGGCGGAGGACTTTGGCTTCGAAGAGATCCATCTGCCCCTTTTCGAGCACACGGAGCTCTTTTGCCGGGGCATCGGTGACACCACCGACGTGGTGGAAAAGGAAATGTACACCTTCACGGACCGGGGGGATCGCAGCCTGACCTTGCGCCCCGAGGCCACGGCGTCCATGGTGCGGGCCTATCTGGAGCACAATTTCCAGCACGGCCCCCAGCCCGCCAAGTTTTGGTGCGCGGGGCCCATGTTCCGCTACGAACGGCCGCAGAAGGGGCGCTATCGCCAGTTCTGGCAGCTGGACATAGAAGCCATCGGAGCGGCGGACGCCTTGGTGGACGTGGAGACCATCGCCCTTTCCCTGGAGTTTTACCGTCGCCTGGGGCTCTCGGGGCTCGAGGTGGTGGTGAACTCCGTGGGGTGCCCCCGCTGTCGCCCGGTCTACCGCCAGGCGCTTCAAGCCTACCTCGGGGAGCGCCTGACCCAGCTCTGCGACACCTGCCAAGGGCGCTTTGGCCGAAACCCCTTGCGCATCCTCGACTGCAAAAATTCCGGGTGCAAGGCTCTCACGGAAGGGGCCCCGGACATCCGGGACAGCCTCTGCCCCGAGTGTCGGGATCACTTCGCCCTGGTGCTTTCCGCCCTGGAGGCCCAGCATGCCCGGGTGACGCTGGACAAGCGCCTGGTACGAGGGTTGGATTACTACACCAAGACCGCCTACGAAGTGCTCTCGGGGGACCTGGGGGCTCAGAACGCCGTGTGCGGCGGGGGACGTTACGACAACCTGGCGGAGGCCATAGGAGGCCCCGCCGTGCCCGGGGTGGGCTTTGCTGCGGGCTTGGACCGGGTGGTGCTCACCATGGAACAGCAGGGATGTTCCTTCGGGAAAAGGGCTTGCCCCCAGGCCTTCGTGCTCTGCGAGGCCGACACCCGAGCCCAGGGATCGGCCCTCTTGGCGGCCCTCCGGAGCGCGGGAGTGGCCGCGGACATGGACTACACCGGCAAGGGATTCAAGGCCCAGATGAAGCTGGCGGACACCCGGGGAGTGCGGGTGGCCTGCATCTTCGGAGGAAACGAGGCGGCCCGGGGCGTGGTGGCCCTGAAGGACCTGAGGACGGGGACCCAAGAAAGCGTTCCCCAGGAAGAGCTGGCGGCCCGGGTGGGGGCGATCCTGAAAGGGTAACCCGGAGAAAGGGCTCGCCCCGGGACCTGCGGGGATCTCGGGGCGGCTTTTCCAGAGGGGAAGGGCCCGCGCCGTGGGGCGAGAAGGCCCCCGTCGCCCCGCTCGGGCCCCGGGTGCCACGGGGTTTGTTTTGGATTTTTAGGTTCAAACGAAAGGGGCAAGGCAAATAGATCATGGAAGGACGACATTTTGACGCCACATGGAAGCGCTCGGTGTACTGTGGAGAGGTGGGGGCTCCCCACGAAGGACAGGAGGTGGTGCTCAACGGATGGCTCCGGCGGCGCCGCGACCTGGGGGGCATCATCTTCTTCGAGCTCTGGGACCACACGGGGGTCGTGCAGGTGGTGGTCAACCCCGACGAAGGGGGCGATCTCCACCGGAGGGCCGGGGACTTTCGCCATGAGTATGTGCTGGCGGTGAGGGGCCTGGTGCGCCCCCGCCCCGAAGGGACCGTCAACGAGGCCATGGCCACGGGCCAGTGGGAGGTGGCGGCGACGGACCTATTGCTCCTTTCCCCCAGCCGCCCCTTGCCCTTCGAGGTCAACGACGGCGACAAGGTGGACGAAAACCTGCGCCTGCGCCATCGTTACCTGGACCTGCGGCGGGAGCGCATGCAGTCCCACCTCCGAATTCGTTCCCGGGCGGCCCTGTTTACCCGAAATTACTTTTCGTCCCAGGGCTTTGTGGAGGTGGAGACCCCCATGCTCACCCGCTCCACCCCCGAGGGAGCCCGGGACTACCTGGTGCCGAGTCGGGTCAACCCGGGGCACTTCTATGCCCTTCCCCAGTCCCCTCAGCTCTTTAAGCAGATACTGATGGTAAGCGGCTGCGACCGATACATGCAGATCGTCAAGTGCTTTCGGGACGAAGACCTCCGGGCGGATCGCCAACCCGAATTCACCCAGGTGGACCTGGAGATGAGCTTCATCACCGAAGAAGACATCTACGCCCTGCTGGAAGGGTACATCCGGGGCATCTACCGGGAGGTGCGATCCGAAGAAATTCCCACCCCCTTTCCCCGTATGCCCTGGACCGAGGCCATGGATCGCTACGGCATCGACAAGCCCGATCTTCGGATCCCCTTCGAGATCTGCCCCCTGGAGGGCGTCTTTTCCGCCTCCTCCATGGAGGCCTTTCGGGGCGTGCTGGCCCGGGGCGGAGCGGTGCGGGGCCTCCCCGTGCCTGGGGGGGCCGTCATGTCCCGCAAGGAATTGGCCGAAGTGGAGGCCCGGGCCAAGGCCCTGGGGGCCGCCGGGCTCGGGACCTTCACGTGGAAAGAAGGAACCCTCAAAGGCCCCCTGGTCAAGTTCCTCGGGGCCGACGGAGAAAGAGCCCTGGTGGAGGCCTCGGGCTTGAAGGATGGGGACGTCCTCTTCGTGGTGGCCGACGACGATAGGCTCAAGGCCTGCACCGTGCTGGGGCAGCTTCGGCTGGAGTTGGCCCGATCCCGGGGCCTCGTGCAGGAGGGGTGGCGTTTCCTTTGGGTGACGGAGTTTCCCTTGTTCGAGTGGGATCAGGACGAGGGGCGCTGGGTGGCGGTGCACCACCCCTTTACCGCCCCTGTGACCGAAGACCTCCCCCTTTTCGACAGCGCCCCGGGGCGGATCCGCTCCCGGGCCTACGACCTGGTACTCAACGGCTGTGAGGTGGGAGGAGGATCCATCCGCATCCACGACCCCGCCGTGCAGGAGAAGGTCTTTGGCGCCCTGGCCTTTTCCCCTGAGGACGCCCGGGAGCGCTTTGGCTTCCTCCTGGACGCCCTGGGGAGCGGCACCCCTCCTCACGGGGGGCTGGCGGTGGGCTTTGACCGCCTGGTCATGCTCCTGTGCGGGGGGAAATCCATCCGAGATGTCATGGCCTTCCCCAAGACCCAGAAGGCCCAGTGCCTCCTGTCGGGGGCTCCGGGGACCGTGGATCAGGCCCAGCTCGACGAGCTCGCCATCGCCCTGGCCCCATCCCATGAGACGTCGGGAGGATCGAAAGAATAAAAATAACGTTTCTAGGACCTGCGGCCTTCCTCGTGGAGGCCCCGGGGCTCTCCACCGTGGTGATCCTGCCCCCCGGGGAGAGCCTGAAGCCCTCCCAGACCACTGAAGGAGCGGGGGCGAGAGACCGTGGTGACGACAGGGCGGCCCCTCCGCCCGCCCTGTTCGAAGGGGGAGGGACGGAGGGGCCGCCTCCGGGTCGCGGTCTCCAGGGCCTGAGGGAGGCTTAGGTGGCGGTGGTTGGAGGGCTCGGCCTAGTACTTGAGGCCGAAGATGGGGTGGAAGATCCGGGTATCGTGCAGGAACGTCGCCTGGGCCTCCATGGCCTGGTGGGCCGCGTCCCCCAGGGATAGGGCCAGGAGGGACGTGAGGACATTTACCAAAAAGAGGGGACCCACGATACTGCTACCGAAGGTGGGGCTCCCCGCGCTGGCGAAGAGGTGGAGGGAGGCAAAACGGCAGGTGGGGGCCGCCGGGCTGTCGGTGAGGGATATGACGGGGACCCCCCGGTCGGCGCAGTCTCGGATGCTTTCCGTCACCTCCACCACGTAGCTGGGCAGCTCGCAGACCACCATGAGATCTTCGGGGCGGACGGCCCGCACCTGTTCTGTCAGGGTCAAAGACCCCCGTTTCAGGAGGAATCCGTTGACCCCCATGACCCGGAGGCGCATGAAAAGGTGCTCCGCCACCAGGGAGGAAATGCCCCACCCCACGCAGTAGACCGTCTGGGCCCCCTGGACCATGGTGCAAAACTGGGCAGATTTATCCCCGTCGAGCTGGGCCCAGGTGTCTTCCAGATTGGCGTGCTCCATGCGCAAGATGGTGTGAGGAAGGTTTTCTTCCCCGTCTCGGGACTTGACCAACATGGCGGCGGGGTTGACCTGGTCCAAGATGGCGGACTGGAGGGCGTCTTTCAGCTCCGCATACCCCGTAAAACCCAGCATGCGGGCCACGCGCACCAGTTGGGCCTTGGAGACGCGCAACTCGTCCGCCACCTCGCCGATGGAGCGAAAGGAGGCCTCCCGCATGTTGGAAAGCAGGTAGGCCACCACGCGGTGGGCTTTGTGGGGCATGTCGTCGATCTTTCCCTGCATGAGCTCCTGGAGCTGCTTGGCGTCCATCTACCCGTCACCTTCTCGGAAAAAAATAAACAAAAATTACCCGTTAGTATACTCGGATGGGGGGAAAAGTCAAACTCCGGGGCATCCTCGGGGTAAGGGGCCCTTCCCCGGGAGCAGGGGGATGGGAAAGGGAAGTTTTGTTTCAAGGGCCTAGCCCTTCCCGTCTGGGGCGGCGGGGAGGAAGGTTTTCCCTAGGGCTCCGGGATGAAGCGAGGGGACCGCGTCCTCATTCCGAAGCCCCCGCATCCGGGGAAAAGGGGCTTTTTCTAGCCGGTCCAAAGGGGACGGCCCACATCGGGTGATGCCCCGCTTCCGGGTCGCTTAGGGAGGCCCGGCGTAGCGACCAAGCCCTCCTGACCTTGGGCCTTCTCATGGAGTGGGGGCCACCAGGGCCAGGAATAGGGTGCCGGTGAGGAGGTCGGCGGCCCCTCCGGGGCTCAACCTTTTGGAGGTGATAGTTTCATCCAGGGCGGCCAGGATCTCCCCTCGGGGACCCCCTTCGCGGAGGCGCCGACGGCTGGCCCGGACCAGCTGCCTATAGGGGCCCCGCCAGAAGTCGTATCCCCCTCGATGCATGATGTTACTGTCCTCGCAGATTTCCATGAGGACTAAAAGGGCGTCCAAGGCGGCGTCGTGCCAAGAATTTCCCTGGCGGAGGCTGTAAAAGAAGGCGGGGACGCCCCCTCGGCGGAGCGATGGAAAGCCCCGGGCGGCCTCTCCCCGGACCCCGGTGACCCCGTGAGACCGAAAGAGGGCCTCGCCGTGCGTCAAGGGGCGATGGGGATCCCCGGCGAGGAGGGGGACCAGCTCATCTCTCACGGCGTTTCGGCAGGGTTCTCCCCCCAGGGCACAGACGACCTCTGGGACAGGAGGGAGGCCCAGAAAGACCGTCCGACCAGCGCCGTAGAGCAGCAAGGAAAGGACGTAGATCAACCCCTTGTGGGTGTTGACCCCCCCGGTGGCCTGGAACATGGCCCCCTCCATGGCGATGCCGTGGTTCCTCAGGGGCGCCAGGGCTTCCTCCGGCGGAGTCCCCTTAAGCCCCACCTCCCCCGGAAGAGACCAAAGGGGAGCCAGAGCCTGGGCGCTCCGGAGGAAGAGGGCATAATCCATGTCTCCGTGGGCCCCCCGGTTCAAGCGATCCACCAGTCCCGGCTTAGGGGCGACGTGTATTTCCCACAGGGCGGCGTGGGCCGCGAGGGCCCCCAATACCTTGGATTCCATTCCCATGGCGCGTTTTCTTCCCCTCTTTCCGACGCGGCGTCCCGGGGCGGCGTCTTTTTCCAGGGTAGCGGATGGGGAGGCTCCGGCGCAAGGGGGGAGAAGAAGCTGTGCTACAATGACCCCTGGGGGCAGGCCCTCCGAGGCTAAAGAGATCCCGCGAGAACCCCATTTTCCTCCGGGGACAGCCGGGGTAAAATCGCCTCGACGGTCGAAGGGGAGCCTAGGGGGCGTGGAGTTTTGCGGGGCCCGTTCGACCCCTCCGCCGTGCCCTCTGGGGCGAGGGGCCAAGGGACGGGATCCCCCGGAGGTGAAAGGGGCGAGGCCGGTGGACGTGCGCGAACTGGAGAGCCTGGTGGCGGTGGTGGACAAGGGAACCATCTCCCGGGCGGGGGCCTTCTTGGGGCTCTCTCAGCCTGCGGTGAGCAAGCACATCGCCAAGCTGGAAGAGGAGCTGGGGGTATCCCTTTTGGTGCGGGGCCACGGACGGTCGGTGCTGACTCCCGAAGGGAAGATCGTCTACGGCCACGCCCAGGCCATGCTGGAGATCCAGCGCCGGGTGCGCCGGGACATCGCCGAGGCTGGGTCGGCCGTAACGGGCCTCGTGCGGATCGCCGCCAGCTCCATCCCGGGCAATTACCTCCTCCCCCCTCGGTTGGCGAGATTTCGAGAAGAATACCCCGGGACGGAGGTGGAGGTCCTGGTGTCCCATACCCGTCAAGCCCTGGGAGACCTGGTGGAGCGCCGAGTGGACGTGGCGGTGGTTGGGTCGGAACGCTTCCTTCCGGGGGTGGATATGGTGCCCTTTTTCACCGACGAGGTGGTCCTGGTGGTCTCTCCCCAAGATCCCCTGGCCCGGCGCCCGGCCCTTTCCCTGGAAGAGGCGGCGAGGGCGCTCCGGGTGGGTCGTACCGAGGGGTCGGGGACCCAGATCTTTGTGGAAGAGGCCTTCAAGGCCCGGGGGGTCGCCCTTCCCAGGCCCCCCCTGCGCTTCGACCATGCCTCGGCGGTGGTGGGGGCGGTGGCGGCGGGGGGGGGGCCGGGGATCGTCTCTCGGCAGGCCCTGCCCCAAGGAGAGGACGTGGTGGCCATCCCCCTCGATCCCCGGATAGATCGGGTCTTTTTCTTGGCCCACGGGGCCCTGGAGTTCCGTGCGGTGGCGCTGTTGGTGGACTTTTTGCTAAGGGAAACAAAAGGAGAGAATGGGCGATGAGGATTTTTCCCGACCTCTTGAAGCGGCTGGGCGGGGCGGTGCTTCTGGCGGTGGCGTGGGCTTCGGGGGCCTTCGGCGGCGCCCCCTCCATGGAAGAACTCTTCTGGAAAAGGGCTTGGGGGGCCGTGGAGCAGCGGGTGATCCAGGAGGGGAACTTCCTCTCCCTCAGCGATGCCACCTTTGCGGCCAATGCCTTCTGGATGCAGAAACGCTACGGCGACGCCGTGGACCTCTTGGCCCCCCGGCGCCACGCCTTGCCCCCGGAGGTGCGGGTCTACGCGGACCTGATGCTTGTCCTGGGGTATGAGAGGACGAACCGCCGAGAGGAGGCCTTGAAACTCGGAAAAGACCTCTGGCCCCGGACGTCGGCGGACGTGCGGTACTACGTGGCCTATGCCCTGGCCCGAATCTACCGGGACGAAGGGAAGACCTCCGAGGCCCGGGAATGGTTCCGTCGTACGGTGGCCAGCGCGGAGGATGCCGCCTCCCGCCTGCCCGCCCTGAAGGCCCTCATGGAGCTCCCCGGGGCCACGGTGACGGATGCCCTGCGTGTCCTGGAGGACCAGCCCCTGAACGCCCAGGCCTTGGAAATTCTAAAAAAAGAAAAGAAGCCCTCGGCGGGGGTCCTGATGGCCCTGGGCTACGCCGCCCATGCCAAGGGAAAGCATAAAGAAGCCGTCGAACTCCTGGAGAAGGCCCGGCGTCTCGGGGCGGGGGAGCGGGCCTCCTTCTGGTATGCCCTTTCTCTCTACCGCCTGGGGCGCACGGCGGAGGCGGTGAAGGTGTGGACCCCCGTGGCCCTTTCGGGAGATCGCTACGCCCACCGGGCGGCGGAACGCCTGGGCATCGCCGCAGGCAAGGGGCAGGCCCAGGTGGCGGCGGCGGTGTTGGAGAAGGTGGTCCAGGAGCGCCGGGGGAGGATCCGCCAGGTGGCGCTCTTTCAGCTCATCAAGATCGCCCGGGAGTACGGCGTGGGCGACGAGGCGGCGTGGAAACAACGCCTGCTTCGGGACGAGCCCGGCTCATCGGCGGCGGTGGAAATTCTGTGGAAAGACGGTCTGGCGGCTTGGGATCGAGGAGACCTGGTCCAGGCCCGGGATTTTTGGTCCCGGGGGGCCGCCTTCGGTACGGGGGCTCAATGGCCTCCGAGATTTCTTTATTGGTTGGCCCGGGTGGACGACCGGGCCGGGCGCACCGCCTCGGCGGATGCCTCGCGCCGCAAGCTGGGTTACCAGTATCCCACCTCGACATACGCTTTCCGGGTCTTTCCCCGGGGGAGCAAACCCCTGTCGGACGACGTGCCCCCCTCGCTGCGGGGGACCCCTTCCCTGTTGGAAAAATGGGGATTCATCCAGTACGCCCGGCTGACCTTGGCCCGGAGCCCATCGGCGGCGGACCGCTTCCGGGCGGCCCGCATCGCCCGGTGGATGGAAGACGACCGGGGGGCCTACTCCCTGGCGGGGACCCTCACCGGGGCCCTGGCGACGGAGCCCTGGATGTCCCGGGAGCTCTTGCGCATGCTCTACCCCCGCCCCTACGAAAAGACCGTCCTGGCAGCGGGCGTGAGCTTTGACGTATCTCCCGAGCTCCTCTGGGCGGTGATGCGCCAGGAAAGCGGCTATAATCCCTCGGTGACCAGCCATGTGGGGGCCATGGGACTCATGCAGCTCATGCCCGCCACAGCCAAAGACGAAGCCCAGCGGCTGAAGATTCCCCTAAAAGACGCCTACCAGGTGGATACGAACATCACCTTAGGGGCGGCCCATCTGGCGAGACACCTCCGGCGTTTCGTCGAGCCCGCCAAGGCGGCGGCGGCGTATAACGCGGGGGGGGGCTCCGTCTCCCGGTGGGAGGGGCGAGGGCGGGATCTGGAAGAGTGGATCGAGGCGATCCCCTTCCTGGAGACCAACGATTACGTGAGGCGCGTCATGGGAAATTGGGAGACCTATCGTCTGATTTACGGCGATTCCCCCCGACGGAAGGCCTCCCCCGACCAGGGGAGCCGAGGAGGGGAGAGCCCCTTGGCCTCGGAGGACTT
>CALMLW010000266.1 GCA_937868015.1 uncultured Synergistaceae bacterium | reverse complement strand
GCCTGGACCCACCGCACGCACCACCAGGTCATCGAAGGGGGAGCGGCGGCGGCGGTGGGAGTCCTCCTGGAGAGGAAGCTCGACCTCCGGGGGCGCCGGGTGGGGGTGATCGTCTCCGGGGGAAACATCGATGAAGGGCGCCTCCTGGCGATCCTGAAGCGGAGGGTGTCATGACGGCCCTTGGGTCCCTGGGGAGAGACCGGCCCCCTCAAAGGCGCGGAGACACGGCGGTGGAGGGGGCTCGCCGGGGCATTCTGGAGCTCGTGCTGAAGGGGACCTTTAAGGGAGGGGAGCGTCTTCCCACCGAGGCCTTGGCCTCCCGGTTGGGTGTGAGCCGCACCCCCGTGCGGGAGGCCCTGCGCCATCTTGCGGCGGACGGAGTGGTGGAGATGGTGCCCCGGGGAGGGGCCCGGCTGGTATGTCCCACCCCCGCCGAGGTGCTGGAAACGGCGGAAATCCGGGGCCATCTGGAGGCCTTGGCGGTGCGGAAGGCCGTGGCGCGCCTCGATCCCCTGGGAGAGGCCCGGCTGGAGGCCTGTTTGGAGGAAGAAGGGCCCTCCCGGGGGCTTGGCACGCTGGGAGAACTCTTTCCGGAGAGGTTGGGGCTCCATCGGGTCATCGCCGAATTGGCGGCGAGTCCCGTGTTGGCGGAGACCCTGGAGGTTTTTTTTCGGCGCACCGCCGTCTACGCCCTACTCTTGCCCCTGCCGGAGGAGGAACTCATCGCCTCGGCCCGGGAGCACCGAGAGATCGTGGCGACGATGATACGGCGGGACGCCGACGGGGCGGAGGCCCTCATCCGGGCCCACGCGTCGCTCCAGGGCAAGGTAGATGCGGCGATGTTGCGGGAAAGAAAGTGGCAGAAGGGGGCATCGTCCCGCACAGCGAGAGGGGAGGGAGATCGTCCATGAAGATCGCGGACTTCGGAGTAGAAATCTGGATGAACGAGTACGAGACCCGGGCGAAGTTCAACATAGCGGAGACCTGCGTGGAATCTATGACGGTGCACGAGCTCTTGGCCCTTTGTGGCGACGAGGAAAGGCACCTGGAAGTCCTGCGACGGATCCATCTTACCTACGGAGATATCCCCGGATCGGAGCGCCTGAGAGGCGCCGTGGCATCCCTCTACAAGGGGCGCTCGGCGGAGGAAGTGCTCATCACCGACGGGGGTATCGGGTCGAATTTCATCGCCCTCTGGAGCTTCGTGGAGCCCGGGGACGAGGTGGTGGCCCTTCTTCCCACCTACCAGCAACTCTACGCCCTGCCGGAATCCTTTGGCGCCCGGGTTACCCGGCTACGCGCCCGGCGGGAAAACGCCTTTCGCCCCGACGTGGAGGAACTGCGGCGGGCGGTGACCCATCGCACGCGCCTCATCGTGCTGAACTACCCCAATAACCCCACGGGGGCTTCGCTGGACGAAGACGCCATGCGGGAAATCGTGGCGGTGGCGGACCGGGTGGGGGCGTGGATCCTCTGCGACGAGATCTACCGAGGGTTAGAGCACCAGGGGGCCTACGGCGCGCCATCGTTCACGGACCTCTATCCCCGGGCCATCGGCACGGGGAGCCTCTCCAAGGTCTACTCCCTGGCGGGGCTTCGGACGGGGTGGATCGTGGCGCCCCGGGAGTTTCTGGAAGAGTGCTCTCGGCACCGGGACTACACCACCATCTCCTGCGGCCGGGTGAATGACTATCTGGCGGCCCTGGCGCTGGAGCACCGAGACCGGGTGCTGGAGCGAAACTTGGCCCTGGTGCGCTCCAATGCGGCGGTGCTGGGAGAGTGGGTTCGCCAGGAGCCCCTGGTGTCGTGGACCGCTCCCCGGGCGGGAACCACGGCGCTGCTGCGCTTTCAGCGAGACCAGGGGTCCGAGGCCTTCTGTCGGGAGCTCTTTGACGCTACGGGAACCATGCTCGTCCCCGGATCGTGTTTCGAGTTCTCGGACTGTTCCGCCCGCATCGGCTTTGCTCCCCACACCGAAACGCTCCGGGGAGGGCTCGGGGCCCTGTCGGCCTTTTTGCACGCCTAGCCGCGCCTAAAAAGTCCGAAATCCGGGGCTTGGCCGAAGGTCGCCCCGAGGAGCGCCGGAGAATTCCGGGGATCCGCCCCGTCAGGGCCGGTGGTCCTTTAGCCCTCGCCTAAGGCTTTTGATATCTGAGGATCCCCTGGGGCGCCCTGTTGTCGGAGGATCCTCGGGCGGCGCCGAGGGCGGGGTGATGTTTCAGCTTATCAGAAGAATTACGGAGTTTTTTTAGGAGTCATGCTGTTATAGTGCAGGGACGAACGACTCGGAGGCCCGGGGCGTGGCGTCCCTCATTTTTTACCGGGGAAGCGCTCCCCGGGCGGAGTTGGGCGGAGGTGGAAGGATGATCCGGGGCCGAGCCTTCGGACCTCGGCGCGATGGGTTGTGGGGAGGTGGGTCGAAATGAAAAAATATGCGGTGGTTTTTGTGGTCCTGGGGTTGCTCCTGGGGGCCAGCGGGGCGTGGGCTGAAGGCGAAGGGGGCTCCAAGGGTTCGACGGCCAAAGGCGGGGCCCAATGGTTTTCTCCGGGGCCCGGGTACCGGGGTTTCCCTCCGTACGAGCCCCGTCCCCATCCCGTCATGCCCCCTCCTCCTCGATATCGGGACTTCCCTCCGGGGATCTATCCCTACCCCTACCCCGTCCCTCCCCCGATTTACCGGTGGGGCCCTCCCAGGCCCTACCCTCGGCCCCGGCCCATCGTGCCCCCTCCTCCCATCTACCGGAGGCGTCCCCGGGGGCCTAGGGAATATGAGCTCCTGATGCAGCTCATGATGATGGGAATCATGATCGACCAGAACCGCTACCGGGACGGGGGTTACGACGGGTACTAGGGCTTTGGGTCTACCCCCGGAGCCAGCCCTCCAGCGATGGCCCCGAGGCGGGGGGGCCTCCGGCGAGCTCCCGGCGCAGGGAGCCCAGGAGGGCGCTCGCCTCGGCGAAGGCGTTGTGCTGGTGGATGCTTTCCAGGTTCTCCTGCCGGGCCAGCACGAAGGTGTCATCGGGGAGGTCCGGAAAGGCTTCCACCACGTGGCGCAACATCTCCCGCACCACGTCTTCCACGAAGCGCGGCCGCCGATGGGCCTTCTCCACCACGAAAAATTCGTCGGGGCGCTTCAGTAGTTCGTACGTCTCGGAGCTCATGGCGGCCTCCACCACGGCCACCAGGTGTTCTGCCGGGATCTTGGGGTCGCACCCTAGGATGAGCGTCCCCCTCCCCCGTTGGTTATGGGTCGCCAGGGGTACCAGGGAGACGATGCGCTCCGCCTCTTCCGGGGCATAGCCCGCCTCCCGGAGGCGCGCCAGGGCCGCGCCGCGCACCATGTCCTGGGCGCAGGGGCACGCCGTGAGCCCATCCACCTCCACTCCTGCGGCTCGGCGGACGGTGACGCCGTCGCTGGCGGCGTACCCCAAAAAGGTGTAAAGCTCGTCCGATCGGCGGGAGGAAAGGGGGGTCTCCTGGCGCACCAGGAATTGGGCCCGGATGTGCACCTCCGACGAGGCGGCCTCCTGGCGCCGGGCGATCTGCAGGGCGATGCGCTCCGCCAGGGATTCCAGGTCGGGGGTGGGGGGCAGGGAGATCTCTTCCCCCATCTCCTCCAGTATTTCGCTGAACCGGGACATGTGTACCCCGGCCCGATCTCCCCGAAGGTGGGCAAAAAGGTCCATGGTGGCGTAGAAGAGGGCCACCCGGTCCTCCGTCCCCAGGCGGACGATGCGCCGGAGGTTCGAGATCCCCACCCGGGAGAGCCCCAGGGGCACCTCGGGGTGCCCTTGCTGGACGTCACCCTCCAGCGCGAAGGGAAGGGCCCGAGGGGCGGGGCGGATCCCCGACCGCCCCACCTGGAGGGCGAGCTCGCGCACCGTCTTTTTAAGCCCGGGATGGACAAAATCGGGGGCGATGTCTTCCAGAGGTCCCAGGACAAAGGCCCGCTCCGCCAACCGGGGGTGGGGAATTTCCAGCCCGGGGGAGCTCATGACGAGGTCGTCGTAAAAGAGCACGTCCACGTCGATGACCCGGGGGCCGTGGCGAAAGGTGGGGGTGCGCCCCATGTGCCGTTCCACCCATTTGACGAAGGCGAGGAGGTTTTGGGGAGAGAGGGAGGTGTATCCCTCGCATACGGCGTTCAGAAAAAGGGGTTGGGCCGTGTACCCCACGGGGTCGGTCTCGTAAAAAGGCGACACGGCCTCCAGGGAAAGGCGGCTTTTGATGTACTGTAGGGCCTGGATCAGGTGGGCCTGGCGGTCCCCGAGGTTGGTGCCCAGCGCCAGAAACACCCGGTAGCCTCGGGCTTGCGGGGGAAAGGCTTTTCCGTTGCTGAGTGCCATGGTATTCCCTTCCTTCAAGTCGTCCAAGTCGTCGCTTCTGTCCCTCGACCTTCCCCTTTGACGAAAACCCTTCCGGCGGATCCGTCGGGGCGCGGGGTTCGGCCATTCTACCGCGAGGGGTCCCTTCGCCCCCCTCCCCTGAAAAACTTTAGGAGGGCTTTCGAGGGGGGGCGTCCCGGCCCCGGAAGACGTGACCCAGGATGGTGTTGCGCCCATTTCCCCCCAGCGCCATGAGGAGCCGGAAGCGCCAAGGGGCCGCCACGGTATAGTGGGCCCGGGGAGAAGGGGATTCCAGGGCTTTGAGGACCGCTTCGGCCACCACCTCGGGGCCCGGGTCGTGGCGCCGGGCTTTGGTGGCCTCGGCGAGGTAGCGCCGGTAGATCTCCCGGTAAGGGGATCGGGGGTTTTCCAGGGTCTTTCGGGAACGCTCTGCGGCCGCTTCGGCGAAGGAGGTACGGATGTTTCCCGGCTTGATGAGGACCACCCGGACGCCGAAGGGGGCCACCTCCATGCGCAGGGCGTCGGTGAAGGCCTCCAAGGCGGCCTTGGTGGCGGAGTAGGCCCCGTTTACGGGGATCACCATGCGGCTGGCGATGGAGCCTACGTTGACGATGATCCCCGATCCCTGCTCCCGGAAAAAGGGGAGGGCCGCCCGGCAAAGGCGCAGGGGGCCGAAGACGTTCACTTCGAAGATATGTCGCAGGGCCTCCTCCGAGAGCTCTTCTAGCACTCCCCGGCAGGCGAGGCCCGCGTTGTTCACCACGCCGTCCAGCCGGCCTAGTCGTCGCCGCACCGCGTCCACCGCTTCGGACGCCCCCTCGAGGGCCGTCACGTCCAGCGGCAGCGTCATGGCGGCGGGGAGGTCGGCGAGGCTTTCCGGCCGTCGAGCCGAGGCCGCCACCCGGTACCCCGCCTGGGCCAGGGCCGTCACCAGATGCCTTCCGATCCCCGACGAGCACCCCGTCACCAGGATCACCTTGTCCATGGCCTTCCCTCCTAAAAGATCAAAATCCATTACCTAAAGCCCCCCGAGGGGCCTTCCTCCGGGGGAGCGAGGCGTCCCATGCGGAGGAAAAAGAGCAGGTCCACCACGGCGCGGTGCGCCAGGGGGGGGATGGGCAGGCGCACTAGAAAACTCCCGGGGTCAGTTTGGCGAAGGAGGACTTCTCCCAGGGGGGCCAGCCTCTGGAACGCCTCCTCGGCCAGGGGGGTGGAGCTCCGGATGGGCAGGGGGGTGGCGGTGGAAGCTCCGGGGTCGGGGGCGCCCCGGAGGCGGAGGGCAAAACCCCTTCGCCTTCGGCGCGCCGCCTGGTGGAGCCCCTGGGGGAGGTCCTCCCCGTAGACGTAGTGTCCGGGTTCCAACATCGTGCCCCTTTCTCCGAGGTCGAAGGGGACGGGAGCCTTGGGGGAAAGGGCTTCCAGGAGCGTACCTCGGTCATGATTTTCCCGCAGCAGGGTATCCCGAAGGAAGGGCACGGGGCGCCCGGGCAGACGCAGGGAGAGCTCCGGGGTCCAGTCCACCCCCAGGGCCCGCACCCGCAGCCGGGGGGCGCACGCCGCAAAGGCTTCGGCGAAGGCGGGATCAGTGTGGAAATCGGGCAAAAAGCCCCGCACGGCGGCGGATTGGATGAGGAAGAGCACCCCCCCGGGGGTCCCCCGGGAGGCCAGAGCGGCGAGCCCTTCCAGGTGTCGCCGTCCCCGCTCCGTGGGGGCGTCGGGGAACATGGCCACCCCTCCGGAAAAGAGGGTGCAGCTTTTTACCTCCAGGAAAAGGGGTTTGCCCCCCTCCTCCAGCTCGAAATCGAACCGGTTGTCGCCGTGGACCGCCTCGGAGCGCACCACCCGGGCCTCCTCGAAGCCCGGCACCAGGCGGTGCTCCAGGAGCCATCGCACCGCCTCGTTGGAACGGATGGTGTCAAGCATCACCGTGCCTTCGGGGGCGTCCACCCCCACCACCCGCCAGGGCATGCCCCCCCGGCGGGCCGGGAGGAGGCGCAGGGTCGCCCCGGGGATCAGGTGCTCCCAGAGCCTGCCGGGATTGGGCAGATGAGCCCAGCTTTCCTCGCTCCCCTCGGGGGCGCAGCGCACGGTGAAGCGATCCCGGCGAGAGATAAACCGACCCCGCACCGGGGAAACGTCGTTGTAAAGGGAAAAGGATTCCCGGGCCGATCCTTGCGGCCCGGGCCCGGGTCGGCGCGGGGCCATGGGCATTCCTCCTGCGAAAAGATCCCGTCTGGAGCCATTATAACCCCAAACTCCCGGGCCTTCGCCCTTTGATGGGAGGGACGGGAGGCTGGGGGGATGTTTTGCCCCGTTCTGTGCCCCCCTCCGTGACGCCCGAAGGTTTTCTAGGGGTTTGGAAAGGGCGAAGAGTGAGATATACTCCGAAGGAGGGGGAGCCCATCCCCCAAGGCTTGACCCACTTGAAGGAGGCGGGAACATGACGGAGCGCTTCGAGAACGTAACGGTCCTGACCAAGGCGAACGTCTATTTTGACGGCAAGGTGATCAGCCACACGGTGCTCTTCGCCGACGGCACCCGCAAGACCGTCGGGGCGGTTCTCCCCGGGGAGTACAGCTTCGGCACGGGAGACCGAGAGCACATGGAGATCGTGGCGGGCACCGCCGAAGTGCTCCTTCCCGGAAGCTCCACCTGGACGAAGGTCTCGGCGGGGGAGTTTTTCGACGTCCCGGGAAACAGCCGATTTTCCTACCGCTGCGACGGCATTTCGGAGTATATCTGCTCGTACATTAAAGAATAGCCTCTTAATTTTCGTGCTCGGGGGCGGCGAGGTCCCCGTCCCAGGGCAAACCTCGGGCCGGTAAACCCCGCCGGGGCTTTACCGGCCCTAAGTCTTGGCGGAAAAGAAAGCGGAGCAGGGGGAGGGGGTTAGGAGCACCCCGCCACGACCTCCGCCAGGGGATACTCCATGCGGAACCGGGTGCCCCCATTTCCCTTCGCCGTAATGGTGCCTTGAAAATGGAGCACCAAGATCTGGACCAGGTGGAGGCCAAACCCCGCCGGGGCGTCCAGGGAGAACTCCTCGGGGAGGCCCACGCCGTCGTCTTCGAACTCCAAGACAAAGCGCTCCTCTTCCCGGAAGGCGGCGAGGCGGAGGCGCCCCCGATCCCTTCCGCAAAAGGCGTGTTTAAGGGCGTTGGTGGCCAGCTCGGTGACGACGATGCCCAGGCCAAAGACGAAGTTCGTGCAGGCCTTCGTGTCGTCCAGGGCGGTCTCTACGGCAATACTCTCTTGGTGGGGAAAGGATTGAAGGATCTCCTGCAACAGCGAGGGGAGATAGCTCTTTAGGGAAATGTCGCAGACCCTCTGGCTCCGATAGATCCGGTCGTAGAGCACCGCCGCGCTCTGTACCCGGCAAGCGGCGTCATCTAGCTCGTGGGTTATGTCGGTGTTTTTCTGTTGCCTCGCCTGGAGGCGCAGCATGCTGGAGATGGAGGCCATGTTGTTTTTTATTCGGTGGTGGACCTCGTGCAACAAGAGTTCCTTGTCGCGCAGGAGCTGGGTTATGCGATCTTCCGCCTCCTTGCGGCGGGTGATATCTCGGAAGATTCCCAGGGAGTGAAGGTGTCCCTCCAATTCCAGGGGGCAAGAGTTCACGTCGGTAAGCACCACGCTGCCGTCCCGACGCTTCAGGGGCACGTCGCAGAAAAGGTGAGGTTCCTTGGTCGCCACGGCTTCAAAGAGGTGACGCATCCGGGGGAGGTCCTCGGGGGCATGGATGTCTTCTATGGAGAGAAGGACCAGCTCCTCGACGGGGATTCCCAGGAGCCGGGCCATGGCCTCGTTGGCCATGACGATGCGAAGGGAGTCCCCCCGGACCAGGATGATGCCGTCTTGGGCGTGGTCGAAGATGGCGCGCCTAAGAGCTTCCGCCTGTCGGCGCCGGTTTTCCTCCCGCATGGTGTGGAGGGCGAAGGCCAGGTCGGCGGCCACCTCCCGGCTCAGGGATAATGCCTCGGGGGTGGAGGCGGCGATGGGTGATGGGGTTAGCCCCAGGAAGCCGAAGATCTGCCCTTCGTGCTCCAAAGGATGGACGATCCAAGGCTGCGATGGCGAAATTTTCTCCAGGGGGCAGGGGGATGAACGGTCGTGGCAAGGTCTTTCGGTGCGATCCTCCCTTTTTTGGCAACAGGGGGGGAGCTCTCCGTCATGGAATAGTTTTAAAAAGGTCCGAAAAAGTGCCTCGGGTAAGCCGCTCTGGAACCCTTCGGGGGTGGAAAGACCCTCGGGAAATCGCACCGCCCAGGCCGATGGAAAGCTCTGTCCCCGCACCAACCCTTCGCAGGCGAGGCGAAGCAAGTTTGCGGGTTCTTTTTCCTGGGCGATGAGGTGGCTCACCAGGTGTACCCCTCGAAGGATCCGGTTGATTTCGTCCAAGCGGCGTTCGCTCTCCGCCAGGAGTGCCAGATCACGCTCCCGATCGTCCAGCTTTTTTTCCAGCTTTCGTATGAGTGCCTGATTGTACTGCCGCATGATGACGGCTTCGGTGGCACAGGGCTGGCGGACGGCAATGCCGGGGAAGGAGGCTCGGTCCTCCAGGACCTGTCGCACTTCGACCATGAACGCGTCCGGCTCCATGGGTTTGATCAGGAAGCGATCGGCACCCAGGTCCAGGGCAAACTGTTTGTCCTGGGGGTCGGTGTAGGTGGCCGTGTAGAACATGAAGGGGATGTCCTTTAGCTCCGGGGCCTGACGCCACTCCCGGCACAGGGCAAAGCCGTCCATGCCCGGCATGAGGATGTCGCTGATGATCAGGTCGGGTGGGGACTGGTGGGCCTTCTCCAGGGCTTCCCTTCCCTCGCGGGCAGAGGCCACAAAAAACTCGTGGCCCGCGAGGATGGCCTGAAGAAGGTATAGGTTTTCCGCCTTGTCGTCCACGATGAGGACGTTCATCCCTCCGTCTCCCTCCGGGGGCGGCCCCGGGGTCAGGCCTCGCGGGGCAGATGATTGCTGATCTGCCTCACAAAGGTCTCCGGGTCGATGGGCTTTTCGATGTAATCCGTGGCTCCCGCTGCAAGGCATCTGCTCCGGTCGTCGGGCATGGCGTAGGAAGTCACCGCCACGATAGGCACGGCGGAAGTTTCCTCATGGGACCGGAGCTCCCGGGCCACGGCGTATCCGTCCATCAGGGGCAACTGGATGTCCAGGAGGATCATGTCAGGGGGCTCCCGTAGGGCCATGGCGATGCCCTCTTTCCCGTCCCAGGCCTCCCGGACGTCGAACCGGTGCTTCTCCAGCAGGAAGCGCATGAGGTACATGTTCTGTTCGTTGTCTTCAATGATGAGGATCTTCGTCGGGGGCATGGACCTCCGCTCCTTTCGCTGGAAGGCGCAACGTGAAGACGCTGCCCACTTGGGGCACGCTTTCGGCCGTGATGGATCCCCCCATGAGCTCCCCCAGGCGTTTGCAGATGTGAAGCCCCAGGCCGGTGCCGTCGAACTGCCGGGTTCGCCCCGTTTCGATCTGTTGGAAGGGACGGAAGAGGGTGGCGAGGTCCTCGGCGCCGATGCCGATCCCCGTGTCCCGCACCGCCAGGGTCACCGTGTCGTTTTCCCGGGAGCAGGTCACCGATACGCGCCCCTGGGGGGTGAACTTGATGGCGTTGCTGAGGAGGTTCATGAGGATCTGCTCCACCCGGCGCTGATCTCCCTCCAGCTCGCCCACGTCGTCGCCAATGTGGCAGGAGAGGGTGAGCCCCTTCTGTTGGGCCGTGGGGGCTACGCTCTGCACCACCTTTTCCACCATGGGGGCCAGAGGGAAGGCCTCTCGGGCGAGGACCATCCTCCCCGCTTCGATCTTGGAGATGTCCAGCACGTCGTTGATGAGGGCCAGAAGGTGACGGGCGCTGCCCTGCACCATGCGCATCTGCTTGTCCTGCTCCTCGTTCAGGGAGCCCGCCAGCCCCTGGAGCAGAATGCCGGTGAAGCCGATGATGGAGTTTAATGGAGTGCGCAGCTCGTGGGACATGGTGGCCAGGAAGGCGGACTTGAGCTTATCGGCGGATTCCGCCGCCATTTTTGCCCGGAGAAGGTCGGCATTGGCGTCTTCCAGCTCTCGGGTTCGTTGCCGCACCAGATCTTCCAGCCCTTGTCGGTATTGCTCCAGCTCCTCTTCCGACCGAATTTTGTCGGTGACGTCGCTCACCAGGTGCACGAACCCCGCGAGCTGCCCCTCCTCGTCGCAGATGGGATCCACCGTCACCGAGAGTTTTCGGTCTCCGGCGTCCACCGTGCCGATACTGCGGCGTAGGGTTCTTTTCGAGACCATCAGAGGGCAGTCATCGATGGGCCCGTTGCGGCCGTGGGCCGCCTCCCAACAGCGCAGTTCCCGGCTGTCCTCGGGGGACGTGAGGAAAAGGCGATGGGCGGCGGTGTTGGAGTGCAGTATTCTTCCTTCTACGTCCAGCACCCAGATGGCGTCCTGCACCGCGTCGAAGGTGGCGCGCCACTGGCGCCCTGCGGCGCCGAGCTGGTGCGCCAGGGCCCGGAGCTCCTTGGTTTTGGCGTTCACCAGCCGCTTCAGGGCCACCATGTTCACCAGCGCCAGAAGGGCAAGGAACAACGTCCCCCCCCCTGTGGCAAGGACCCAGTGGGGGAGTTCTTGGGGGATCTCTTCGGCGGCCCACCGCCGGAGGGCGTCGAAGTACGCCGAGTGCGGATCCTTCTTGAGGCGCTGGAGGTTCCGGTCTAGGGTGTCCAACAGGGCGGGATCGGCGTCTTTGTTGGCGGCGAAATATATCCGGGTGGGGCTGAAGATCACCGCCGTGTCCTCCAGGGCATACTCCTGGCGGAGGAAGGGGGCGTTGAATCGGTTGGATATGACTGCGTCGGCGCTGCCGCTCGTCACGGCGACGAAGGCTTCGACAAAGGAGGGAAAGGGTATGAGGTCGATGGAGATGTTGAAATCCTGCACGGTCTTGCAGAAGGATTCCTGCTGAATGGACCCTTCCAACACCGCCACTCGCTTGCGCTCCAGATCCAGAACGGAGCGGATCTTTGCCGAAGGTCGGGCGAAGAGCTGAAACCAGTCGGAGACCACGGGTTCGTGGTGGAACGCGTATAGTTCCCCCCGTTGGCTGCTGTAGGCCACGTCCGGCATGAGGTCGATCTCTCCCGAGGCCATACGGGTGAGCCCCTCTCGCTAGGTGCCCCGCACGTACTCCAGCGTCCATCCTTCCCGATCGGCGATGGCTTCGATAATGTCCACGAAGATCCCCGCCGGGACACCCGAGGCCTCGGTGAAGACCTTAGGGCGGTTTTCGTAAATCCCCACTCGGAGAGGGGGCGTTGCCCCGGCGGCGGGCCCCAAAACCCAAACAAACAAAAGGGCCACCCCCCTGAAAAGGCGCCCGAGGCCCCTCACGCGGAACCTTCCCCCCCGAGATGCCACAAACATCGCCCCCTTCCCGCGATGGGTGCGTAAGTCCTTTTACGGAAGGCCGACTTTTTTCGACGAGCGGAACCACGACCACCGCCGGGGTGCCCGTTGGCGGAGCCTCAAGGGTGCCCTCGGCACGGTGACGTTAGGAGAATTATAACACCCTTTGCCCCCCAGAGCGCCCTCCACCGTGATGTTTCATCTTGCGGAGGGCGGCGGCGGGGCGGGTTTCAGGGCGCGAGGTCACGCCTCGGGGAGCCCTAGGAGGTGTGAGATCTTGGCCGCCTCCTCGGGGGCATAGCGTACGGTCCCCACGGCGACCTTTCCCCCCACGGCGGCCATGATGCGGGCGGTGAGCTCATCGTTGAAACCTCCGCAGAGCCCCAGGATGGTCACGCCCCGGTCGCCCATCTCCCGGGCCGCGATTTCCCCCTCTTCGACGGAGGACACGCCCCGGACTTCCAGGAAATACCCCGGCGCCTCGAAGGTCTCCTGGCAATGCTCCGGGACCATGCCGGGCCCTTTGAAGATGAAGCCATATCGTCGGGGAGCGTCGGGGGGTGGGGGGGATCCGGCGGCGGGGCGTCTGGCCCCCACGGCGATCTTTCCTTCCACGGCGGCCACGATGCGGGCGGTGAGCTCATCGTCGAAGCCTCCGCAGAGGTCGAGGATCTGGACCCCGCCGTCTCGCAGCTCCCGGGCCGCCGTTTCCCCCTCCTCGGGGGAGGCCACGCCCCGGATTTCCATGGTGAATTCCGGTGTTGCAAAGGTCTTTCGCCACCGGAGATCTCCCGGTTCGCCGGGATGAAGAAAGAGGAAGCCACACCGCGATATGCGCACAAACATCGCCACCCTTCGTAACCGGAACAGGAGGTGCCCCCGCTCCGGGTTTTTTGCAAGAAGAGTATAGTGGAACGCACGACGGAGAGACAATCCCCAAGCCCCGCGTCATGCGACGCGGGGTGAAATGCGTTGGGGGCTTTCCCCGGTTCATGTCGACAACACCGGATGAAATATGTAGGGGCGAGCATATTTTTCGCCCCTACAGGAGATTGCGGCCACACGTCCAAACGATTGCCGCCACAGCACGCCCAGACGACCGCCACCGCACGTCTTGCCTGGAGCACCCCTTCGAAAACGCCCCCGGGCTCCGGCCGCCCGAGAATGTCCTCCGGGGCTCCCCCTGGGTGTCCCGTTGTGCTGTCTTCGTGAGAATCCAGCCCAAGGGGGCGAGGTCGGTGACCCACAGACACCCACAGCATGCGCAGGATAAGAACGACGTTGGGCGGCGCTTCGACGTCGAACTCTGAGAGGACTTCATCGGCAAGTTCTTTTACCCCATGATCCGGTCGGCCCTTCCCGAACTGGCACAAGATGCCGATGGCTCGAAACCCGTGGTTTTTCTGGAAAACGAGCTCCGGCATCTGGCGCGAGCTCCCTGGAGCGACAGCCAAAACCCCTCCGACTTCCGGGAGACCGCCGCCGTCCTCGCCGCCGTTTCCTGGCGCTCCAGAGAGGTGGGGGTGCTGGGGGGCGGGGGACGAAACGCCATGCGGGGGCCCTGCTCAGGAGTCTGCCGTCGCGCTTTTCCGGAGGATCATCAGCGTGATGTCGTCGGACTGGGGGGCCTCCTGGGCGAAGCATCGCAGCTCCCGCCGCAGGGCTTCCATCAGTTCCTTCGGCTCCAGGGCCCGGTGGGCTTCGAGAAAAGCCACCAGGCGCTCTTCGCCGTAGAGGGTCCCCTCGGGATCCAGGGCCTCGGTGACGCCGTCGGTGTACCCCAGGAGCGCTTCGCCGGAGGCCAGTGTGGCGCTTCCCTCCTGAAAGGTCATGCCCCCCAGGGGGCCCGCCAGGGGCCCCGAAACCCGGGGCAGAGGGCGCACGGGCTCTCCGGGAGCAAGGCGCAGAGGAAGGGGGTGCCCCGCGCTGGCGTAGCGGAGCTCCCCCGTGGAGGGGCGCACCACGCCGTAAAAGAGGGTAACAAACATGCAGGTGTCGTTTTCCGCCGCCAGCTCGTCGTTGAGGCGGGCCATCAGGCGTCCGGGAGCCCGTTCCGTGGGGGCCAGCCCCCGCAACAGGGTGCGAGTCACCGCCATGAAGAGGGCCGCAGGAACGCCCTTGCCCGACACGTCTCCCACCGCGAAGGCCCAGAGGTCCTGGTCT
>CALMLW010000265.1 GCA_937868015.1 uncultured Synergistaceae bacterium | reverse complement strand
CCGGCCGCAGCTCCACACGCCGATGCCCCCCGCCTGGGTGGCTAAATCCAGGCGGGAGAGGGTCCCTTGTAGGGTCTTCTGGGCCTCTTCCTTATGCCGGATCTCTTCCTCCAGCGCGACCTTGGCCTTATGAAGGTGTTGCTCGGAAGAAAAGAGATCTTGAAGAAGGAGCACGATGAGCACCATGAGAGTGGCCATGAGGGCCCCGGATAGCCCCACCACCCGGGGGACTGCGGAGCGATGGGCCTCGAAGAAAGAGGGCGTGGGGCGCACCTGTACGACGAAGCGATACCCCTCAAAATCCAAGGGCTCCTCCGCTCCCCAGGCCGGGTCGCCGAGATCTTCCCAGCCCTCCTGGCGGTAGACCGGCACGCCATCCACCAAGACCCTGGCAAGGATGTGGCCGGGCACCATGTGATTGTCGTTCACCTCAAAGAGCTTCCCCAGCCAATCGTCGTAGCGCACCACCACCAGGATGAATCCATCAAAGGCCCCCCGGGCCTCCAGGGGGAAGGCCATCAGGAACCCCCTTCCCCCTCCCCAGACCAGGTCCAGAGGGGGGGTCATCGCCATGGCCCGGCGATCCCGGGCCTTCTCCAGGGTGAGGCGGCGATGGGAGTCGAAGGCCAAGTAGCGGTTCGCCACCTCCCCCTCCCATTCCCGGGGAATGGCCCACCGGATGATGAAGCCCTTGTCCACCCAAGCCAAGGCCCTAAGCCCGACAAAATCCTTTACGTAGCTTTCGGCATCGGCCATAAATTCATCCCGGGGGGTACCGCCCCGCATCTGCCACCGATGGACCATGCGGCGCAGGGAAACCATTCGAAAGTCTAACTCCGACTGCAGGTGGGAGGCGTAAAAAATCCCTTCGTCCCGGATACGATCCCGGAGCACCTGCCTGCTACGCGACTCCACGACTCCCCAGAGCAGCGCCACAAGGACATAGAGCCCCACTCCCACCAGCAAGGGGGCTCCTCTTTTCCCCAAGAAAGATCCGCGAAAAAAACCTCCCCCACCGGACCCGGGGTCCGATGAGAAATCTTCCCGCGACGCCATTTATCTCCCACCCACGCCCCGGGGCTCCGGGGCAAATTTTCGCTGTCTGCCATCATACCACAGCTCCGACGCCCCACCGAAGCTCCGCTCCTCGGGCGAACTTTTTCCGGAGAAAAACCTGCCACAAAACACCTAACTTATTGCCCCTTCCGGGCCGGTCTGATACAATACACCATCGGCATTTCCGTTTCTTCTTGAGGAGGCGTTCCGTAGATGGCAGCTGCACAAAAGGCAAACGACGACCAGATCCCCATGACCCGCGAGGGGTACGACCTGCTGAAAAAGGAGCTCATCTCCCTGCGCACCGAGGGTCGTTCGGAGATCTCCCGCAAGCTCGAGGAGGCTCGGGCCTTCGGAGACCTGAGCGAAAACGCGGAATTCCACGCCGCCCA
>CALMLW010000264.1 GCA_937868015.1 uncultured Synergistaceae bacterium | reverse complement strand
ACCCCGAGTCGTCCAGCACGGCGATGAAGGCGAAGAGCAGGAAGATGTGGGGAAAGAAAACCACCACGGAACCCACACCTCCCACCACGCCGTCGGTGACGAAGGACACCGCCAGGGGGGGGAGCCCCAGGGAGGTCATGACGGCGGCGGTTCCTCCCCCCGCGAGGGCCATGACCTCTTCGAGAAAAGAAGCCGCCGGATCGCCCAAGAGATAGGTCAGGCGGAACACCACCCAGGTGAAGGCAAGAAAAAGGGGAAGCCCCAGCAGCGGGGAGGTGACCAGGCGGTCAATGCGGTGGGAGATGGTCTGCCGATCCGCCAGGGAGAGGTCCCGGGTGACCACCTCGGCGGTGATGCCCGAGACGAACCCCCAGCGACGTTCGATGACGGCGGTCTGAAGGTCGTAGCCCAGTTCGGCCTCCACGGCGCCGCTTTCCCGGGCCAGATCCTCCCGCAGGGCCTGCCCCCGGTGATCTTCGGGAAGGCGCTCCAGAAAGAGAGCGTCCCCTTCCGCCAGCTTCACCGCCGCCAACCGGGGGGAGGCCCCGGGAAAAGAAAGGCCGAGGGTGGCAAGGCGTTTTTCAAGGCGCGCCAGAACGCGCTCCACCCGGTCGCCGTAAGGCACCGCCAGGGGAACGAAGGCGGAGCCTTTTTCGAGATCCCGTCCCACCGTCTGTTTGAGCTCCTCGATCCCCACGCTCTCCTTGGCCACGGTGTTCACCACAGGCACTCCCAGAATCCGCTCCAGAGTCTGGCTGTTCACCCGAAGGCCCTTTTCCCGGGCGGCATCGCACATGTTCAGGGCCACCACCGCCGGAAGCCCCATTTCCAGAAGCTGCACCACCAGATAGAGGCTTCGCTCGGGGGTGGATGCGTCCATGACCACCACGCTCAGATCCGGCTGCTCTTCCAGGAGATACTCCGCCGCCACCCGCTCGTCCGGAGAGGAAGCTCCCAGGCTGTAGATCCCCGGCAGATCCACCACGGTGATGGAGCTCCCGGGAAGGCGCATCTGACCTTCCCGGCGCTCCACGGTGACCCCGGGCCAGTTCCCCACCGTGGCCCGGGATCCTGTGAGCGCGTTGAAGAGACTGGTTTTCCCCGTATTGGGGTTTCCCGCCAGAGCCACCACGCCCTTCATGTCAGTGCTTCCTTTGGCAGTGTCGGCCACAGTGGTTGCAGGAAGCGAGGGACAGACGCTGCACCAGAATGGATCGGGCCTCGGCGCATCGGAGACCCAGCTCGTATCCTCGAAAACGCACAGAAACGGGGTCATTGAAGGGGGCCTTGCGCTCCACCACCAGCGGCGTTCCCGGCACCAGCCCCATGTCCAGCACTCGCTTCCGCAGGGAAGGATCCCCCTCCACCCGTATCACCACCCCCATATCGCCGGGGTTCAGCTCATCCAGAGGCGTTTCCGCTCTGCAAGGACTTTCCATGACGTTCCTCCTCCGCCCAAGGGCCACACTTTTCAGGAATGTTCGTCAATGCTAACTTTTTCGAAAAGAGCGCACGTTCAAAAGAAGATCTTCCATGGGCCGCCAGTGCGCCACGGTGCTCCGGCGTTTTTGGGCACGCTTCCGAAGGTACGCCCCCGCTACCACGCCGGAGGAGCGGAGCCCGGAAGATGTGCCGGACGTTTGAGCGGACATCGGGCGCAGGGTGCCGAGGGGTCGCCGGGGTCGGGAACGCACACCCAGATCTTCGCCCCGTCCTCCCGGGAGATGGGGCGCTCTTCCCGTGGGGGGGCGTGGTGTCCGGAAAAAGCGCTCCCTTCCGAAAAAGTCCGGAGCCGCAAGGCCCGTTCCCCCTCCCGGATTTCCAGGAGCACCACGTCCGCTCCGGGAAAGAGCCCCAGATGGCGTAGACGCTCCCGTTCCGCCTCGCCGGTGGCCACCCGGGTGACCACGCCGGGCTCTCCGGGGGGCAGCATGGGGAGGGGGCGGGGGAGCCGACAGGGGTGGCCCAGGGCGTGTTGCAAGTCGGTGGTCCAGGGGTGCCCCCCCCGGCGCGCCCGGTAGAGGAAATCCGCCAGGGCGAAGAGCCGGCGTTCCGTGTCGTCGTTGAGGGAGTGTTCCATGGCACAGGCCACTTCCGAGGCGTTTTCCGGCGTCATGCCCAGCATGTCGGAAAAAAGCCCCGCAAGAAGGGCATGGCGGCGGTGAATTCTTAGGCCTTCCCGCTTGCCCTCCTCCGTCAGGTGCAACGCCCCGTAGGGTTCGTGGGCTACCAGCCCAAGCGCCACAAGTCGCCGTACCGCCGCCACCACCGTGGCCTTGGTCACGCCAAGATGCTCTGCCAGGGTGGTCACCGTGGCCACATCCCCTCCGAGATTGAGGGAGAAGATTTCTTCAAGATAGTCTTCGGTGCGGGAAGAAACTCCCATGGGGACCTCCCGATAAAGTTAGACGATACAAACAACAGCAGAATATGCCCGAAAGGAAAGATTGTCAACGGGAAGATGGGGGAGGAAGCAGGGAGTTTTCGGACAGAGGAGGAGAAATTCGGCGGGAAAGGCGCTCCAAAATCAGGGCGATGGCTAAAACGCCCCCCAGAGAGAGGGCGTATCGGGTGAGGGCGAAAGACATCCCCAGACTTTGCACCTCGAAGAGCACCATGGGGAGTTTGAGGGTGGACCAGGCCCCCACGAAGACAAAAACGGGAAAACGCCCCGCGCCCTTTTGCAGCATGAGGGTGGCGACGGGGAAGGCGGCGTAGAGGGGCCCCGCCGCCAGAGACCCCAGGGCCAAGGCCAACGCGGTGCCCCGAAGCCCCGAATGCTCTCCCAGATGGGCCACCACCTGTTCCCGGGGAACCCACGCATCAAAGAGCCCTATGAGCACGAAGATGGGAGGAATGAATTGCAGAAGGGAGAGCAGATTTTCCCGTTCCAGTGCCCAGATATGCCGCCCCGTCTCGGGACTCCAGAGCGCGAGGAGCAGGGTTCCTCCCACGGTGGCCAGGGGCGCGCCCCAGATCTGAAGAAACGACGGTTTCTTGTTCATCGCATCCCCAGCATGCCGAACACCGCCCCCACCAGCAGGGAGAAGACATAGGCCAGGGCGTTCCGGGCAAACGCCAGAGAGGAACCAAAAATTTTGCTCTCCAGAGGAAAGGTCACCACCCCCACCATCATGAGGGTGGAGAGAAAAACGGCGATCTGGGGCACCCCGGCGCCGCCGTCCAGAAGCGTTTTCGCCAGGGGAAAGGCCACAAATCCTGGAATGAGGGTGATGGACCCCACGAGGGAGGCCCCCAGGGCTCCCAGAATACCGCTTTTTTCCCCCAGCAGAGAGGCCAGAACTTCGGGGGGCATGAGGGCCACCGCCCCCGCTGCCAGGAGCGTCACCGTCACCATGGGGGGCAGAATGCCCATAAAACTTTTCCATCCCTGGCGCAGGGCCCGGCGGGTTTTTTCCCGGTCGAGCATCCAGGAGGTTACCAAAAGAAGTGCCGTCACGACGTAGAGTGCCATGTTATCGCTGCTCCCTTCCCTTTCTGCCGTTTTCTTCGCCCCCGCGCGGCCCCATCATAAAGAAAAGGGATTCCGGTGTCCATGGGACGGAACACCCCCCTGGGCGCATTCTCGGGCGACAACATCGTTTGGGGGCTTGACGGAAAAAGAACCAGGGTTATAATGGCCAAAAGTTTTAAACCAGGGGTGATTTTTTATGAAGCGACGATGCCGACATGTGTGGGGTGGGGAAAAGGTGGAAAGCGGCCTCTTCCGAAGGGTCCCTTGACGTCGGTGTGTCTTTTGTAGCGTCGAGGAGCCAGGGCCGGAAGGTCCTGGCTTTTTTCATGTCTATGGAGGTGTCTCGTGCAAGAACTTTGGCTCACGTTGGAAGACGGTAGCTCGTGGAAGGGATGGGGAGAGCCCCCGGTGGAAGGGGTGGAGGGGGAGGTGGTGTTCACCACGGCGGCGGGGGGATATCCCCAGGCCCTGAGTGATCCCTCCTACTGCGGGCAGATGGTGCTCTTCGCCTTTCCTCCTGCGGGGATCTACGGCGTGGATCTGGACGCTCTGGAAAGCTCCCGCCCCTGGGCCACCGCCGCGTTGGTGGGCTCTTTGGAAAGGGCCCCCGGAAGGAATGTGACCCAGTTGGCCCCATGGCTCGCCGCATCGGGGGTGCCGCTGGTGGCGGGGATGGACACCCGGGGACTGGTGCGCCACCTTCGGAGCCGGGGAACGCTCCGGGGGCGTCTGGCAAAAGAAGTGGGATCTCCGGCGCTTCCGGTTTCCCAGGACGCCGTGAGGCGGGTTTCCCCCGCCCGCGTCACGGTGGAGGGGAGCGGATCTCGTCGGGTCGGCGTGTTGGACTGTGGGGTCAAGGAAGGCATTCTGCGCCATCTGCGGCAGGAGGGGTGGACCGTGGTGCGGTTCCCCTCCGCCACTCCCCCGGAGGAGATCCTCTCCTGGGGGGGAGCGGGATTGATTCTCAGCAACGGGCCGGGGGATCCGTTGCTGTGGAGTCGGGAAACCGCCACGGTGCGTCATCTCCTGGGGCGAATCCCCATTTTCGGCATCTGTCTGGGGTGTCAGATCTTAGCGCGGGCATGTGGCGGGAACACGGAAAAACTCCCCTTCGGACATCGGGGCGTCAACCAACCGGTGGTGGATCTTTCCACGGGGCGGGGCTTTGTCACCAGTCAGAACCATGGGTATGCGGTGAACGAGGCCTCTTTGACGGACACGGAGCTCGCGGTGACTTTCCGTCACTTGGGGGATGGCTCCGTCGAGGGCCTTCGTCATCGGCGAGTGGCCGCCGAAGGGGTGCAGTTTCACCCCGAAGCATCTCCGGGGCCCCGGGATGCCCTCTTTCTTCTGGATCGTTTTCTTGCGTCCCTTTCCGGAGAAAACGGCCATGCATGACAAAAACAACACCGTGCTCGTGCTGGGCTCCGGCCCGCTCCGCATCGGCCAGGCCGCCGAGTTCGACTACGCCGGCAGTCAGGCCTGCCGGGCCCTGCGGGAAGAGGGGTGTGCGGTGGTGCTTCTGAACAGCAACCCCGCCACCATCCAAACCGATGACACCGTGGCGGACGTGGTGCTGCTGCGTCCCCTCCTCCCCGAGGTGGTGGAAGAGATTCTCCAGACCTATCGCCCCCGGGGCGTGGTGGCCACCCTGGGAGGGCAAACGGCGCTGAACCTCTGTGTGGCCTGCGAGGAGGCGGGTCTTTGGAAGCGCCACGGCTGCGAGGTTTTGGGGACTTCTCCGAAGGCCATTGCCCGGGCGGAAAGCCGGGAGGCCTTTCGCCAGACCATGGTGGCCCTGGGGCAACCGGTGCCTCCCAGCGTCTGCGTGGCCTCCGTGGGGGAAGCGGAACGTTTCGCCGCCACGGTGCCCCTGCCGCTCATCGTGCGACCGGATTTCACCCTGGGAGGATCGGGGAACGGCGTGGTGCGACACCGGAAGGAGCTTGCCCTCCGGGTGGAGGAGGGCCTGCGGGCCTCTCCGGTGGAACGGGTGCTGGTGGAACGCTACCTTGAGGGGTGGCGGGAGATTGAGGCCGAGGTGGTGCGGGACGGGGCGGGCAATGCCCTTTGCGTCTGCGGCATGGAAAATGTGGACCCCATGGGGGTGCACACGGGAGATTCCGTGGTGGTGGCCCCTGTGCTCACCCTCACGGACCGCCAGTGGCAAAGGCTCCGGGGGGCGGCGTTGGCCATCGCGGGAGCTTTGGAAGTGCGGGGAGCCTGCAACGTCCAGTTTGCCCTGAGCCCCGACGGCGAGGAGTACGCCGTCATTGAGGTGAATCCCAGGGCCAGCCGCTCCAGCGCCCTGGCCAGCAAGGCCACGGGATATCCCATCGCCCGGGTGGCGGCCCGCATTGCCCTGGGGCGGCTTCTTACGGAGCTTCCCAACCCCGTCACCGGGGCGGGAAGCGCCCTGGCGGAACCCGCCCTGGACTATGTGGTGCTCAAAATTCCCGCCTGGCCCTTCGACGCCTTTCCGGGGGCGGACGAGGCGCTGGGCACCCGCATGAAGGCCACGGGGGAAATTCTGGCCCTGGGGGCGTCGTTTGCCCAGGCCCTTCTGAAGGGATACCGTTCTCTGGAAGGAGGAGATCGGTGGCATGACCCCCGGTGGCACGGCATGACCGAGGGGGCGTTGTGGCACCACGTGCTGGCGCCCACCCATCGGCGGCTGGAGAGCATGGGAGAACTGCTGAGACGGGGTGTCGCTCCGGAAGAGTTGGGGCGTCGCACGGGCATTCACCCCTACTTCGTGGCCCAGCTTCTGGAGGTGGTGGAGGGGGAGCGTCGGGTGCGCCAAGGAGGGGCGTCGGCGAAAACGTTGGGAGAGGGGCGGCGTCTGGGGTTCGGCGTGGAACGCCTCGCTGCTCTGGCGGGGCTTCCTGTTGAGACGGTGGAGCACCTCCTGGCGTTCGCGGGGTACGCCCCCGCGTTCCGTGAGGTGGACGGCTGTGCGGGGGAGAGCCCCGCGGGATCGGGATACTTCTACAGCGTCCCCGGGGGAGTGGACGAACTCCCCGGAGAACACGCCGGAGGCGTGGCGGTGTTGGGGTCGGGGGCCATCCGCATTGCCCAGGGCATGGAGTTTGACTACTGTTGCGTCAAGGCGGTGGAAGCCCTGCGGCGCCGGGGTGTGCGGGGCATCATGGTGAACTGCAATCCCGAAACGGTGAGCACCGATGCGGACATTTCCGACGCGTTGTACGTGGAACCCTTGACGCCGGGGGATGTGCTCCCCGTGCTCCGACGGGAGCGCGTGCGGGGCGTGCTGGCGTGCTTCGGCGGGCAGACCTCCCTGCGCCTGGGGCAGGCCCTGGATGAACGGGGGGTGCTCATCCTCGGTCCTTCGCCCCGGGTGGTTTTCCGAACGGAAGACCGGGGAGAGTTCGCCTCCCTCCTCAAGAACCTGGGCATTCCCCAGCCTCCGGGGCGGGGCGTGCGGAGTCTTGGCGAAGCGTGGGAGGTGGTGGAGGAACTCGGCTTTCCCCTCATGGTGCGCCCGAGTTTCGTGCTTGGGGGGGTGGCCATGGGGGTGGCCCACGGAAAAGAGGAGTTTGGACTTCTGGTGTCCGGGGCCCTGGCGGCGGTGCCGGATCAGACGGTGTTGCTGGACAAATTCCTTGCCGGTCAGGAGTTCGAGGTGGACGCCCTGGGGGACGGGGAGGACGTGTTCCTTCCAGGAGTTTTCGAACACCTGGATCCCGCGGGAATTCATTCCGGGGACTCCATCGCCCATTTCCCCGACATCTCCCTTTCGTCGGCCCAGCGTCAGGAAATTCAGCGCATGGTGACGGCCCTTTCGGGGGCGCTGGAGCTTCGTGGCCTTCTCAACGTGCAGTTTGTCCTCCACCAAGGGCGCCTGCACGTCATCGAAGCCAATCCCCGGGCGAGCCGCACCGTGCCCATGGGGGCCAAGGTGGCGGGGGTGCCGCTGGTGGATCGGGCGGTGGGGATGGCGTTGGGGGAGCGTCTCCGGGATTCCGGCCCCCTGGGGTGGGGAGAGCGCCCCGGAAAATTTGGCGTCAAAGTGCCGGTCTTTTCCACGGAAAAACTGCCTGGGATCGACCCCCGGTTGGGTCCCCGGATGCTTTCCACCGGCGAGGCCCTGGGGTTGGGCACATCGCTGGGACAGGCCCTGGCGGAGGGGTTCCGGGGGGCGGGGTGGCGATTGCCCCCGGCGGGGCGGGTCTTCTTCAGCGTGCGGGACGGAGAAAAGGAAGCGGTGGGCCCGGTGGGGGCGTCCTTCGCCGCCTTGGGATGGCACCTGAGCGCGTCGCCGGGCACGGCCGAAGTCCTCAGACGCCATGGTGTTCCCGTAGAAACCGTTGCCCGGGAGTCGGTGGAGGCCCGAAAGGCCCAGGAGTGGGATCTGGTAGTCAACGTCGCGGGCACCGGGGGGCTCCACGAAGGCATGGGGTGGCGTCGGCGGGCCGTGGAGGCGGGGGTGCCCTACCTGGGGAGCCTGGAGGCCGCATGGGGCGTGTGGCGGGCCTTGGCCTTCCTGCGCGGAGACCCGATCCAAGAGCCCCCAGGAGCGAACAGAAACCGGACGTGATGTCCTTACGGGGCTTCTCCGCCCCCCCGAGGCGTTCTTCCGTCCGTCACACCGCTTTTGAGCGTGTAGCGGCCGATGAGATCCGCGATGTGCTGCCCCAGGTCCTTCAAGCCTTGGGCGGCGCTTTCCATGTCCTTCATGCCCTCCACGTTCTGATCTCCCGCCTCGCGGATGCTCTCCATGGCATTGGCCGCCTGGTCCACCCCCGAAAGGAGCTCGGTGTTGGCGGCGGCGGACTGGGCGGATTCGGCGAAGCTCCGGCTCATGTTCTGCAACGACTCCCGGGAAGGGGCTTGTTCCTTTACAATGGTCATGCCCCGTGATAGAATAAATGTCTGTGGAGAAGATCTTTTTTTGCTCTTCGGGGGCGATACGGCGCAAAAAATAGGGAAAACGTGGTTCCGGGAGAAAGCCCGGGAAACTGCGTTTTTAGAAAGCTCCCCTTCCACCCGAGAGACGTCACTGCAGCGACCAGCCACCCAAGGCGTTTTGGGAGTCCCTTTTGGTGTTTGGCTCCCAGGGCACGAGAAAAAAGATGGTTCTATAGCATTTTTTGTGGGCCGGCATAGCTCAGTTGGTAGAGCAGCTGACTTGTAATCAGCAGGTCCCC
>CALMLW010000263.1 GCA_937868015.1 uncultured Synergistaceae bacterium | reverse complement strand
TCCGCATGTTTGAAAAGGAGGATTTTTATGAAAGGCCACGCGTCATGGATGGTGTCGTCCCAAGGGAGTCCTCCATCGCCGACGGAGGCTCTTCACGCCGTCGTCGCCGAGACCGATCCCATGCTCCGGTCGCTGTACCGGAACGTGGTGTTGGAGAACTCTCATTATGTGACCATGGGGAGCGTCGACACAGGAAAGGCCCTCTTCTTGCTCCTGGCCCGAGCTCCGGCCCACCTCGTACTTCTTGACGTCTTCCTCCCGAGCTTCGGGGGACCTCAGGGGCTCCGTCGCCTGCGCCAAGACTTCCCTCGGACGGATTTCATCGTGCTTTCTTCGGGAGACCAACCCGATGTGGTGCGAGAGGCGCTCTGTATCGGAGCCTTTGACTTTCTGGTCAAGCCCTTTCCCTTCGATCGCCTGCGACGAGCTCTGGAGGCCTACGCGTTTTTCCATTATGGGCTAACAAAAAAGTCCGGTCCCTGGTGCCAAGAAGAACTGGATTCCCTCTTGCAATACCGGCGAGGCAAGGCAGAAGATCGCCGGATCAAGGAAGATTTCCCCCGAGAGGCCTTTCCCCCCAAGGGACTTCAGGCGAAGCTCCTGGACGCCTTTTGTGCCATCCTCCAGTCCTCCCCGACGCCCCTTTCGGCCCGGGAGGCGGGCCTCATGCTCCGCGTGGCCCGATCCACGGCCCGCCGCTACCTGGAGCACCTCGTCGACACGGGCAAGGCGGGCTTTGTTTATGGGTACCGGGAGGTGGGGCGCCCCGTCAAGAGCTATCACTCCTTGGTGCCCGGTAAACAAAATAGGACACAACAGACCATATCCGTGCCCTTTTCTTGAGTCTTTACGCGGGGCTCCCTATGCTTACGAGGGCGCCGGGGTCTTTGGCGCTCCCCGGCTCGGCGTCGGGGGAGAATTCGGGCAGATGGGGGCGGAATGGTCATGGAGCAGTATCTCCGTAAGCGGATTGTGGTAAATGGAGTTCCCCGGGATGTGGTGGCCAAAGGGGAGGCTTCCCTGGCCCACATTATCCGGAAACAGCTCGGCCTCACCGGTACCAAGGTGGGGTGCGAATGCG
Organism: uncultured Synergistaceae bacterium; assembly: GCA_937868015.1. Classification (GTDB taxonomy): domain Bacteria; phylum Synergistota; class Synergistia; order Synergistales; family Aminiphilaceae; genus CALMLW01. The sequence continues at coordinate 1,602 of CALMLW010000263.1, read as the reverse complement.
GCCAGTGCGGGGCCTGTAACGTCATCCTCGACGGCAAGGTCACTCGTTCCTGCATTGTCAAATGGGAATCGATACGCCCCGAAGCCTCGGTGCTCACCATCGAAGGGATCGGGGCCCCGGGACGGCTTCACGCGCTCCAGTGGGCCTTCGTGAAAACCGGTGCCATTCAGTGCGGCTTTTGTACCCCGGGATTCATCGTCAGCGCCAAGGGATTGCTGGATGAAAACCCTTCCCCGACTCGCGAAGAGGTCCGGGAGTGGTTTCAGAAAGGGCGCACCGCATGCCGTTGCACGGGATATCGCCAGATCGTGGACGGAGTCATGCTCGCCGCCAGGGTCCTGCGGGGCGAAGAAAGCATGACGGATTTTTCCGAGATGCGGGGGCGCGACGGCGCCGTGTGGGGTACGGCCTATCCTCGCCCCAGCGCGGTCCATAAGGCCACGGGGCTTACCTCCTACGGCGATGACCTGGCCCTTCAGCTTCCCGAAGAAACCCTCCACGCGGTTCCCGTGTGCCCGGAAACGCACCATGCCCGGGTGAAGCAGATCGATTTCTCCGAGGCCGAAAAGATGCCCGGGGTGTACAAGATCGTCACGGCCAAGGACCTCCTGGCAAACAAGGGAACTAACCGCATTCGCGGCCAGGTGGGGTCGAAGACCGCGTCCACCGATGGATGGGAGCGGCGCATCCTGGTGGAAGAGGGAGATAAGATTCGCCAGTGGGGGGAAACGGTGGCCCTGGTCTGCGCCGACACGGAAGGCCACGCCCGGGCCGCCGCCGCCAAGGTGCGAGTGGAGCTAGAAGAGCTCCGTCCCCTGCTTTCCGTCCGAGAGGCCATGGCCCCCGGGGCTCCCAAGGTATACGACGAGGTGCCCGATATCGACGGTATCCCCAACTGCTTCAACAAGCGCCCCATCATCAAGGGAGAGGATCCCGCTCCGGCGTTGGACGGAGCCCCCTTCGTGGTGGAGCAGGAGTTCTACAGCTCCCGGCAGCCCCACCTCACCATCGAAACGGACTGCGGCTTCGGGTACTATGACGAAGAAGGGCGGCTCACGCTTCAGACCAAGAGCATTTGCGTCTACCGCCATCAGCTCATGATCGCCCGGGGCATTGGCTTGGCTCCCAGCAAGATTCGAGTCATCTCCAACCCCATGGGGGCGTCCTTTGGCTACAAGGTGGCTCCCACCAATGAGCCGCTCCTGGCGGCCTGCGTCCTGGCCACGGGAAGGCCCGTGTACATGCGCCTCGACATGAAAGAGCACATCACCCGGACCCCCAAACGCTCCCCCTTCCTGATGAGGGTCCGCGTGGGGGCCGACGATCATGGCAAAATCGTGGGGCTGGAACACCACTGGTACGTGGATCACGGCCCCTACTCCGAGTCCAGCCAGGATCTCACCAACAAGGGAGGACAGTTCATGTTCGCTCCCTACCGTCTCGACCACATCCGGGGGGTAGGTTACACATTTTTCACCAACCATCGGTGGTGTGGCGCCTTCCGGGCCTATGGGGCTCCCCAGACCTACCTGGCGGGAGAGATCGCCGTGGACATGCTGGCGGAAAAAGTAGGCCTGGATCCCCTGGATTTCCGGGAGAAGA
>CALMLW010000262.1 GCA_937868015.1 uncultured Synergistaceae bacterium | reverse complement strand
TCGAACCCGCGACCTACGGCTTGGAAGGCCATCGCTCTAGCCAACTGAGCTATTCCCGCACGCTCCTCATTGCCTTTTCTGGTCGGGGCGAAAGGATTTGAACCTTCGACCCCCTGCTCCCAAAGCAGGTGCGCTAACCAGATTGCGCCACGCCCCGCCCATACGCCCCAGCGAAAGCCCCGAACCCGGAGAAAAAGGTCCCTCCACCGAAGGATGGCGCTCTGAAAGGGAAGCGCCGCCAAAGGAAAGAGGCTTCTCTGTGGCCCCCGGGCCAGCCATCGATGCCTTCCGTGACAAGTGGGAATTATACCCGGAAAGCTTCCTCCAGTCTAGCCCCCGGAGGAAAACTTCCTCCCCTACCCCCCAAGATCGGCCCCGTCGGCGGAAAAAGGTCCGAAGGGCCCCACGGGCACCCCCGGATCCCGCCACGGAACCTTTGCCCTAGGAAGGGGACGGCTTCTACCCTGGATCCATCCCTTCCCTGGCGAGGCTTCCGCCCGGTGAAAGGGAACGGAACCCCTTGCCGTTACTTTATGGTGGGTGGTACAGGGTTCGAACCTGTGACCTCTTCCGTGTCAGGGAAGCGTTCTTCCACTGAACTAACCACCCACGACCGCAACGGCCCGTATTCTACCGCGAAGCCCCATAGGATGTCAACGGTTTCGCCGTGTCCCTTCGCCACCAAGCACCAAGACCGCCCCTAGGCCCCTTCCCTGTGGAAAAATCCCCGGGGAACTTTATCCCCACTGCCGTACCCACTCGAACATGCCCAGCGCGGCGGCTACGCTGGCGTTGAGCGATCCCGCCTCGCCTCGCATGGGGATCGATCGAAGCTCGTCGCAGGTGGCCGCCACCAGGCGAGCCAGCCCTTCTCCCTCCGATCCCACCACCAAGGCCAGGCGTCGGGGTAGGGGAGAGGGGCTCCAGAGCCCCTCCGGAGCGGCGGCTTCCAACCCCACGCTCCAAAAACCCCACCGCTGCAGCTCCTGAATCGCCCGGGACAGGTTGGTCACCGCCACCAGGGGCAGGCGTAACGCCGCTCCGGCGCTGGCCTTGGCCACCGTTCCCCCGGGAAGGACGCCCCGCCTTTTGGGAAAAACGACGGCCTTCGCTCCGGCGGCTTCGGCCGTACGGATGACGGCCCCCATGTTGTGAGGATCTTGTAGATGGTCCAGCAGCACCACAAGGGCCGGAAGGCCTTCTTCGGGGAGAAGGGACGGCAACTCTTCCAGGGCGTAAAGGGGCCCGGGGGCTACCTGGGCTACGATCCCTTGATGGGCACCTCCGTCGCAGTGACGATCCAGCGCGGGGCCATCGGCCCAGATCACGGGGATACGGTGGGCGTTGCAGAGCCCGAGGACGGGGTCCCATCCCCCAACCCGGGAAAGGAGAAGCACCTTCAGCACCCGCGCCGGGGATTCCCGGAGCAGGGCCATGACGGGGTGCTTTCCCCAGCACCAACCCTCGTCTTCGAGGCCCCTCCCCCGCTCCGGGATTTCGGGCGGAGGCGCGGGACGCCGCGATGGCCGACTCATGCCATTCCTCCCTCTCGGATTTCCTGGAGATAGGCCCGAAGACACCTTCCCGTGTGGCCGTACGGTGAGCGGGCAACTTCTTCCGGCGTGCCCTCGGTCACCAGCGTTCCTCCCCCCGCCCCTCCTTCGGGGCCCAGGTCTATGATGTAATCCGCCGAGGCCAGGACGTCCAGGTTGTGCTCGATGAGCAACACGCTGTTGCCCTGATCCACCAGCTTGTGTAGCAGCACCAGGAGCTTTTTTACGTCGGTATAATGCAACCCCGTCGTGGGTTCGTCCAGCAGATAGAGCGTGGTGCCGGAAAAACGCTTGGAAAGTTCCGTGGAAAGCTTGACGCGTTGGGCCTCTCCCCCGGAGAGGGTCGTAGCGGACTGGCCCAGCCTGATATAACCCAGCCCCGCCTCCTCAATGACCCGAAGCTTTCCCGCGATGCGAGGGATGTCTTGGAAAACCGTCACGGCCTCTTCCACGGAGAGGTCCAAGATCTCTGCGATGTGGCGCCCCTTGTAGCGCACTTCCAGCGTCTCCCGGTTGTATCGGGCCCCCCGGCAGACATCGCAGGTGACGTACACGTCGGGGAGGAAAAGCATGGAGACCTTGACCACCCCATCACCACCGCAGGCCTCACACCGTCCTCCTCGGACGTTGAAGCTAAAGCGCCCCGGGGCGTACCCCCGGATCTTCGCCTCGGGAAGTTGGGCAAAGAGCTCCCTTATGGCCGTAAAGACCCCCGTGTAGGTGGCCGGGTTAGAGCGGGGGGTCCGGCCTATGGGGCTCTGGTCCACCAGGGCCACGTGGCGCAGCTTTTGCCACCCCTCGATGTCGCGATGATCCCCCGCCCGGCCGCGAAACGATCGGTCCATACGTCGCCGCAACCCTTTGTAGATCACTTCGTGCATCAGCGTGCTCTTTCCCGACCCCGACACTCCGGTGAGGCAGGAAAAGACCCCCAGGGGAATGGACACGTCCAGGTCCTTCAAGTTGTGCTCCCGGGCACCGCGCACCACGAGCCGCTCTTCCCGGGGGCGGCGCCTCTCGGCGTAAGGGCGAAAGACCCCACAGGTCTCCCCCTTGAGGTAAGGACCGGTGAAGGTGGAAAGGCACATCACTTCCTCCGGGGTCCCCACCGCCACGATCTCTCCCCCCCGCTCCCCCGCCGCAGGCCCCAGTTCGACCAGGAAGTCCGCCGCCTTCATGGTGTCTCGGTCGTGCTCCACCACCAACACCGTATTGCCCAGGTCTCGGATGGTGCCCAGGGTGCGCAGGAGGCGGGCCGTGTCCCGGGGGTGCAGGCCGATGGTGGGTTCATCGAGGACGTAGAGCACCCCCGTGAGCTTGGATCCGATCTGGGTGGCCAGGCGAATGCGCTGACTCTCCCCCCCCGATAGGGTATCGGCCCGGCGGGAGAGCGACAGGTATTCCACCCCCACGTCGAGGAGAAAACTCAATCGCTTGTTTAGTTCGTCCATCACCTGGCGCACCACGTCTTGCTCCCAGGAATTCAGCGTCAGATCTCGGAGGAAGGCCCCAAGGGCGTCCAGAGGAAGGGAAACCAATTCCCCCAAGTTCTTTCCCCCCACGAAGACGGAAAGGGCTTCGGGGCGCAGCCGCAGCCCCCCGCAGCTGGGGCACACCTTCTCCATCCGAAATCGCAGCAGGTCCTCCTTCACGTTTTCGGATTCCGTCTCCTCCCAGCGGCGGGTGAGCCAGGGAAGGAGCCCTTCGAAACGCCCCTGGTAGACATGCTCTTCCCCGTGCTCTTTGTAGGTCATGGGGACTCGATCGGGGTCTCCTTCGAGGATGCTCTCTCGCAGACCGGGGGAAAGCTCCCGAAAGGGGAGCGTCAAATCCCAGCCCTTGGCCTCTGCCAGGGCCTGGAGGCGACGCAACATGTAGTGCGTTCCCTCCCAGGGGAGCAGGGCCCCCTGGGCGATGGTAAGATCGGGATCCACCGCGAGCTCTTCGGAAAAGTGTTCGTGGCTTCCGATGCCCGTACAGTCCGGACAGGCCCCCGCCGGGTTGTTGAAGGAAAAGAGGCGGTGGGAGATCTCCGGAAAGGCCACGTCGCACTCCGGGCAAACGAAGTTCTCCGCCAGGAGGCGCTCTTTTTCCCCCTCGGGCAGGAGCAGGACAAAACCCTTGCTCTCCCGGAGGGCCGATTCCACCGCCTCACTCATCCGGGTCCGCCGGTCCTCCCGGGCGGAGAGGCGGTCCACCACGATCTCCACGGTGTGCTTTTTGTTCTTGTCCAAGGGGATCTCTTCTTCGAGCCAAAAGACCGTGCCGTCCACCCGCACCCTCAGAAAACCCTTTTGGCGGATCTGTTGGAAGGCATTGCGGTGCTCCCCCTTTTTCCCCCGCAGCACGGGGCTCAAGATTTCGATCCTTTTCCCGTCGTAATCCCGCAGGATCAGATCCACGATCTCGTCCAGCGTGTACCGGGAGAGCCGCTTGCCGCAGGAGGGGCATGCGGGCACCCCAATGCGGCCAAAGAGGAGACGAAGGTAATCGTAGACCTCAGTGACCGTCCCCACGGTGGAGCGGGGGTTGTGGCTGCGTCCCTTTTGTTCGATCGATATGGCGGGAGAAAGGCCCGAGATGTCTTCCACATCGGGCCTCCCCTGCACTCCGAGAAACTGCCGGGCGTAAGACGACAGGGATTCGATGTATCGTCGCTGTCCCTCGGCATAGATGGTATCGAAGGCCAAAGAGGACTTGCCCGATCCCGATGGGCCGGTGAACACCACCAGGCGATCCTTGGGGATCGTCACATGGGCGTTTTTCAGATTATGCTCGCGCGCGCCGCGCACGACGAGGACTTGCGACACGAAGGGTGGCTCCTTTCTTTTTTCCCGCCAATTGATCCCGAAGCTGGGCCGCCCGCTCGAAATCCAGGCGTTCCACGGCCTCCCACATCATGCGCTCCAAGGTCTCCCGGGGCATGATTTCGTCGCTTTCCTCCGATCCTTCCGTCCCCTTTTCCAGGAGCTCCTCGGGGAGCAAGTGACCGACCCCCTTGCGCACCGACTGGGGCGTGATGTGGTGCTTTTCGTTATACTCTTGCTGGATTTTCCTGCGGCGATCTGTCTCCGCCACGGCCCTTTGGATGCTCCCCGTATCCTGATCGGCGTAGAGGATCACCACCCCCGCCACGTTCCTCGCGGCCCGGCCGATGATCTGCACCAGGGATCGCTCCGACCGCAAGAAACCCTCCCGGTCCGCATCCAAAATGGCCACCAGAGAGACCTCCGGCAGGTCGATCCCCTCCCGAAGCAGGTTTACCCCCACCAAGACATCGATCCTCCCCAGGCGAAGATCCCGGATCAGCTCCGCCCGCTCGAAGGCGTCCAGCTCAGAATGGATGTATTTTGACTTAAAGCCAAGGTCCCCCAGGTACTCCGCCAGGTCCTCCGACGACCGCTTGGTGAGGGCGGTGACCAGGGCCCGCTCCCCCCGTTCCACCACGTCCTTAAGCCTCCCCACCAGATCATCCACCTGGCTTCGGGCGGGCAAGACCAGAATCTCCGGGTCCACCACCCCTGTGGGGCGCACGATCTGCTCCACCACCTGGGAAGACTGGGCGATCTCCCAATCCCCCGGTGTGGCAGAGACGAAGATCACCTGGTGCATGTATTCCTCGAACTCCTCCCATCTCAGGGGACGGTTATCCATCGCCGAGGGGAGGCGAAAGCCGTAGTCCACCAGCACCTCTTTTCGGGATCGGTCGCCGTTGTACATGCCCCGCACCTGGGGCACGGAGATGTGGGACTCGTCGATGACCATCAGGAAATCCTTGGGAAAAAAGTCCAGCAAGGTCCCCGGGGGATCTCCCGGGCTCCGGCCATCCAGATAGACCGAGTAATTCTCGATGCCGGAACAGTACCCCACCTCGGTCAGCATCTCCATGTCGTACCTGGTGCGAGTGACCAGGCGCTGGGCCTCCAGGAGCTTTCCCTCCCGCTGAAACTTCGCCGCCTGATTTTCCATGTCCGCCAGGATGTGTTCCATGGCGTTCTTGATGGCATCGGGCCCCGTGACGTAGTGTTTGGCGGGAAATATAGAGGCCTTCATCTTGCTCAACACCCGTTGACCAGAGACGGGTTCGATTTCGTCTATGCGCTCCACCTCGTCGTCGAAGAACGCCACCCGAAGCGCCGTGTCGCTGTAGGCCGGATAGATCTCCAGCACGTCGCCCCGGACCCGAAAGAGCCCCGGGGAGAAGGCCACATCGTTCCGCTCGTAGTAGTTTTGCATGAGGCGCTCCAAGAAGGCCCGGCGCTCCCACCTATCCCCCACAGCAAAGGAAAACACCGCGTCTTCGTAGCTTTTCCTCTGTCCCAGGCCGTAGATACACGATACGCTCGCCACCACCACCACGTCCCGGCGCTCCAGCAGAGCCTTGGTGGTGGCCAGGCGGAGTTTTTCGATGCGATCGTTCACGGAGGCGTCCTTTTCGATGTAAAGATCCTGGGCTGGAACATAGGCCTCCGGCTGATAGTAGTCGTAGTAGCTCACGAAGTAGTGCACCGCATTGTGGGGGAAAAACCCCCGGAACTCGCTGTAAAGCTGGGCCGCCAGGGTCTTATTGTGGGCGAGCACCAACACGGGGCGATGGAGGCGAGCCGCCAGGGCGGCGATGGTAAAGGTCTTACCGCTCCCCGTCACCCCGAGCAACGTCTGGAAACGGTGCCCCAGCTCCACCCCCCGCGCCAGCGCCTCAATGGCCTGAGGTTGGTCCCCCGAGGGGGGCCAGGGTGACTCCAGAAGAAATCGGTCGGGCTCTTCCATAAAAATTCCCCCCAAAGAAACAAAGCGCGCTGCCAAGACTCGCAGCGCGCAGATCCTCCCGTCGTTGACCCTCGGGAATGGGGGCCGCCCCTTTTGGGGCCCTCTCCCGGGGTCAGGCGGGCTTTATGGAAACCTCTCCCGGGGCTCGCGGGGTGGGGCGAGGGTAGCGGAAGGGCTCCGCCGTCGGCTCCTCCTTGGCGGGCTCCGGCGATGGCTCCGCCGGAGCGGGCTCCTCGGCTCCGTTACCCATGAGGACGTTTAACTCCTCGGCCTCGATGATCTCCCGGTCCAGCAGGGTCTCGGCGATTTTGGTCAACAGATCCCGATGGTCCACGAAGAGGGCGCGCACCCCCTCATAGGCCTCGTCGATGATGCGTCGCACCTCTTGATCGATGGCAAAGGCCACCTCATCGCTGTAATTGCGGTCATCCACGATGTCGCGCCCTAAAAAGACCTCGTGCTGCTTGCGCCCCAGGGTCACGGGGCCCAGTCGCTCGCTCATGCCAAACTGGGTCACCATCTGGCGCGCAATGAGGGTGGCCCGCTCCAGGTCGTTCTGAGCCCCTGTGGTGACGTCTTTGAAGATGATTTCCTCCGCCACTCGCCCCCCCAAGAGGCTCTGGATGCGCGTGGAAAGTTCCTTCTTCGAAACCAGATAGCGGTCCTCCTCGGGGATCTGGAGCGTGTACCCCAGAGCCTTGTGCCCCCGGGGAATGATGGAGATCTTGTGCACGGGATCACACCCCGGAATGAGCTTCGCCGCCAGGGCGTGTCCCGCCTCGTGGTAAGCGATGATCTCCTTTTCCTTGGCGTTGATGACCCGGCTCTTGCGCTCCGGCCCCGCGATCACCCGGTCGATGGCCTCTTCCATCTCCGCCATCTCCACCGCGCCCTTTCCTCGGCGGGCGGCTAGCAGAGAGGCCTCGTTCACCAAGTTGGCCAGATCGGCCCCCACAAATCCCGGGGTGCGCCGGGCAATGACGTTTAGATCCACGTCCGTCCCCATCTTTTTGTCCTTGGCATGCACCTCGAGGATCGCCAAGCGCCCCTTCACGTCGGGACGATCCACCACGATCTGCCGGTCGAAGCGCCCGGGACGCAGCAGGGCGGGATCCAAAATATCCGGCCGGTTGGTGGCGGCGATGAGGATGATCCCCGTGCTCGTATCGAAGCCGTCCATCTCCACCAGGAGCTGGTTCAAGGTCTGCTCCCGTTCGTCGTGCCCTCCTCCCAGCCCCGCGCCCCGCTGTCGCCCCACCGCGTCGATTTCGTCGATGAAGATGATGCACGGCTGATACCTCCGGGCCTGCTCGAAGAGATCCCGCACCCGGGCGGCCCCCACCCCCACGAACATCTCGACAAAATCCGATCCGCTGATGCTGAAAAACGGCACATCCGCCTCCCCCGCCACGGCCCGGGACAGAAGCGTTTTTCCCGTGCCGGGGGACCCCAAGAGCAGCACCCCCTTGGGCACCTTGGCGCCGAAGGTGGTAAAGCGAGCGGGGTCTTTGAGGTAGTCGATGATTTCCTGGAGCTCTTCTTTGGCCTCGTCACACCCCGCCACGTCGGAAAAGGTCACCTTGGGACGGTTGTCCAGGAAGAGCTTCGCCTTGCTCTTGGCGAAGTTCATCACCTTGTTGCCCCCGCCCTGCATGTGGTAAATGATGAAAAACCACGCCCCGATGAGCAAAAGCGTGGGAAACAGGGTGGAGACCAAGCCGGTCCACCAAGGGGTCTTCTGAGGCGGCGCCACCGCCACATCCACGCCCTTTCCCACCAGCTTGGGGGCCAGGTCCCCCACCCCCACCGTATAGGTGACAAAGGGCGTACCGTTCACCAACGTCCCCTGGATGCCGTCCTCGTCGATGACAACCTTCTGCACCAGTCCGTCGTCCACCGACTTCAGGAACTTGCTGTAATTGAGCCTTTGGGCCTCCTGGGATGCCTTGTCCGGCGATAGGAAGACGTTCACCACGCTGACCACAAGCACCACCAATACCAGATAAACCCCGAGATTTTTCACAAGCCGGTTCACTCTCCGACCACCCCTTTGCCCCTTCTTTTCCCCGGATCCTTCCGTCCGAAAACCCTCAAGATCCCCGTCCCCGGCGCAGGCGCCCCCATCTCCTGTTCTCCGCCCCCGGGCCGTTTATGCCGACGCCCCTAGACCGTCACCCGATATACCGCCGGGAGCCCCCTCCATCGCCCGCCATAGTCCAGGCCATATCCCACCACGAACTCGTCGGGGATGACAAAACCCCGGTAATCCACCGACACCTCCACGCGCCGTCGCTCCGGCTTATCCAATAACACGCAGACCCGTAGCGACGCGGGGTTTCTTTCCCCCAGAAGCCTCTTCAGGTAGGAGAGGGTCAGCCCACTATCCACGATGTCTTCCACCAGCAACACGTGACATCCCTGGATGTCCGTGTCCAAGTCCTTCAGGATCTTCACCACTCCCATGGATTCCGTGGAGTTCCCGTAGGAGGACACGGCCATGAAGTCCAATCGGACATCCACCCGGCGGCCGTCTACCGCCCGAACCAGGTCGGAAAGAAAGACGACCGATCCCTTGAGAACTCCCACGCAGACCACGGTCTTTCCGTCGTAATCCTGGGAAATTTTCTCCCCCAGCTCCCGGACCCGATGGCGGATCGTGGCTTCTTCCAATATCGGATGGCCCAACTCATAGCTCATGAACAGGCAAACTCCTTTCCTAGGGAAAACGAGAGCAACCGATCCATTCTATCACAGCCCCCCGAAGGTGGAAGGGAAAGATCGCCCCGATCCCAGGGGAGAATCCGCGCCCCCTCGGGCCCCTCCACTGCGGGCCACCAGGCGTGGCACCAGCGGGGCACCGGAGCTTTGCGCCGCGTTTCGCCGTCCAGGCTGGCCAGGGGCACCAGAAAACTCTTCTCCGGAGGAGCACAAAAGCGCAACCCCAGACCCCACCCTCCGAAAGAACGGCCCTCCGGCGCCACCGTATCCTCCCACCGGCACCGCCAGGGCCCCCAGCGCCACTCCCCCTCCGGCGGCAAAGGCACGGCTCCCAGCGGCTCCCCCCAGGGGCGCCGCACCCACCCCCAGAGGGGCCTTCCCCCCACGAGCTCCCGGTCCTCCTGCCACTGAAAACGCCAGCAGGAAGAAGGGCGTCGCACCAGGGAGAGCAGATCCTCCGTGCGGCGACGGTCCAGGGCCCCCCACCCCAGAGATCGGGCCTCCAGACGTAGCAGCCGCGCCAGCAGATGGTCTTTCAGCCCCACGGCCACATCCCCCCGCCAGGCGCGCTCCGCCCGGGGAAAGGGGCGCCGCACCCAGGCCAGCAGGGCCCCCGCCTCCCCATCCTCCCGATCCTCGCGCTCCGCCATCTCCCGCCCCAGGGCGGCGAGGTGGCGCGTGGCCCCCGGATGCACCGCCGATTCCAACAGAGGAAGCACCGTGTGCCGGATGCGGTTGCGGGTGTACTCCGGGCTGTCGTTGGAGCCGTCCTCCCGCCAGGAAAACCCCTGGGCCCGAAGAAGGCTCCGCAGCTCCTCCCGGGTGAAATCCACCACCGGCCGCACGTAGGGAAGGCGCACCTCCCGAAAGCCCGCGCTGCCCCGCCCCCCCGCCCCCCGCACCTGATGAAAGAGCACGGTCTCCGCCAGATCGTCCGCCTGGTGCCCCGTGGCGATCCAGAGGGCCCCGCGGGACCGGGCCGTCTCTTCCAGAAAGTGTAGGCGAAGGCGCCGGGCGCACACCTCGATGCTTTCGCCGGGGCAACGGTTCTCCCGGACCGCCAGAAAGGCCACCTCGGTGTCCAGATGGAACTGGCGCCCCACGGCCTGAACAAACCGGGCATCCTCCCGGGAGGCCTCCCCCCGGAGGCCGTGCTCCGCATGGGCCAGCACCAGACGGGACGCGGGCGTCACCGCCAAAAGCAGCAGGAGCAGCGCCATGGAATCCCCCCCGCCGGAAAGCGCCACCACCAGCGGTTCCGGACGGTGGAACCACCCCTGGCGCGTTCCGGCGGCGATGAACCGACGGCGATGGTCTTCAGAAAGATGGGGAAAAAGGAAAAGAGACGACTCCACGCCGGAACCTCCCCGCCGGGCAGCGAAAGAACGCCGGCCCGAACCAGCCCCTTGTAGCACACCGCCCCCGGGGCGTCAAAGAGGTTTTGCGGAAAAAATAGAGGAGGGAGTCCGGGGGCGAGGCCTCGAGGAAAGGAAGATATGGCACGCCTCACCGCCACAATACGGCCCCGGAGCGCGACGAGGCGGAAGGTGGCGAGGATGCTCCTTCCGCCATTTTTGACACGACACAACGCCAGGGGACAGGATATCTCACCTAGGCTCCCTATTTCTATCCATCCCCTTCGCGAAGGGGATGGATAGAAAGATCCTCTTTTTCTGCCTCCCCCACCCTGAAGGGCCACCGATGTTAAGCCGTTCCCGGCCAGACAGAGAGGACGGAGGCACCCCAGAGCCGAAGGCCAGCGCTTCCACTGCCTAAACTATTGGGTCGTCCGACTCAAGCAATTAATAAATATCCTTATTTTAGTTGTTATTTTGCCATACGGCTCTATATTCTAAGGCGATTTCTCCCCATCACGTTGACGAGCGCCGCTCACTATCCATACCACAATTCCTTTTTCCCTCCTGCACCACGACCTTGTGGCGCTCGATGATCCGTTGAAACGACTCGCCGGTGGCCGCCCAATCGACGATGTCGACCTTGTAAGGAAGATCCGATTCGGAAAAGTCGTCCGCCAACGCGGCGCTCACCGCAAGGGACAAGGGGTGGTCGGTGATGATGGCTAGATCCAGATCGGAATAAGGTTTGGCGGTACCCGTGGCGCGCGAGCCGAAAGCCCAAACATCGTATTGTGGCACATGCGCACGCAGGATGTCGCGCACCATGATCCAGTGATCGGGGCGGATGTCGATGTGGGGCGTTTCCCTCGTCATGGCAAACAGCTCCGGAGTCGGTCGCACAGAGAGCGGACTTCCTCCAGAAAGCGGGGAATTTCGTCCACCACTTCGTGCGCCGAGTGCTCGTCGTATGTGTGGCTGGTTTTGGCCCGCATATTACGGTAGCGTTTCCAATCCTCCCAGTCCCCCCGCAGGAGTCCGTGTTCGTTGCCGGACCGGATCAAGTCCTGGAAGGGCATGCCGTCGTACTGCTGGGGATCGGCCGAGATGGATTCAAGATAGCGCTTGAGCATCTTATGGCTGATTTCATAGGTGAACTCAAAGCGCTGAATAAGACCATCGCGTATTTGTGCGTCGTCGACGTCTTGCCTGTGGCGCACCAGTCCTTCTTGTAGCCGCTGCACCGCCCGCTCTAGGGGGCCTATATCCAGTGTGTTGTTCGTCATGGAAGCTCCTCCTCAAACACTCGGCCTCATACCGCTTTCCATCTGGTGCACCGGTACGGCACGGCTCCGCCGTGGGCCGGGTGGCGTGCGCCATGGAGTGCCTTTTGCGGCGTTTGGCGTGGGGTTCCTGCGGTCATAGCCCCAGCTCCCTCAAATTGACGTCGATGGCGGCGTCAAGTCTTGCGGCTCCGGGAGTTCCTATTTTGCCACAAGCACGCTCCAGCAGATCCTTTCGGTCACTCCGTCGCCACGGCCACCGCCGGGATCCCCCCGCAAGTATAGCGGAATGCTGAGGTCGCCGACTTGCTCTCGGATCTCGTCCTAGCCGACCGCCTGGGCAAAAGGGTCCCGATATCCAGACCGACGGAATTGTTCTTTCCGTCCCTCCTGCTCATCCCGCTGGATCCTTTCTGCTCTTGTCCGTCGCACCGCCAGCCCTCTCCCCCTCGTCGACTTAATCTTTCTGAAACTTCCAAAGGCAACCCCTACGATTGGCGGGCATCGCATGCTTGTCGATCCAGTGGCACACGGCGTCACCGCCGACATCGAGGGACTTGTCTATCTCGTCTCCTGATGACCAGCGGTCTTCCACCTCGGCCATTTCTCGAATTCTTCATGGGCGATGGGTTTTCTTGTCGCGCTCAAGGCGGTCATGGGGATGCGAGCGCCGCTTCCCCAGCGCAAAACGTCTTCTAATATATTTATGCTGGGGCCGATTGTCAAACCCACATGTCGCACCCCCCGCTGCGTCCGAGCGGAGCACAAGACCTCCCTGGGTGCGCTGCCACGTATCTATTTCTTTCCCGAGGCGAGATGCCCTTTGCCAGAACGTTTCTTCCGGCGCCGCTCTTCGATACGGGGATCCCCCACACGGGGGGATGGCCCCCAAAGGAACGTTCCAGGGCAATCCGGGCGTCGACCTCACGGTTGACGTTAGGAGCGCAGGACGCGGGTTTGGCGGAGCTCTGCTGGCCGATGCGCTTTTGCGCGTAAGGCGATCCGAGATGGCCGCGTATGCCCTTGTGGTCGATGCCAAGGACGACCCGGCCGTTGCCTTTTACGAGCACCATGGCCTCATTCGTCTGCCGGGGAGGCGAATGACGTTATCCCTGCCGATACCGTCGATCTGCAGATAGCCGCACGCCACGCCTGGATCCCTCTGATGAAGACGACTCTCCACGGAGCTACCATCCGGCATTCTCAGAGCAATCCTCGATCGGCGTCGCCGTACCGTCTACGATCGATTCGCGCACCCCAGGGATGCTGAACAGAAATAGCGCCTCCTCGACGACCCTCCAGTCCGACTCCTCCACCAGCGCCGCTGTATTGCGCCTCCCCGCGATGCTCGCGGGAACATGCCACTCGGCCGCCTCGCCAACAAGCTGAAAGAGTCGCCTGCGGGCCTCGGATACGGCGATACGGCCCATGGCATCA
>CALMLW010000261.1 GCA_937868015.1 uncultured Synergistaceae bacterium | reverse complement strand
CCCCGGGCGCTCCCGGAGGGAGGGGCGGCTCAGGTTCAGCACGGGGCAGTAGTCCTGCTCGAAGCGTTCCCACCCGATGGCGTTGGTGCCGATGTCGGCGATGGCCACATCGGGGCCCTTCACGTCCACCACGGAAAAGGTGAGGTGCATGGCGTCGTCGCAGATCCAGCGTCCGGGCTCGAAGCAGAGGCGCCCCAGGGCCCGGAGGGATCCGTGGGCCCCAAGGGTGCGGGCGAGATCCCGGGCGTAGTGGGCCAGGGGAGAGGCGGGGACAAGGCGGTGCCCCAGGGGATCCGGAGAGGGGGCGTCGTCCCGGAGCCACTCCCCCCGTTCGGGCCAGTATCCTCCGCCTACGTCAAGAAAGGTCAACCGCTCTCGACTCTTTTGGTCCACGCTTTCGAGGGTTCCGGCGATGGTTTCCAGAAAGCGGCACTGGGGAAGGGGGGACATGTTCCAGCTGGTGTGGCACTGCACCCCCTCCAGGCGGACGTGGGGGCAGCCTTGGGCCTCCCGGCAGAAGCGGGGAAGGTCTTCGGGGGGGATGCCGAACTTGCTCCACAGGGCTCCAGGTTCGGGGGACAGGCGCACTCCGGCGCGCACCTCCCGCCCCCGGGCTGCCGCCTCTCCCTCGAGGCGCTCCAGCTCGCCGAAGCTGTCCAGGAGCACGGTGACCTCCGGATGGGCCGCCGCGAGGCGGAGCTCTTCGGCGGTCTTGCCGGGGCCGCTGAAGATGATGTCCCGGGCCCCCAGCGCCAGGGCCCCTTCGAGCTCCGGGGCGCCGGAGACGTCGAGGCCGAAGCCCTCTTCCAGCAGGATGGCGGCCACCCGGGGGGTGTTGTTGCTTTTCACCGCGAAGTAGAACGAACAGGGGCGCCGGAGCTCCTGAAAGGTGCGGCGGAAGGTTATAGCCCGGGCCCGCAGGACCTGGCCGTCGAGGAGATAGGCGGGGGAGGGGGCCGCGAGGAAGCGCTCCCGCCGGGAGAAGTGCGACGCGACAAAGCGTTCCAAAACCTCCGGAGGAAGTCTCATGGCGCCATCTCCACGCGCCACAGGGCGTCGAGCTCCTGGGCCTGGATTTCGGGGTTCCGGGGCTCCAGCCGGGCGATGGCGTACCCCAGGATCCGGGAGTCGTAGTCCTCCGGGGGGAGGATCACCCGGTGCCCGGGCCCCCGGAGCCCCCCCACGGCGAGGACCCGGGGGTCTTCTTCGAGGGGGGCGGTGTGGAGACGGCGCACCACCCCTCCCCGGGACGCCACGAGGCGGAGCCCCAGATGGCCGGGACCCCCCGGAAAGGGGTCTTGCTTTTCGTCGCGTCCCCGGGCGAAGGCTAGTTCGGCGAGGAGGGGATCCCATCCCCGGGCGACGCGGAGGAGGGGGGGGAGGCAGTCTCCGCCGGGGCGGGGGGCGAGCTCCAGAAAGAGGGGTTCTCCCCGGCGGAGGATGAAGTCCACCATGCAAAAGGCCCGGGAGAGCCCGAGGGCGGCGGCGGCCCGTACCAGGAGGGGGGAAAAGTCGCTCCGGCGCCACCACCGGGGGGGGCGGGGGCAGAGAAGATAGCCCCGGGTCCCTCCGAAGGTTCCGGCGAGGGGCATC
>CALMLW010000260.1 GCA_937868015.1 uncultured Synergistaceae bacterium | reverse complement strand
GCGCCGTACCATCAATATTCGCCACGTTGGCGATGATATCGGCCTTGGCCACGGGGTCACAGATGTGGTTCTGGTTGAGTTCGAAGGTCACCTTCACGGGCTGGAAGAACGTCTTGCCGTCGTAGATGGTGATGGGGCATGCGGCAGACCAATCGGCCCACATGTCGAGGCTCACCGCCCGGCAGAGGGTGGTCCCCGCCGGAGCGCACGCCGTCGTATCCGCCACTTGCTGGAAGAACTCCTGGCTACCGCAAGGATCGTCCTCGCCGCAAATGTCGGTGAGATCGGCATCGGCCCAGTAGACTCCCATGTCCTTGGAGGCCACGCCCAGGTCGTTGCTCAGATCCACCAGCATGGCGTCATCCACCCAGCGCCGCTCGATGCGGACGCAGGTCGCACTGCAATCCCACTCGTAGCACCAGTTCGCATCGCCCCAACGCTTGGCCAGAAGGTTCGTAGTCTGGCAGAAGTCGTTGGTGGCGGCCGTCGCATCAAAGTCCATGAGGACATTAAGCTTGGTCCCATTCTGGTCGACGAAGTTTTCGCCGAAACGGCCGTAGTAGAGCGCAAAGCCCGGGGAAAGGCTCCGCACCTGAGAAGTCGTCCAGGAGGGGTGCTCGTGGAGGAAGCTGTACCAGCCGGCGTGAGTCGCCGCCTTGTCCTGGTCCATCAGGTACGCAAAGGCCGGATGGGACGCATAGGCATGACCGAGGATGCGGTACTGGTATCCGGAGGCATCATAGGATGTCTCTTTCACCGCAGACCACATGAAGCGGTTGTCCGCCAGAGCCCGTGCAAGATAAGTGCCCTTATTGAGGATGCGCTCCGCCACCCAGTCGCCCCGGGCCATAAGCCGGTCGCTCTCGGTGATGCCGGTGATGCTGGCGGCAGTGGGTCCCCAGAGCTTGTGGGTGGTGTTAAAACGCTCCGTGTGCGAAGTGCCGTCGATGACGTAGGGGCCGAGGTCCAGCGCATGACTCCCCGCCACGGAAGTGCCATAAAGCACCATGTCGAGGTAGTGCACGGGGGTTTCCACGACACCGTCGGTCAGGCAGTTGAGGTTCTGCGGCATGACCTGCCAACGCTTCTCGTAGGTGTCGCAGGGGATGTACACCGCGAAGTCCACGGACTCCACGTCGGCAGAGGTGGTGAACGTGCCGGCGCTGTCGCGGCTCATCAGATTGATATGGAGCTTTGCCGTCTGCAGGGTGTCACAGGGGTTCTGACCGCAAGCAGGGCAGTTCCACTCCACCGTGAAGGGCCACTGGCGATTCAGGTCATAGGAGACGGTCCCGATGGGCCCAAACTCGTCACCGGAGTGCAGACTCCACCCCGCAGCCCCGTTGAATCCCGTGAGCCAGATCTCGTTCCCGGCATCCACGACCGCGCCGTCGTAGTCCGCGCTGAAGGGGTGGGTCTTGGCATCCACTCCGGCCCGGATGAAGACGAAATCCAGATCCGAAGCGCCGTCATAGTCGACCGGCGCGTCGGGGCTACGGTAAACGAAGTCGTTCCATTCCCCCACGTGCTGGACGCCCGAAAACCCGATGTACTGCTTTCCGGTCCGGTCCGCACTGTAGAGAACCACACGGTATCCATTCTGGACATCACCCATGGTGACGTCGGTGCCCGTGGTGCCCTGGCCGAAATCTCCGGGGAGCACCGGAGTACTCACTGTTACTGCCCAAGCTCCCGAGGCCACGCAAAGGCAGAGCGCCATCACGAGTCCCAAACCAAAACGTCTCTTCACGAAGTACCACTCCTTCCAAAAATCCTCACGACGAAAAAGGACAACTGCGTCTTTTCCCTGCCATGTCACGCCGTCTCCTCCGTCGCACCACCCCCTTGGCTCCACCTTCACCGAAGGCTCCCTTCGGGGCTTTTCCCCCTTCAAGGGCTTCGGAAATTTGACACCCCGTACAGCGTCTCCCTTTTCGAAAGACGCCTCCTCCACGCGCGACTAGGATTTTACCCCTTCCTGCGCGGTTCGTCAATTTTTCGGAGACGATTCTTGCGGATATACTCTTCCCGTGACGGCCACAACGTAGGTCGTTCCGTCGGGGGCCGTGACGCTCCAGGGGGACACCGCCCCGTCGGAGCCCACGATGCAGGGGCCTTCGCCTCCCCACCCCCTGCCGGGCAGGGGTTCTGCCAGAGGCACGGGGGACCACCGGTCTTCCTCAGCGCCGGGGGGAGCGTCGGGGGAGCGGGGGGTGCGCACCTCCGCCACCAGGGTGCCTTCAGCCATCCGCAGCCTCAGGGGCATGCCCCCCGAGGCGAGCTCCACGGCGGCCCAGAGGGCCCGCTGGAGGGCGGTGTGGGGATCGGAGACGCCGAAGGACAGGCGAGGGAGGATCACGGCGGCCAGAAGGGCCAGCAGGGCGGTGACCACCAGGATCTCCACCAGGGTGAAGCCCCGGCGGCGAATTTTTCGGCGTTTCCCCCGGAGGCCCTCCGGCGGGGCCATGGGGTCTTCTCCCTCGGCCATCTCTTTCCCCCCTCTCGAACCTTTTTTTCCCGATGTTCCCCTGGGGTTCCACCTTACTTCTTCCCGCCCTCGCCCCTTTTCGGCCCCCGGCGGGGCACGCCCGGCGGGAGAACGCCCTTAAAGGGTCGGGGAAGCGGGGCGGCGCTCCCGGGGGCTATTCCCAGTTGGTGATGTCGGCGTCTTTCCCCGTGCCCCCTTCTTTGCCGTCGGGGCCGGTGGAGAGGATGTCGTAGTCCCCGTGCTCCCCGGGGCACCGATAGAGGTAGGGGCGCCCCCAGGGGTCGGCGGGCATCTTCTTGAGATATCCCCCGGCGCGGTACTTCCGGGGCTCGGGCCCCCCCGCAGGTTTGCTCACCAGGGCGCCGATGCCCTGATCCGTGGTGGGGAAAAAGCCGTTATCCAGATGGAAGAGGTCCAGGGCCTGCTCGATTTCCTTGAGCTGCACCTGGGCGGCGGTGCGGCGGGCCTCCTCCCCCTGCCCCAACACCCGGGGCACCACCAGGGCGGCCAAAAGTCCCAGGATGATGACCACCACCATGATTTCCACCAGGGTAAAGCCTCGACGCCGTTTCAAAGTCTTCATGGATCTTCGCTTCCTTTCTTCTCGTTTCTTCCCGTGCGGGGAGCTCTTCGGGGCCCGGTCTCGGGCCCCGAGGGATCCGGGGAAATCCCGGACTTGCCTATTTTACCAGGGCCGAGATGTCAAAGATAGGCAGAAGCACCGCCACCACCACGAAGCCCACGCCGCTTCCCAAAAGGAGGATGAGGGCGGGACCCGCGAGGTTCGCCAGGCGCTCCATGCGGGCCTGGGCCACCTCCCAGGCGTTTTCTGCGGCGTTTCTCAGGGCTTCGGGGAGGTCGTTGCCCATCTCCCCCACCCGGATCATGTAGACCACGTCCTCGGTGACGGGGCCTTCTTTCTCCAGGGCGGCGGCGAAGCGGTGCCCCTGGCGCACGAGGTCGGCCACGGCCTTCCATCGCTCGGGGTTTCGGTCCAGGGGGGCGGCCATCTCCAAGGCCTGCACCAGGGGGATGCCCGCTTCCACCAGGGTGGCCACCTGGGAAAATACCAGGGATAGGGCGATGCGCTCCCGCAGGGCGGCGCTCCCAGGGATGTTCAGGGGCTTCTTGCGGCGGCGAAGCCAGAAAAACGCCAGCGCCCCCAGGCCCGCCAAGGGGAGCCCCGCCCAGGAGACGCCGTCGGCCACGGCGAGCAGGATGCGGGTGGGCAGGGGAAGGACCTGCCCCAGTTCGGCGAAGAGCCCGGCGAATTTGGGCACCACGTAGGTGAGGAGGAAGACCACCACCCCCAGGCCGAAGACGAGCATGACTAGGGGGTAGGTGAGGGCACTTTTTACCTTGCGGCGCAGCTCGTGCTCCTGGCGGAAGAGGTCGGCCCCCCGGCGCAGGATCACAGGGAGAGAGCCGCTCTGCTCCCCCGAAGCCACCATGCCCACCAGGCTCTCCCGAAAGATCCCGAGTTGCTCCATGGCGGTGGACAGGCGCCGTCCCCCCTGGACATCCTCCAGAAGTTTTTCATAGGCCAGGGCCAACCGGGGGTCGGGGGACTGCTTGGCCAGAAGGCGCAGGGCATCGGTGACGGGAAGACCGCTTTTGAGGTACCCCGCCAGGCTTTTGCAGAAAAGATAGTGCACGTCCAGAGGAAGGGCGCGCAACGTGAGCCCCTTTCGGGCCGTCTCCGTGGGGGCGATGTCCACCACCACCAGCTTGCGCTCCGCCAGCTGGGAAAGGGCCCCGGGTTCTCCGGAGGCCTCCACTACGCCGGAAAGCATCTTTCCGGCGGCGTCATAGGCGGTGTAGCGGTATGCGGGCATGGAGATCCTCCTTTCTCTCGCCGGGATGGGAATGTGGCACGGCACGAATTCCGCCGGGCTTTCGGGGCAAACACATTTGTTGTAGGGGCGAAAAATACGCTCGCCCCTACACGTAAACGGGCAAAGATATTTCACCCAGATGCACCCATGGGCGAAGGCGTTTTTTGCCCCTTACGCCTCTTGCCCCGCCACCCGGGTGAGTTCGTCGGGGGTGGTGGTGCCTTCCTTGACCCGTTCCAGTCCCTGTTCCCACAGGGTCACCAGCCCTCCGGCCCGGGCCAGCTCCCGCAGCTCCGCCCCCGGGGCCCCCCGGGCGATGGCGTCGGCGAGGGCTTCGGAGGAGACGAACTGTTCGTAGAGCCCCACCCGCCCTCGATACCCCGTGTGACGGCAATGCTCGCACCCTCGCCCCTGCCACACTCGGTCCACGCCGTGGCGCCGCAGCAGGGGAGGGGCCGGATGCTCCTCCCGGCACCGGGGGCAGATGCGGCGCACCAGGCGCTGGGCCACCACGCCCACCAGACATCCCGCCACGAGATAGGGTTCGATATTCATGTCCACCAGCCGGGCCACGGCCCCCACGCTGTCGTTGGTGTGGAGGGTAGAAAGGACCAGATGTCCCGTGAGGGAGGCCTGGACGCCGATGTGGGCGGTCTCGTAGTCGCGCATCTCTCCCACCATGACCACGTCGGGATCTTGGCGGAGGATGGCCCGGAGGGCCGAGGCGAAGGTCACCCCGGCTTTTTCGTTCACCTGGATCTGGGCCACTCCGGGGAGGTCGTACTCCACGGGGTCCTCCACGGTGATGACGTTCACGGCGGGTTGGGCCACCTGCTGCAGGATGGCGTAGAGCGTGGTGGTCTTCCCCGATCCCGTGGGGCCCGTGAGGAGGATCATGCCGTGGGGGGTCTCGATGATCCGCCCCATGATCTCCCGCTCCCGAGGGGCCATGCCGAGCTGCTCCAGGGTCAAAAGTCCCGAGGATTTGTCCAGAAGGCGGAGGGCCATGCGCTCCCCGTGCTGGGTGGGGATGGCTCCCACCCGGATGTCCACCGCCCGGTCCCCCAGGGTGATGCCGATGCGCCCGTCCTGGGGGGCGAAGCGGTGGGCGATGTCCATGCGAGCCATGACCTTCAGGCGGCTGGTGAGGGGGGCCTGGTGCCCCTTGGGGAGGCGCAGGCGTTCGTGGAGGACCCCGTCGATGCGGTAGCGCACCACCACTTCGTCTTCATAGGGCTCCACGTGGATGTCCGTGGCCCGCTCCCGCAGGGCTTCGAGGATGAGGCCGTTCACCAGGCGGATGACGGGGGCATCCACGCTGTCCGAGAGGACATCCTCCCGGGAGAGGGCGGAGAGGTCTTCCACCCCTTCGACGCTCCGGGCGGCGTCCTCGGCGCCGGAGCTCCGGAGGTCGTAGAGCTTACGCAGCACCGAGGCGATCTCCTCGGGGGGGTGGACCTCCAGCTCCGCCGCGCACCCCAGGGAGGCGGCCAGGAGCTGGGCCGAGGGCCAGGCCTCCAGCGAGGAAGCCCCCACCACCAGCACCCCCTCCTCCCGGCGCAGAGGGAGGAGGTTGGTGGCCCGCAGGGTGTCGAGGCTCACTTCTCCGGGGAGGAGGTCCCGGATGTCCTCGGGGCGGGGCAGGGTCAATTCCGCTTCACCGCCTTGCGATAGAGCTCCTCCAGGCGCTTTTGTACCAGATCTTCTTCCGGGTTGCCGGGGACGTCCCCCGAGACCATGTACTGCCGGGTGATCTCGGAGGCCTCCTGGGGGCTTTCCAGGATGTAGGGCGTCAAAAAGATCATGAGGTCGATCTTTTCCTTCTGTTTCACCGTGGTGGTGAAGAGGTTGCCCACGATGGGGATGTACGAAAGCCCCGGCACACGATTTTTCATGGACTTTTCCGCCTCTTTGATGAGCCCTCCGAGGATGATGGTCTGGCCATCCTGCACCAGCACCGTGGTCTTCACCTGGCGCTTGGCGGTGGTGGGGGTGGCGTTGGCGGTGGTGGTGAGGACCTCTTCCAACGTCTGGTCGATGTCCAGGGCCACGAGGGTCCCGCTCCGCACGTGGGGGGTCACCTTGAGGATGATGCCCGTTTCTTTGTACTCGTAGCTGTTTTGCACGGCGCTGGGGTTGGAGGTGTCCGACACCGCCCCCTTGAGCTGGGGGATGACCTGGCCCACCTGCAGGGTGCTCTCTTTGTTGTCCGTGCACAGAAGGCGCGGCATGGAGAGGACGTTGATGGCGTCGTACTTGTTGAGGAGCTTGACGTAGCTGTATAGCAGGGCCTTGCTGTCGTATTCGGTGATCTTGTAGGAGTTGCCCCGGTCGTCGTACTTGATCTCCTCGTGGGTCATGAGGCTCCGGTACCACTCCAAAAACGCCGAAGGGACTCCGCTTTCGCCCATGACCACTTGTCCCGCCACCAGGGCGTCGCCGCCGATGGAGCCCCCCCAGGTGGCCCAATCGATCCCGGCCTGGTTAAGCTTGTTCAAAGTGACTTCCGCCACCAGGCCCCGGAGGAGGATCTGCTTGGGCTGAACGTCGATCTGGCGGATGAGCTGTTCCATCATGACGTACTGGTCCTGGGGGACGTTGAGGATGATGCTGTTGGTGGGCACGTCGGGGACCACCACGGTGCCGATCATCCCGGCGCGCTCGGGCAGGGCGGCGTTCGCCAGGGTGAGCACCTGGGTGAGCTGGGTCGCCACGGTGGTGGCGTCGGCGTTCTGGAGCTTGTAGACGTAAAATCCGCTGGACTTGGCGGGGACGTCCATCTCGATGAGAAGACGCTTCACCTCTTTGGCGGTGGTGCGGTCGGCCACGAAGACAAGCTTCTGGCGGGTGTCGTCCCCAATGGCGGTGACCCCCGTCAGGGCGGAGGCCCCGGACTGCCCCGCCTGGGTGATGTACCCCGCAATGACGGAGGGACGGGCGTAGAGGAGATCCACCACGTGGACGTCCCGAAGGTTGTCGGGGACATCCAGGGCGTGGAGGACGGACACGGCCCGCTGCACCAGGGTGGCTTTGCCGCTCAAGATGGCGCCATTGCCCGTCTCGGTGGGGAAAAAGACCACGGCGCCCCCCAGGGCGGTGCTCACCGCGCTCTGGGCGTAAGCGGCGGCGACGTACTCCAGGGGGACGACCTGGACGACGTATTCTTCGCCATAGCCGGGGCCCGCCTTGCCCTTGCGCACCATGTTGTCGGTGCTGGGTCCCGTGCTCTGGGAGCGGATTTTGCTGAAGCCTCCCTCGCTCTGGAGGGCCAGGCCGTTCATCTCCAGGGCCGAGAGCATGACCTGGCGGGACTCCCGCAGGGACACCGGGCGGGTGGAGACGATGGTGATGCTCCCCTTGGCGCTGGGATCCACCAGGATGTTCTCCCCCAGGAGTTCGGACATGAAGCGGATGAATTTCACCAGGTCCAGGTTTTTGAAGTTGAACTGCACCTGTCCGGCCTGCCTCATGGCCTGGGCCATCTTCACCAGCTCCTGCTCGTCGGGCTCAACCCCTTCCTGGGCCCGGGCCTCCATCGGGGCCGGGATGAGGGGGCTCAAGGGAGCGAGGGGGAGGAAGAGGAGAAAGAGGGCCCAGGCCAGGATGGCCCCTCCTTTTCGCCCCGCCCCGAAGCCCCCGGGGTGTCCCTGCGAGATCGTCGCTTTTTTCTCGTGCCTTTCCATGCTTTATCCTCCGTCCTTCGTCCGGGAGATCCCGGAAAATCCTCGCCAGGCTCCCCTCTACGGGGCGATCCGGGGCGGTTTAGGGTACCCAGATTTCCAGGGTCCGCCCCGAGAGGGTGACCGTGAAGCGCTTGTAGGGTAGACGCAGCCCCGTGGGGGGGATCTCCACTTCTTCCTTCAAAAGGCTCCAGGACAGGTCTCCGCTGGAGCCCGAGTCGGGCAGGGTGCCCGCGCGCTGGATCACCTGGAGGGCCCGGGCTTCGTCCAGGAGCCTCCGCTGGATCTGGACTTCGTCCAGGGTCCGCTGGGAGAGGGCCGCCAGGCGCAGGGCCCCCACGCTCACCAGGGCCAAGATCGCCACGGCCACCATGATCTCCACCAGGGTAAAGCCCGACGCGGCGCCCCGAAGATTTCTTCTTTTTACCTCCGGCGAGGCCGACCTGGTCCGCGCCATGGGTCGTCCCCCATCCCTACTTGACGGCGTAGGACAGCTGTTCCGGCTTGCCGTCCCGCACGATGGCCACGTCGAACTTGCTGCCCCCCATGAGGGAGTTGATGGCATTGGCCACGTCCCCCATGTTGTTCATGGTGATGCCGTTGATCCCCTTGATGACGTCTCCGGGGCGCACCCCCAGGGTGGAGAGGATGCTCTTATCCTCCAGGGCCGCTACTTCCAAGCCCCCAGCCTTCCCCTGGTCGTCCACCTTGGGGATCAGACGCACCAGTTTGAGCTCGTCAAAGGGGTTCATCAACAGGGCATTCACCACTTCCCGAGCGACGACACCCTCCTTGCCCGGCGCGGCGGAGCTCACCTTCCCCTGGAAGGCGGGGGGAAGGGCCGGAGGGGCCGAGGACCCCGAGGATGGGGAACCGGCCACCGTCAGGGAGGCCGGGGCCCCCGGGCTTCCCCCCACGAAGACGAGGGGGAGGAAGGTCTCCTGGCCATCCCGGCTCAGGAGGACCCCCCCGGCCTGGACGCGAAAGACCAGATATCCCCGGAACTCTTCCCTCTGGAGGATCCACCGGGGTCCTTCTTCCGTGGACACCAGGGCCCCCACCCCCGCCACCGTGCCCTCCACCTGGACGTCAGCCAGGGAGAGCCCGGGGCCAGTGGTTTCGGCGACGGGGACGGAGGCCACCGCCGGGCGAGGGGGGACCCCAAAGGGGTTTCGCTCCACGAAGGCGACGACCCCCGGCGGGGCCCCCCGGGAGGCGCTCTCCCGGGACCCCAGGACGCTTTGTAGGACGTGCTCCGTCCGGAGGGCCAGGGTGTGCCGCCGGAGGAACTCTTCTCCCAAAAAGGCCACCCCTCGGGCCGCCACCAGGGCGAGGACGGCCCAGGCGCCCCAGCGGACCAGGGCGACGAGGAGATGGGATCCTCCGCCGACGGCGGAGGGGCGAAGGATCTGCTTAAGACTGGGGAGCGTCATGGCCTTCCTCCCGGACCAGGTGCCACTGGCCCTCGGATTCCTTCTGCAGGGGCAAAAACGCGGCGGCGGCCTCCAGCACCCCGTCCAGCTCTCCGGGAACCTTGAGGCGCATATCGGCGGCGCTAATGCGGGACGCGACGAGGTCCAGGGTGACGTCGCCCCGGGCCTGGAGCTCCCCCCGGAGCTCCAGCGCCAGGAAGCGCCCCGTCCCCGGGGTCAGCTCCACCTGGGTCTGCCCCCCTTCCCAAGAGGCCTCCTTGCCGAAGGCCTCCACTCCCCCCTCTTCCCAGGAGAGGACAAAGGCCCCCCTTCCCCCCAGGAGGGGCAAAGGGTTCCACCGGAGCTCCACCCCCCGGCTTCGCGCCGAGAAAAGGGGAGAGCGCCCTTCGATGCTCTCCAGCGTCAGGGAGGGGATCCACCCTCCTCCCGCCGTGGCGTTTCGCACCGTAATCTCGATGCCCCGGCGATCGCCCTCTCGGATCAACAGGGCCACGCCCCAATCCACCGCCTCCTGGAGGGGAAAGAAAAGCCCGAGCCCCCCGACGAAGCAGGCGATAAAAAATATCAGCGGCGGGGCGATGATTTTAAACCTTTTCACGATTCCACCCCCACGATCAGCGACAGGACGAAGAGGGGACCATCTTTTTCCGGCAGGGTACGGAGCTCGGCGCTGCGCACCACGAGCCCCGCCCCGTCGAGTTCTTGGAGGAGCGTCATGAACTCCTCCGCATAGAGGCGCTCCAGGACCACCACCACTCCCTGATCCGAGGCGGAGAGATCCTTTATGCGCCCCTTCATCCCCAGGCGATCCGCCACGCCGGAAAAGGCCTCCAGGGGGTCCGAGGCCCTGCCCTCCCTCACCCCGGGGGCGGAGGCCCCCCCCAGGGCCCGATATTGGGACACCACGTCCAAGAACTTCCGGAAACGGTCTTCCAGCAGGGAGGAGCGCTGCCACTCCGAAGAGGCCTCCTGGGCCAGCTGGAACCCCACGCTCCAGGCGACCAGGACCCCCAGAAGGAGCAGGACAAAACGGCGAAACTCGGCGTTGGCCCCTAGGGCTTCACGAAAACGGCCCAGGGCCCCCCCCAGGGAGGTCAGGAAAGAATCGTCCCCTTTCATCAAGGTTTCTGCCACCCCACTTCCACGGTGAAGCGCACCTGTCCGTCGGGGGTCTGCTGCACATCTCCCACCCGGGAGGACAATTCGCCCTTTTTAAGGCGCTCTTTGACCTTCGCCAGGGTCCCCACGTCGGGGAGCACCCCGCCCATCTGGGCCCCCGAGGCGCTGTAGCGAAGGGTTTCCAGGGTCATCTTATCCCCTCCCTCGGAGAGGGTCTCCCCCACGAAGCGGATCACGTCCCCCAGGGAGGCCCCCCGGGCTTGACGGTTCTCCCCCCGGGCCTCGGCCAGACGGGCCCGGGCCTGGCTCAAGGGGTCGGTGGGAGTGCCGCCAAAGACCTGGGCGTAGGCCTCCGCCGCCCGGGCCTGGAGATCTTCTTGGCGGTGCAGGGCACTCCAGAGCTCGCCCCCCTGTACCCCCGAAAAGAGCAACCCCCCCACCAGGAGGGCTCCCAGGGGGCCCCGAAGGGACAAAAGGGCCTGATCCCAGGCCACCAGGGCATCCACTCCCCCCGATGAGAGGTCCACCTCGTGCAGGAGGGGAAAGGCCTTCCAAGTGGCGTCTGCGGCGGCCCCCAGGCGCCGCAGGGCCTCTTGGGGGGTCCGGGGATCCAGGGTCTCCTCCACGAAGGAGAACGCCTCTCCCCCCATCTGGCGAAACCAGGCCTTCTCCCCCTCCAGGCCCTGGGGTCCCAGGGTCTTCCATCGGGCCAAGAAGGGAATCCCCTGACGCCAGGCAAGGGAAGAAACCGCCCCCCCGTCAACCCAGAGGGCCGCCCCGTCGCCTTCCATCTGGGAGGCCAAGGCCAGGGGCAGGGGCCAAACGGTGAGGCGAGGTCCCCGGCGCCCTTCGAGAAAGGCGAGCTCCTCCCGGGACCAGAACCAGGCCACCCCCGAGGCCCCCTTTCCCTCGCGCCGCCACACCGTGGGAAGGACTTCCACCCCCTGCCCTCCCAGCAGGAGGCTCCGGTACTGAAGGGCCAGGGCCTCCCGGATCCGCGACAGGTTGCCGAAGGGATAGGAAAAGGGGTGGACGGAGAGCGTCCGAAAGGGATAGAGGAGGACGCCGGAAAAGTCCTCCGGGAGCCCCTCGTGGCGCACCACCGATCCCTGGCGCAAGATCCAGTACCCCCCGGCCCCGGGAACGCCCCAGGAAGCAAGATGCCTTCGCCCCATCAATGTCTCTCCTCCCAAGCCACCGCCCTCACGGTCTGGTGGTCTTTCTTCAAGACGATATCATAAACCCAAGAGCGCTTTCCCGCCCACGTCACTTCCACGGTCAGGCCAAAGTAGGAGCTTTTTACCCCCACCAGATTCATCACGCTCCCCAAGGCCTCCCGGGGAAAGGCCGGGGCCTCGAAGAAGTCCTCGATCTTTTTGAAGGGGTGATCGACCCGGTAGGCTCCCAGGGCCCGGGCCCCCTCGGGGGTGAAGCCCTCGTGCAAAAGGGTGAGCACGTCCTCCGATGCGGTGTTGACATTTATCTTGCCATCGCACCACACGGTGAGAAAGTCCTCCAGCCCTTTTTTCGAAGGTCCCGAGGGGCCTTTTAGGAGGGGCGGAGAGAGGCCAGGGCACAGGAGCAACTCCGACAGATCCCCCAGGGGGCGATTGATGAAGCCCTCCCTCTCCCCTCCCCCCAGACGCGGGGTGCCGTCGGCGTCGAGGAAATCGAGCACCACCGGGGCCAGCTCCCCGTGGCCCAGCCTATTCCAGAGCTCCTCCCAGGGGTGAATCATCTCCTGCCTCAGGGTGGTGCCGTCGGGAAGGAAAAGAGCGTTCACCGGAAGGGCCCGGTCCAGGGGGACGAGGTGCAAAGACACCACACCCTCCCCGGCGGGAAAGGCCATGGGCTGAAACTGAGGCTTGTCCGGGGCGTCGTAATCGCTCCGGTCGGCGGCCAACCCCCGGGCCACGAAGAAGGCCGTGAGAAAGGCAAGGTTCCGAGACCGGAGGGCGGTGCGCTCCCCCTCCACCCGGCGGAGCTGGTTTCGGGCGAACCAGGCGAAGCCCGTGGTGGCGGCAATGAGCACCACGGAGATCATGAGCACCGCCGCGAGGACGAAGGCCGGGCGCCTACTGCGGGAGCCAGTCCACATAGGTCAGGGCCTTTCCGTCGCGTTCCAGGTGTATTTCCACCCCCGGGGGGAACTCTCCCTCGTACTGCCCCACCCAGGCGGCGCCGTCATGCACCCGGAGGCGCAACGCCGTCACATCGGGGAGCACCAGCTGTCCCCGGTCCAAAGACACACCGTCGGGGTCCACCTGGTGGGGCAAAAGCCCCCCGAGGAACCACCGATATAGCCCCGGTATCATAGCCGAAAAGGGGTCGTCGGGCCAGATCACCCGGTAAAGGACGCTCCCCTGGGGCCGGTCTCCCCCCCGGGAAACCCCGCTCCAGGCCACCACCGCGTCGTTGGCGGCACCACCGAACTTGTCCCTCCGGATGAGCCGAAAGGCGGGGCCCTGGGGCACGGGCAAAAGGCTCTGCCAATCCCCCGCCATGCGGGAAGCGGCCAGGCGAAAGGCCGTGTCCTCGGCAAAGTCATCCTCCACCCGGGTGAGGAGTCCCACGGTGTGCACCACCGGGGCGATGCCCACGGCGGCCACGATCCCCACCAGGGCCAGTACCAGGAGGATCTCCACCAGAGTAAAGCCCCGGGGGGGCCTCCGGGCCCCCCCGGGGGAGGAAAGAATCAAGGCTCGACGCTCTCCGCGCTCATCGGAGGAGGGGCGGAGGCCCCGGGAGCGGGGACGACCTGATAGGATCCGGGCTGGAGATAGGCCGTGAAACGGTCGATCATCTCCCGGCTGTGGAGGCGATCGGCCCACTGGAGTAGGGTCATGAGATCCTCGGCGGTGGACTCCCGGTAGAAGTACTGAGTCAGGCGGTTGAGCCCCTCCAGGAGGAGGTCGCCATCCTGACTGGATTCTCCCGCCCGGATGAGGAGGATCGCCAGCTGGCGCTCGGCGTCCAGATGGACCATGTAGTGATCCTGGGCCTTTTCCAGGAGCCTTTTATACTCCTGGGCGTTGGAAGCCCGGAGGGAGCGGGCCAGGATCTTGTCCCCGACCATGCCGTCCCCGAGGAAGCAGAGCCCCCCCAGGGCCGCCACCGCCGCAAAGCCCCCCAGAAAGCGCCCCACCAGGGGCATCCTCCCCAGGGTCCCCCGGTCTTCCTCCGAAGGGAGAAGGATCTCCCGGGCGGATAGGCCCAGAGCCAGGGCGAGCCACACCGCATCTTCGATGCGGTGTAGCGGTCTATCCCAGACCATGGCAAAAAAATAGCTGGTGACGAAGCCGCAGGCCCACACCGCCGGAGGAGAGAGCTTCTGACGCCGCCCCAAGGCCCGGCAGAAGCGCCAGAGCCACCATAGGACCATCAGAGAAAGGATGGCCCCCCCCACGATCCCCCCTTCGGCGAACCACTGGAGATATTCGTTGTGGGCCCAGTTGGTGAACTGGAATTCGTTTTCCGGGAAGTCGCGAAACATCTCCCGTTGGGCGTCGAGGTAGTGCCACTTGTAGTGCCCCAGCCCCACCCCCTCGGGGTGCTGGCGGATCATGGTCCAGGAGGTGGCCCAGATGGCGCTGCGCCCCCCGATGCCCTTGTAGTTCACCACCATGTCCCCGAACTTATAGAAAAAGACATCGGCCCCCCGGACCCCCATCATGGCCACGCCGTAGGCGAGG
This sequence comes from uncultured Synergistaceae bacterium, assembly GCA_937868015.1. Lineage (GTDB taxonomy): Bacteria > Synergistota > Synergistia > Synergistales > Aminiphilaceae > CALMLW01. The sequence goes on along the minus strand of CALMLW010000260.1, from coordinate 13,646 downwards.
AAGAAGGCCCCGGTGAAAATAAGCACCCTCTTTAACACTCGCCGCCGATCCTCGGCCTGGGCCCAAAAGGCCACCCCCAGGGTCAAAAGCCCCACGAGGAAGGCCAAGAAGGCCGACCGGCTGGTGGAAGCGGCCAGGCCATACACGTCCACCGCCAAAAGCCCCAGGGCGACCCACCAGAAAAAGGGGTGGGATCCGTCCTCCCGGCGGAAGGCCCCGGTGAGGAAGCACCAACACATGCCGTAGGCCCCCACGAACATCCAAAGGCCCATCATGTTCTGGTACCCCGTGTTGCCAATGTAAAATCCCGGGGTATGTAGTATGAAGAAAAGATCAGGGGTCACCAGGTCTCGCATCTGGAGCTCGGCAAAGCCCACGTTGATGGCCCCGTTCAGCGCCGCCCCCAAGAGGATCCAGCGCAGGTCCCGGCGCCATCGCCCGGGGTCCGTGTTTAGGGCCAGGAGGTACACCCCGAGCATGGTGGCGAGGAAAAACCACTCCTTCACCAGCGTGGGTCCCGAGGTGATCGGAACCCAGAGGGGTTGGAGGGCAAAGTAAAGCAGCATGAAAAACCATGCCAGCCCGAAGGCGTCCCACCGGAAGTTCAACCGATCCGCCCCGTACCACGCCACCCGGCTCCCCGCCACGACCCAGCAGAGGGCCACGGGAACGGCGGTCACCACCCACTTCATGAGGTGCAGCGTGTCAAACCACGATAGGCCGGAAAAGACCAGGTTGGGCACCGCGAGGGCAACCAAAAGGAGGGGAAAGGTCATCCACCACGGCGCCAGAGCCGGGGGAGAGGGGGAAATCATCGGCCCCGGGGGAGCCTTGCGAAGCACCTTGTTCTTGGCCACGGAAAAATCCTCCTTAAAAATTGAACGTCCCGCCCTTCGGTTCCCGGGGGGAGGGCTTTTTTCGCCCCACCCCGAGCTCCGTCACCCCCTCGGGCGGCGGAACCAGGGGCATTATGTCACCGGCCGATCCCCGGGGGCAACGGTAATTCCACGCAGGGGACCGCATGAGGGAGCCCTAGGGTAGGTACGGCCGCCTTTCGGAGCTCACGAACTGGGCAAACTCTTTCATAAAAATTAGATTTATCGTCCCCGTGGGGCCGTTGCGGTGTTTGGCCAGGATGACCTCGGCCCGGGGGTCTTCCTCGTCGCCGTCTTTTCGGTCGTAGTATCCGGGGCGATAGAGCAAAAGTACCATGTCGGCGTCCTGTTCGATGGCGCCGCTGTCCCGGAGGTCTGACAGCATGGGGCGCCGGTCGGTGCGCGACTCCACGGCCCGGGAGAGCTGGGAGATGGCCACCACCGGCACCGATAGCTCCCGGGCCACGGCCTTGAGGGCCCGGGATATTTCGGCCACCTCCTGCTGGCGGCTCTCCGCAGACCGAAGGCTGCGCATGAGCTGGAGGTAGTCCACCACCACGAGCCCCACAGGCTGGCCCTTCATGAGGGCCACAAAGCGCCGGGACCGGGCCCGGAGGTCCAGGGTGGAGAGGTCGGAGCTGTCGTCGATGTAGATGGGAGCGGCGGAAATGCGCCCCGCCGCGTGGGCCAGACGATCCCACTGATCCCGGGAGAGGTTTCCCGTCCGGAGGTCGTGGATGTTTATCTGGGCCTCCGATCCCAAAAGGCGGTGCACCAGCTGCTCTCCCCCCATCTCCAGGCTGAAGATGAGGACCGGCTTCTTTTCCTTGATGGCCGCATGCTGGGCCATGTTCAGGGCAAAGGCCGTCTTCCCCATGGCGGGGCGGGCCGCCACCACGATGAGGCTCCCGGGCTGGAGCCCTCCTCCCAGGTGATCGAAGTCCACGAAGCCCGAGGGGGTGCCGATGGTCTGGTCCTTGCGGAGAAAGGCCTTTTCGATGTGCTGAAAGGCCTCGGGGACGATCTCCCGGATGTGGCGAAAGGGGCGGTCGTTCCCCCTCTGGGCAATGTCGAAGACCAGGCGCTCGGCCTCGTCGAGGACGTCTTCCATCTCCCGGTCTTCGGCAAAGCCCAGGCGGGAGATGAGCCCCCCGGCGGCGATGAGACGCCGCCTCAGGGCCTTGTTCCGCACGATCCGGGCGTGCCACTCCACGTTGGCGGTGGTGGGGACGCTGTCCACCACGGCGGCGAGGAAGCCCTGCCCCCCCAGGCGCTCCGCCAGGCCCGCATGGCGGCCGATCTCCTCCCATAGGGTCAGGGGATCCACGGGAAGATCCTTGCGGGCCATCTCCCCCACCAAGGAGAAGACGTCCCGGTGGTGCAGGTCGTAAAAGTCCTCAGGATCCAAGATCTCCGTGGCGGAAAGGAGGGCATCCCGATCCAGCAGGCAGGCCCCCAGGACCGCCCGCTCCGCCTCCAAGCTGTGGGGCTGGACTCGATCGAAAAGGGATTCGACCACCCTACTCCGCCTCGACGCTCACGGTGAGGGAGGTCTCTACCCCCGCATGGAGGCGCACCGTCACGGGGTAAACGCCCACGGAGCGGAGGGCCTCGGGGAGCCGGAGGTCCTTTTTGTCCACCTTGGCCCCCAGCTGGGTCGCGATGGCCTCGGCCACCTGGGCAGAGGTGACGCTGCCGAAGAGCTTTCCGGCGTCTCCCGCGCTGGCTTTCACCACAACGCGCTTGCCCTGGAGGTGGCGCCCCACTTCCCGGGCATGCTGCTCCGCCTTCTCCGCCTTGGCCCTTTTGGTGTCTTCCTGGTTCTCCCAGTCTTTCACCTTCCCCGCCGTGCCCTCTTCCGCCAGCTGGCGGGGGAAGAGGAAGTTCCGGGCATAGCCGTCGGAGACCTCCACCAGATCTCCTTTTTTGCCGAGCTTGGCCACGTCTTGTTTAAGAATGACTTTCATCTCTTTCACCTCGCAGGAAGTTCTCCCCGGGGCCTGGGAGTTTTAGGGGGCTCACTCTACCCCCCGGGCCCGGAAGTCAAACCACAGATCCGCGATCCCCAGCACCGTGGCGCCCTGGGACAGGAAGGGGAAGGCCATCACCAGGAAAAAGGCCACCCACCGGAGCTTACCCCAGCGCCAGCGTCGCAAAAAGGCCCCCAGGACCGCCATGCCCTGCAACAGAAAAAGCATGGTCACCACCATGCGCAGGTTGATTCCCGCCCGGAAGAGGATGCCCCGCCCCTCCCCCCCTCCGTCCAGGAGGGGAAACACCAGGGAGGCCAAAAGGGCCCACACCAGGCTGCGGGGAAAACGCCAGGTGTCAAAGAGAGGGATGGGGGGCAGGCGCCGCTGTCCCAGGCGCTGGAGCACGGCGGCGCTCACGGCGTAGCTGAGCCAACAGTCCAGGGCCCCCGCCATGACCAAAAGGGCGGGGAAGATGAGGGGGATGATCTGAAAACTGGCCTCCATCTGGGCCCGCACGGGCTCCAGGGCCGCCGGGGCTCCCTGCCCTCCCCATCCGCCCACCAGGTCGAAGGCCTGCTGCATGGTGAGGCGCATCTGATCGGGGTCGACGGAAAAGGGGTTAATGCCGGTGACCGCCGTGGCGACTCCCATGAGGAGGAGCTTGCTGGCCAGAGACACGAGGACGCCGTAGAGGAGGATCTCCTCCGCATGGTCGTACTTTTTCGCCAGGACTCCGAGCCCCACCCCCAGCACTCCGAAGCCCAGGGTGAAAAATAGTCCCCCCAGGGGCCCAGAAAAGATCACCGTCAGGATCCCCGCCACCCCGGTGCCCAGGATGGCGTGGCGCAGGGAGTGGCGGAGGCCCAGCACCACCAGGGGAGTGGGGCAGATCAGCGCCGCCACGACGCCCACCAGGGGGAGGGCGGAGCTGATGAGAAAGAGCACCGCCGCCAAGGCGGCCAACAGGGCGGATTCCACCAAGGGGCGGGGGTCATGCATGGCCCGTCATCCTTTCCTCCACGTCGGCGAAAGGGGGACATCCCTTCCCGTTCACCGCTCCAGAACGCCGCGAGGGAGAGGACGGGCCTCTCCCTTCGCTCGAAAAAACTCCCGTCTACTCCGCAGAGAAGGGTACGAGGGCCATCATCCGGGCCCGCTTGATGGCGTCGGTGAGGCGCCGCTGGTGCTTGGCGCAATTTCCCGAAACCCGCCGGGGGAGGATCTTGCCTCGCTCGGAGATGTACTTGCGGAGCTTTTCCACGTCTTTGTAGTCCACGTGGTCTACTTTATCTACACAGAAAAAACACACCTTGGGACGGCGCTTGCCGCGCTTGCGCGGCCCCCCCGCCGGCCCACCATGACCATGGGATGGTGCAGCCATGAACGTTATCCTCCTTTTTGCTAAAACCTTTGCTAAAACCGCCGGACCACTCCCTAGAAGGGGATGTCAGCTTCCTCTCCTCCCCGGTCTTCGGGCATGTCGGAGATATCCAGGGGAAAGTCTTCTTCCGTGAACCCTTTTTCGTCGCGAAGGCTGCCAAAGCGAGGCGGACGGGTGGCGGGTTCGTCCCGATGGGGCCCTCCCCGGGAGGGGGCGGCGCCCCCTTCGTCCCGGCGACCCCCGATGAACTGGATCGACTGGGCCACCACCTCGGTGGCGAAGCGCTTCTGTCCGTCTTTTTCGTAGCTCCGCACGGAGATGCGCCCCTCCACAAGGACCCCCGAGCCCTTGGAAAGATACTGCTCGCAGTGCTCCGCTTGGATGCCCCAGACCGATACGGGGATGAAATCCACCTGTTCCTGAACTTCGCCATTGGATCCCTTCCACCGGCGGTTCACCGCCACGGTGATCCGGGCCACCGCCTGTTTGGAGGCGGTGTAACGCACCTCGGGGTCTCGGGCGAGGTTCCCCATGATGATGGCCTTGTTGAATCCGCGCACGGCACTCCCTCCTTAGAGCTCGTCCTTACGCACCACCATGTGCCGCATGACGTTCGCCCGGATGTGCAGCAGGCGATCTAGTTCCTTCACCTGCCCCGGATCCAGAGTCAGCTGGTAGAGGGTATAGTATCCCTCCTGCTTCTTGTCGACGGGGTAGGCAAGCCTTCGCTTGCCCCAGTGATCGATCTTGGACACTTCTCCCCCGACACCCTTGACAACTTCACCGATCTCCTCCGCCAGGACCTTGTGGTCCTCGACGTCGGGGTGGAACAGCACCATCATTTCGTAGGGCCGCACCACCTTCACCTCCTCCCTTTGGACTTGAGGCCTCTTCTCGCGCGGAAGAGGCAGGGACACACGCGACTTTGGATTATATCCTAGGGGCCGTCTCTCGACAAGATGCGCACCTCATCTCCCGACGTGTAAACGACGCGAAAGACCGTTTCGTCGGGGTAAAGTAGGTTAAATTGCTCCCGGGCCAACCGGGCCACTCCCTCCGGGGTCTCGTAATAGGCAATCTCCTCCCGCAACGTCTGCATCCGGCGACTGAGGCGCACGATCTCGTCCATGCGCTGATCCACCAGGTAGGAGAGCCTGGCGATGCGCGCCAGCTCAAAGCCGTAGGCCGTGAGCATCACGGCAAAGCAGAGTCCGGTGACGGTGAGGACAAAAACCCATCGGAGCCTCGGCATGGCGCCCCCGAAGCTACATGCGCTCCGGAGCCCCGATGCCCAAGAGGCGCAGGGCATTGGCCAGGGCGATCTGGCTCGCCCGCACCGCCACCAGGCGGGCGTCCCGCAGGGCGGGCTCTTCCCCCAAAATCCGGGAGGCGTTGTAGAACGAGTGGAAGGCGCAGGCCAGGTCGTAGGCGAAAAACACCAGACGGTGGGGCTCATACTCCCGGGAGGCCTTGGCCACTTCGTCGGGGAAGAGGGCAATCTGGCGCATGAGGGCCTGCTCCTCGGGGGAGCCGAAGGCTTCGGTCAAGAGGGGATCCACTCCGGAGGGCACGGGGATCCCCCGGGCCTCGGCCTCCCGGAAGATGCTGGCCATGCGGGCATGGGCGTACTGGACGTAATACACGGGATTGTCCGCTCCCTGGGTCTTGGCCACTCCCAGGTCAAAATCCAGGTGGCTGTCCGACCGGCGCATGAGGAAAAAGTAGCGCGTGGCGTCCGGTCCCACGTCGTCCAACACGTCCCGTAGGGTGACGAACTGCCCCGAGCGCTTGGACATGGTGACGGGCTCCCCGTGGCGCAGGAGGTTCACCATCTGGATCAGGATCACCTGGAAATCCTGGGGATCCCTCCCCAGGGCCTCCACGGCGGCCCGAACCCGGGGAATGTATCCATGGTGATCCGCCCCCCAGACGTCGATGGCCAAGTCAAACCCCCGGTCGAACTTGTCCTTGTGGTAGGCCACGTCGGAGGCGAAGTAGGTGGGGGCTCCGTTGCTGCGGATGAGCACCCGGTCCTTTTCATCCCCGAAGGCCGTGGCCCGGAACCACACGGCCCCATCCTGGTCGTAGACGAAGCCCCGCCCCCGGAGGTGATCGATCATGCCGGGGACCGAGGCGTTGTCGTAGAGGCTTTTTTCCGAAAACCACACGTCGAAGCGCACCCCGAAGAACTCCAGGTCCTTTCGGATGACCTCCAGAAGGGTGCGGCAGCCGTACTCCCGGAAGAAGGGCAGGGTTTCCTCCAGGGGAAGATCCAGGAGGTGGGGCCCTTCTTGGTCCAACACGCCCTGGGCCACGTCCCGGATGTAATCTCCGTGGTACCCGTCTTCGGGGAAGGGGGCCCGCTCTCCCTGGCCCAGGAGCTCGAAGTAACGGGACTGGACGGAGCGCCCCAGGTTGTCCACCTGGAGCCCCGCGTCGTTGATGTAGTACTCCCGGGCCACCTGCCACCCGGTGAACTCCAGGATGGACGTCATCACGTCTCCCACCACGGCGCCCCGACCGTGACCCACGTGAAGGGGGCCCGTGGGGTTGGCGCTCACGAACTCCACCTGTACCCGGCGGCCCCTCCCCAGGTCGGAACGGCCGTACCGCTCGCCCTCGGAGAACACACGCTCCGCCACGGCGCCCATCCACCCCCGGGAAAGGCGAAAGTTTATGAACCCGGGGCCCGCGATCTCCACCCCGGCCACGCAGCTCTTCTCGCCGGGGGTGAGGCGCTCCGCCAGGGCCTGGGCCACCTCCCGGGGATGGCTTCCGAAGACTTTAGCCCCCTGAAGGGCCACGTTGGTGGCCCAATCTCCCTGGTCCGGGCGTTTGGGGCGTTCCAGGTACACTTCAGGGAGGAGCTCCGGAGCCACCCCCCGGTCCCGGGCCAGGTCCTCCAGGACCTTAGAGATCTCCTGTTTTAACATGTCGCGAATGTCTTCCACGGGAAAAGCCCTCCTCTTTCCTGCCCCAGGACGGGGCAACCCTTCCCTCCGGGGGCTCCGAAGGGATTTACTTTTTCATCAAGGGGATCTGGTGCCCTCCCCACCGAGCTTCGGCGGCCAGGGCGCTTTCCAGCTCCGCCAGCTCCGGATCCCCCAGGCGCACGTCTTTCACCAGAAGGCGGCTCTCCCCCACCACTTCGTGGTACTTCTCCCGATACCGCACCGTCTCCTTGAGCACCACCCGCCGTCCCCGCTCCCCCCCCTTGGGGAGGTCCAAAACGCGGTAACCCTTGGGAAGGGCCAGGGAGAATCGTTGCTCGAAGACGAAGGGAAACCGCAGGGCACAGGGGGCGGCGGCGCGCCGGAGGTCGGCGGTCCAGGGGAGGTCCACTCCGGGAAAGCGCACCAACACCCGTCCGGGGCCCGGGATGCCCAAAGGGACGGTGACCGGAAAGGAAAAGCGATAACCGTAGGGGTAGACGGTCCTGGTGGCCTCTCCCAGCACGGGACGCCCCGCCCCGGAGGGCCATCGGATCTGGCTCTTCACCGCATCGGCCTCCGGCACGCCCTGGGGGGCGAAGATCCCCACCCACCCCCCCCGAAGGGTGACGTCCACCGATCCCCGGGCCACCCCTTCCTGGTCCAGGCTCAGGGTCCACTCCACCGAGAAGCGATGGGTCTCCAAGGCGCCCTTTCCCATGGATCGCCGCTCCACCCGGGCGCCCTCCCGACGAAGGATCGTGGCACCCCAAAGGGCCGAGGGGACCTCTCCCGGGGCCACGTTCTGCCCCACGTCCCAGAAAAACTCCCCGCCCCCGGAGGGTTTAAGTTCCAGCACCGGACGGAGCCAGGCCCGGGCCGTGGCGGGGGCGTCTTCCCCCAGGTCCAGCACCGGGATCCACCACAGGGTGGCCTTCCACCCCACCTTCTCAAGCCACCGCCGGAGCAGGAGCACCCGCTCCCATGAGGTCCAGGGCCCCTCCGGAGAGATGAGCTCCCCGGGGCGCACCGCATCCCACGGGGCTCCCTCCAGAAGGGTGGAGGAGCCATTCATGAGCCCCAGGAGCCTTTTCCCCGCAGCGATGCGGTTGGCCCCCCGTAGCGCCCGGGCGAAGGCCCCTTTCGGTTCGGGCAGGGGAAGGCTCTCCAGGTAGTCCAGGGGCGTCAGGGCCTCGCGGGGTCCCTTTCTCAGGCTGAAAGTCAGCACGGGGCGCCCCTGGGACAGGAGCCCCATCCCCGGCCAGGCGGGGCGGTTCACCACCCGCCACTCATAGCTTTCCCAGGGCCCCTCGTCGGTGACCTCGGGGGCCGGAGCCTCCACTCCCTTCCAGAAAAAGGCGCTCCCCTGGGGGACACGCACCGTGATCACCTGCTCCCACTGGGGAAGGTCCAGGGCGAGCCACACCACGTCGTCCACGTTCATCCGTCGCGGAAAGACCTGGAGGTATTCCAGCGCCACCACCGCGCCGTCGTGCCGGGGGGCGCGCACCCTCAGCGAGGCAATGCCCCCTTCGTCGTCATTTTCCACCGAAAGGGGGGCCAGGGGACGCCCCGTCTGGGCGTCGTAGAGGCCGCTCGCCAAAAGCTCGGCCTTTCCCCCCACGGGAACGGGGATATCCCAGAGGCGCCAGGCCTCCGCCCCCCGGGAGGGGAGCTCGACGATCCATCGGGAACGCCGCACCAAGGAGCCGTCCGCTTGTAGCTCGTACTCCGACCGTCGCTGCCACACCATGCCCGATCCTTCTCCCCCTCCGGGGGGCACTTCTCGGGCCAGGCGGCGCACTTCTTTCGCCAGTAGCTCTTCCGGCGCCGGAGCCCCCAGGGCCCCCGCCGCTCCCAGCAGAGAAAGGAGGATCCCCCAGAACCACCCCCGGGTCATGCTTTTTATCATCGCCTTTTCCTCCTCTCACCCTCGCGCCACCGCCCCAAGGGCCGAGGACTCCAAGGGTCGTTCCGGCTTGGGGATCACGCCAGCCGGCCGCAGCATTGTTTGTACTTGCGCCCGCTCCCGCAGGGACACGGGGCGTTGGGTCCCACCCGGGCCCCCTTTTGAACGGGCTTGGGGCTCTCCCCCTGGCGAGGATCGGGGCGCCGATCCTGCCCCAGCCCCCCCGCCGCCAGGATCTCCGGCACCGCGTGGCGGGGCTGGCCCCGAGGATCCCCTTCCGGGGCCGCCACGGAGACCCGAAAGACGTACTCCGTCACGCCCTCTCGGACGCGCTCCAACATCTCCTGGAAGAGGTTGTAGGACTCAAACTGGTACTCCAGGAGGGGATCTTTCTGGCCGATGGCCCGGAGGCCTATGCCGCGCCGAAGCTCGTCCATCCCCAGGAGGTGGTCCTTCCACTGGGCGTCCAAGACGTGCAGCACGAGAAAGCGAATCAGTCCCTCGCCCATCTCGGGCCCCAGATCGGCCATCTTGCTCCGGAAGCGCTCCAGGGCCCCTTCCTTGAGGGATTCCTGGGCCGGGGGCAAAGCCTGGGGGGTCTCCACCCCCTCCAGGAGGGGTTCCACCCAGGGGCCCATCATGCCCTTGAGCCGAAGCACCGCCGACCGGGGTTGGCACTCCCCCTGCTCGGGAAAGGCCTTTTCCAGCACACCGTCGATGGCGTCGGCGATGATTTCTTCCACCCGCTCCCGGATTCCCTCTTCCCGCAGGACCTGATTTCGCTCGCCGTAGACCGCCTCGCGCTGCTGGTTCATGACGTTATCGTACATGAGGAGCTGGCGGCGGATGTCGAAGTGCATCTCCTCCACCTTTTTCTGGGCATTGGCAATGGCCTTGGTGAGCATGGGGTGCTCGATGGATTCGCCCTCTTCCATGCCCAGCTTCTCCATGACGCCCTGGATGCGCTCCGAGCCGAAAAGGCGCAGGAGGTCGTCTTCCAGGGCGAGGTAGAAGCGGCTGGAGCCCGGATCTCCCTGGCGGCCGCTACGCCCCCGGAGCTGGTTGTCGATGCGCCGGGACTCGTGGCGCTCGGTGCCCAGGATGTGAAGGCCCCCGGCGGCCAACACCTGCTCCCGCTCGACGGCGCACTGGGCGGCCAGCTCCCGGCGGAGGGCATCAAAGCCCTCGAGGTCGGCGGCGGGATCCACGCCCCGCCGGGGGGCCTCTTCCCGGGACAAAAAGTCCGCGTTGCCCCCCAGAACGATGTCCGTGCCGCGCCCCGCCATATTGGTGGCCACCGTGACGGCGCCGAAGCGCCCCGCCTGGGCCACGATCTGGGCTTCTTTTTCGTGGAACTTGGCGTTCAACACCTGATGGGGGATCTTGCGGGCCTTGAGGAGCTTACTCACCACTTCGGAGTTCTCGATGGAGGTGGTGCCCACCAGCACCGGCTGCCCTTTGGCGTGACACTCTCCCACCTCGTCCGCCACAGCGGCGAACTTCTCCCGCTTGGTGCGGTAGATCAGATCGGCGTGATCCTGACGGATCATGGGACGGTGCGTGGGGAGCACCACCACGGGGAGACCGTAGATCTCTTTGAACTCCTCCGCTTCCGTGGCGGCGGTCCCCGTCATACCCGCCAGCTTGCGGTACATGCGGAAGTAGTTCTGGATGGTCACCGTGGCGAGGGTCTGATTTTCCCGGCCAATGCGCACTCCCTCTTTGGCCTCGATGGCCTGGTGGAGGCCGTCGGAGTACCGGCGACCGAACATGAGCCGACCGGTGAACTCGTCCACGATGACGATCTCCCCGTCTTTCACCACGTAGTGCACGTCGCGCTGGAAAAGATGCCATGCCTTCAGGGCCTGGAGGATCTTATGGGCCATCTCGGAGCGGGCCAGATCGGCAAAGAGCCCCGGCACCTGGAGGATCTGTTCGCAGCGGGCGATGCCTCCTTCGGTGAGGGCCACGTTGCGGTCCTTTTCTTCCACCTCGAAGTCCGTGTCCCGGGTGAGGCGCCGGGCCACATCGTTGGCCCGACGATAGGGCTCCACGTTGTCCTCCGATGGTCCCGAGATGATGAGGGGCGTCCGGGCCTCGTCCACCAGGATGGAGTCCACCTCGTCCACGATGGCGAAGGCATGCCCCCGTTGTACCAGGTGCGATGGGTGGGTGGCCATGTTGTCCCGCAGGTAGTCGAAGCCAAATTCGCTGTTGGTGCCGTAGGTCACGTCCGCCCGATAAGCGGCGAAGCGCTCCTCTGGGGGCATGAAGGGGGAGAGGACTCCCACGGAAAGCCCCAGGAAGCGATAGATGGGCCCCATCCACTCCGCGTCCCGCTTGGCCAGGTAGTCGTTCACCGTCACCACGTGCACGCCCTGGCGAGAAAAGCCCCCCAGGGCCACCGCCAGGGTGGATACCAAGGTCTTCCCTTCGCCGGTTTTCATCTCGGCGATGCACCCTTCGGTGAGCGCCATGGCTCCCATGAGCTGTACGTCGAAGTGGCGCAACCCCATGGTGCGCACGGAGACCTCCCGCACCGTGGCGAAGACCTCTTCCAGCAGGGCGTCGGGGGCCTCTCCTCCTTCGATGCGCCGCCGGAACTCGTCTCCCCGGGCCCGGAGGGCCTCGTCGGAGAGGGCCTGGAGGGCGGGCTCCAGGGCGTTGATCCGCCCCACTCGCTGCCGATAGCGCTTCAGGGCGTTCTCGTTGGGATCGAGCCCCAACGCCTTCTTCAAACCTTCGAACATGCCGTCACCTCATATTTTGTCTCCGGCTTCTCGATTTCCGCCGGGAGAACTCGCGTCCCGGGCGATTATAGGCCCGATGTTTTCTCTGCGTCAAAAGTTTTCCTTCCCTTGAGCCTCCGCCCGGAGGACCGATCTCCACACCGGGGCGAAAGGGAGCCGGAGGGGCGCCCTAGGCGCCGGAGGGGATCTCCCGCCGTTCCCGCAGGAGCCGCTCCCTCCGGGCGCGCAGGGCCTTCCAGAAAAGGGCCCCGAGGATGCAGACGTAGGGCAACATGAGGGTGCCATTGCTATTGACCCCCGCATTTTGCAGGGCGTTGCCCCCGGCCTGCACCAGGCCGAAGGCCGCCGCCGCCCCCAGGGTGGTGCCCAGCTTGCCGTCGCCGAAGATCACCGCCGCCACCGCAATCCATCCCCGGCCCGAGCTCATGCCTTGGTTAAAGAGCGTGAGATAGCTGATGGAAAGAAAGCTCCCCGCCGCGCCCACCAGTACGCCGTTGAGGACCAGGGCAAAGTAGCGCAGCCGGAGCACGGAAACCCCGGCGGCGGCCAAGGCCTCTTCGTTTTCTCCCGCCGCCTTGAGGCGGAGCCCCAGCACGGCCTTCCGGTCCACCCACAGCATGGCCAGCACCAAAAAGAGCGTCCCCCAGACCACCAGGGAAAAGTCCCCCACCACACGATCAAGGGGGGCGGAGAGCCACCCCAGGTCCACGTCGGGGACCTTCTCCATGAAGGGCGACGAAAAATACCCCTTCACGTGAAAAATGCTCTTGAGCAGGAGCACGGAGAGGCTGTCCGCCAGAATGTTGAGGGTCATGCCCACCACCCAGATGTTGGCCCTCAGGTTGACGCAAAAGAGGGCGAAGAGGAGGTTGAAGGCCACGGCGGCGGCGACGCCGCAGAAAAGCCCCCCCACCCAGCTCTCCATGAAGTGGTTTCCCATGGCGGCGAAGAAGGCCCCCAGGAGCATGGCTCCCTCTTGGCTGATGTTCAAAATGCCCGTCTGCAAGGTCCAGCACCCCCCCAGGGCCGCCAGGATCAGGGGGGTCATCATGCGGATGGAGGCGCGAAACAGTTCGATCATGGCTAATCCTCCCGCAGGCGATTCGCCAGCCTGTTGGCCACCGCCATCCCCGCCGTCACGAAGAGCACGGAGGTGGTGACGATGAGGTCCACCACTTCTGCGGGGATACCCGTGAGGAGCTCCATCTCCAGGGCCCCGGAGCTCATGGCGGCATACACCAGGGCCGCCCCCAGGACCCCCAAGGGGTTATACCCCACCATCATGGCGAGGATCATCCCCGTCCAGGTGTATCCCTTGGATATCCCCACCAGGAAGCGCCCCGTGTCTCCCATCACCAGCAGGCTCCCCGCGAGCCCCGCCAGCGCTCCGGAAAGGGCCATGGCCCCGAGCTGGCGCCGCCTCACGGGGATGCCTCCGGCGGCGGCGGCCCGGGGGTTGAGGCGCACCATGCGTCCCTCGTAACCCCAGGCGGTCCACAGCATGAGCCCCGTCACCAGGAGGGCGGCCCCCAGGGCCACGAAGACGCCGGTGTGGAGCACCGCCAGGTCGCTGATCCGGGAAAAGCGTACGAAGTCCTGTACCCGGTCGGTCATGCCCGCCGAGACGTTTTTGCCCGCCAGGGGCCCCGTGGCCAGGTACGACGTGAAGTACTGGGCCACGGCGTTGAACATGATGGTCACCACCACCACGTTCATGCCCAGGTCAAGGGAGAGGCGGCCGGGAACCCACGCCCAGAAGACCCCCACAGATACTCCGAAGGCCAGGACCAGGATCATGGCGGGTAGGGAAGGCATGGGGGGAAGAAAG